>JADJQM010000003.1:0-371340 GCA_016712715.1 Rhodospirillaceae bacterium
TATCTGGCGCAGCGCGCCGACATCGACGCGGCGATCCTGCGCGTGCTCAATGACGGCTGGTACATCATGGGCGAGGAAGTCGCGGCGTTCGAACGCGAATTCGCTGCCTTCGCGAAGACCCGCTTTGCGGTTGGTGTCGCCAGCGGAACCGATGCGCTGACCCTGGGCTTGCGCGCGCTCGATGTCGGTCCGGGCGACGCTGTCATCACCGTCTCGCATACCGCTGTCGCAACCGTTGCAGCCATCGAACTGGCCGGCGCCACCCCGGTACTGGTCGATATCGGCGCCGACTGGACCATGGATCCGCGCGCCCTCGGCAGGCTGCTCGACGCCTGGCCGGCCGGCGTGCCAAAGGCCAAGGCAATCGTGCCAGTGCATCTCTACGGTCAGCCGGCTGCAATGGCCGCGATCGCACCGATCGCCGAAGCCCATGACCTCATCATGCTTGAGGATTGCAGCCAGGCCCACGGTGCCGGCATCAACAACCGCCTGGTCGGTAGCTGGTCCCGCCTGGCGGCCTACAGCCTCTATCCGACCAAGAATCTGGGCGCGCTTGGCGATGCCGGCGTCATCAGCACCGACGATCCGGTCCTCCAGGAAAAGCTCTGCGCGCTGCGCCAGTATGGCTGGCGCGATCGCTACATCAGCGACATGCCGGGTATCAACAGCCGGCTCGACCCCATCCAGGCTGGCGTGCTGCGGGTGAAGCTGCAGGTGCTTGAGCGCGACACGGAGCGGCGCCGCGCTATTGCCGCGCGCTACGATGCTGGGCTCGCTGGCCTCTCCGGCCTCGTCCTGCCCGCCCGCTCGGCCGGCTATGCGCCGGTCTTTCATCAGTATGTCGTCAATGCCGGCCCGCGCCGCGATGCGTTGCAGGCGGCGCTTAAGGCGCGGGATATTCTGACGGTGATTCATTATCCCGTGCCGATCCATCTCCAGCCGGCCTATCGCGGCAAGATCGCCATCGGCCCCGGTGGCTTGCCGCAATCGGAACTGGCGGCTCACTGCGTCCTCAGCTTGCCGATGTTTCCGCAACTGAGCGACGAAGATGTCGACTGCGTCATCGCGGCTATCCGCGGTTTCTGGCAGACCGCCTAGCCGCTTTGCCTCAGCCCATGGCGAGGATCCACTCCAGATATTTGCCGTAGGGACCGCTGCCATAGCCGGCCGCGATCTTGGCCACTTGCGCCGCGTCGATGAAGCCGAGGCGCCAGGCAATCTCCTCCGGCACCGAAATCTTCAACCCTTGGCGCTTTTCCACCGTGGCGATGAAGTTGCTGGCATCGAGCAGGCTCTCCGGCGTACCCGCATCCAGCCAGGCAAAGCCCCGGCCCAGCACCTGGACCTGCAATTCGTTGCGCGCCAGATAAGCACTGTTGACGTCGGTCACTTCCAGCTCGCCGCGCGGCGACGGCTTGATACCGGCGGCGACATCGGCGACGCCCGGGCCATAGAAATAGAGGCCGGTCACCGCCCAGTTCGACGGCGCGGGATTCGGCTTCTCCAGGATCGCCTTCACCTTGCGGTCGGCGCCCATATCGAGCACGCCGTACCGCTCCGGATCGGCCACCCAATGCGCAAAGACGAAGGCCCCGGTCTTGACCGATGCGGCCCGCATCAGCAGGTCACGCAGCCCAAGGCCGAAGAAGATGTTGTCGCCCAGGATCAGCGCGCAGGAATCGTTGCCGATGAACTCACGCCCGATCAGGAATGCCTCGGCGATACCCCGCGGCTGCGACTGGACGGCATATTGCAGCCGGATCCCCCACTGGCTGCCATCGCCCAGCAGGGAGCGGAACTTCTCAAGATCCTCCGGCTTGGTGATGATCAGGATATCGCGGATGTCAGCCAGCATCAGGGTGACCAGCGGATAATAGATCATCGGCTTGTCATAGACCGGCAGGAGCTGCTTGGTCACCACGAGCGTCGCCGGATGCAGGCGCGTGCCGCTGCCGCCCGCCAGAATGATCCCCTTCATGCCCGCTTTTCCTTGTCGTCAGAAATCAATCCGATCCGGCGCCGATCATAGCTGGCCTCGGAACGTGCGCAAAAGGCCGGATTGTCGAGATACCACTCCACCGTCTCGCGCAACCCCCGGTCCACCTCGATCGCCGCGTACCAGCCGATCTCGCTCTCGATCTTGCGCGGATCGATGGCATAGCGGTCATCATGGCCCGGCCGGTCGGTAACGAACGCGATCTGCTCGGCATAAGGACGGCCGTCCGTCCTTGGCTTGAGCACATCCAGCAGCGCGCAGATCTTCTGGACGATGTCGACGTTGCGCATCTCGCCGCGCGCGCCGACCAGGTAGGTTTCGCGCGGACGGCCGCCCGCCACCACCGCGCGCAGGGCCGCCGCATGATCATCGACATGAATCCAGTCCCGCACCTGCTGTCCGGCGCCATAGACCGGCAGCGTCTTGCCGGCCACGGCATTGAGGATGGTCAGCGGAATGAGTTTCTCGGGAAACTGGCGCGGCCCGTAATTGTTGCCGCAATTGGTCAGCAGCACAGGCAGATCATAGGTCCGCGCGAAAGCGCGTGCGAAATGATCGGCCGCGGCCTTGCTGGCGGCATAGGGCGAATTTGGGCGATAAGGACTGTTTTCATCGAAGGCGCCGCTCGCCCCCAATTCGCCATAGACTTCGTCGGTGGAGACCTGCAGGAAACGGAACTGCCCCCGTGCCGTGGCATCCAGTCCGGCGCAATAGTCACGCGTTGCCGTCAGCAGCACCGCCGATCCTTCGACATTGGTGCGCACGAAGGGGACCGGGTCGTCGATCGACCGATCGACATGGCTTTCCGCCGCCAGATGATAAATCGCAACCGGCCGTGTTTCGGCGAAGATGCGGCGGACCGCCGGCGCATCGCAAATGTCGACCTGGTGCAGGCGATGGAGGTCGGGCCGCGCCAGGTCGGCAAGATTGTCCGGGTTGGCAGCATAGGTAAGCTTGTCGATCGTGACGACGCTGGTGCCCAGCGCGTTCAATTGCCCCACCAGGGCCGATCCGATGAACCCCGCCCCGCCCGTGACAATGACCGTCATGCAGCCTCCCCATGCGCGCCGCGGCCGCCGCGTTGGCGGCGCCGCCATGCTTCCTTTCGGACGCCCGGCATTATGAACCGCAGCGGCGATTAGGCAACGAAATATCGGCGGTCAGCGGGTTGTCGGTGACGTGTTGACACCTGCTGGACGCTCTTACATTGTGCGGGAGATGGCCGACCGTTCGCGGCGACAGCCCATTTGAGGGGACCAGAATGGCGATCGAAGCCATGTATCTCAACCTGCTGAACAGCGCCATCTCGGCGCGCCGCAAGGCCGTCGGCCCGGACGTCCGCTTGCGCGCGCTGGCGCTTGCCTATCCCGACCTCCTGGTGCCGCACGCGTCCATGGTGCAGCTGTTCGGCGCCGATCTGGTGGCAAGGCTCCCGGTGCGGGAGGATGCCGACAAGATCTGGGGCTGGCACGGGTTGCAGGGCTGCAAGGAGCCACTCTACGATTCGCTCTCCTTGTTCGACGCCCTGGGTCTCGACGTCACCGTGATCGACATCGTCAACGCGCGCGGTTTCGAGCGCATCGTCGACCTCAACGATCCTCTGCCGGGCGATCTGGTCGGCAAGTTCGACCTCGTCATCGACACCGGCACCTGCGAGCATTGCTTCAATGTCGGTGTTGCCTTCCGCAATGCCTGCGAGGCCGTCTCGCTCAACGGCTTCCTGGTGCATGCGGCACCGCTGAGCCGATTCAACCACGGCTTCTGGAATTTCTCGCCCACCGTCTATCCCGATTTCCTCGGCGACAATGCGTTCAAAATCCATGTGCTGACCGGCGTCACCTGCGACCTGCGCAACGGCTTCAAGCCCTTTCAGGTCGAACCCACCCGCCGATTCGACGCCGCCAGCAACGCCGCGCTCTATGTCGTGGCGGAGCGTACCGAGATCCGGCCGATGGTCTGGCCGGTGCAGCGCAAATACCGCACCGCTGCGACATGAACGTCGCGGGCGGTCAAAGCCTGCCGCCACCGTTGCTGGCGGCGATCGAAAAATGTCGCGCCGAGCCCGGCAACATCATGGCCGCCGGCGAACTGGGCGGCCTGTTCCACGATTACGGCATGACCGAGCAGGCGGAGCATATCCGCCACCAACTGGTCGGCGCTCTGGCGACGCTGTGCGCCAAGGGGGCACCGCCGGACACGATCTTCAACCTGCTGCAGATGCTCTACCAGCACTTCACCAAGAAGATCGAAACCGAACAGTATGCGCGCACCTGCTTCCAGGCCTGGCAGGACAGCGTCGTGCCCTATGGCCGAAAATTCCAGGACCCGGTCCTGCCGCGCAAGCTGCATGCGCCGTCGGCGGCGCGCCCGTGGCGCCTCGGTTTCCTGCTGCAGAACGCGGTCATCCTCGGTCATACCGACGGCATGCTCGAAGTCATCGCCAACCGCCCCCATGGCCTGCCCTGGGCCGACCAGCCCATCGTCTACACCTTGTTCGGCGATCTGCCGGCACTCAACCAGCGGGTCCGCGGGATGGGTGCCGAGATCGTCAACTTGGCCCAGAATAGCAGCGAGTCGGTGGTAGCGCGCATCGCGCGCCTGCGCCGCCGCATTGCCGAGGACGGCGTCACGCACCTGGTCTGGGTCTCTGCGCCCACCACGGCCGATTTTGTGCTCGCCATGCGCCTTGCGCCGGTACAGCTGTTCTGGACTCTCAAATTCCACCCGTTCCGCATCCCCGAGGTCGACGGCTATATCAGCTATGGCGGCTGGTCCGAGACGCGTCGCATGGTCCATGACGAGGAATGGCAGGTGGTGCCGTTCCTCCTTGCCAGGCCATCGCCGCCGGTAGCGCCGGAAGCGGTTGCCGCAGCGCGCGCGCGCTTTGCCCAACATCCCGTACTGTTCGGCGCGCTCGCCCGCACCGAGAAGCTCAATTCGCCGCCTTATCTCGCCGCCGTGGCCGAGATCCTGCGCGCCAATCCGGCCGCCGGCTATCTATGGACCGGACGCGAGCAGCATGACGGCATACAGCGTTTCTTCAACGAGGCCGGCGTAGCGGCGCAGACCCATTTTATCGGCTGGGTCGATACCACGCTCTACGCCCAGGTGCTCGACATCTTCCTCGAAACCTTTCCCTTCGGCTGCGGCGTCACTGCGATGCAGGCGCTGGTCGCCGGAACGCCGCTGCTATCCTTCGCTGCGCCCGAAACGCAATACGGCATGCACTTCTTCCGTCCGCTCGCCGAGGGTGGGCCGGCCGCGCCGGAGATCCACCGATTGCTGGCTGGCGAGAACGCCGCCGGGCCGCTGCTCTATGCCGCCGACGCGGCGCAATATGTCGAGCTTGCCAACCGCCTGGCGCGCGATCCTGCCTGGCGGCATGGTGTCGGCCAGGCCGGACGCGACTATTACCAACGTTATCTCGCCGATTCCGGCCGGATGAGCCAGCGCTTCTATGAGGTCGTCGCCGCCTGCAAGCAGCCGAAGCCGGACGCCTGATCCTCAGCGCAGATAGTTGCCACCGTTCATGTCGATGACTGCACCCGTCACATAGGCGCCGGCAGGTCCCAGCAGCGACAGGACCATCGCCGCCACCTCGCCCACCTCGGCAAAGCGTTTGAGCGGAATCGTCTCCTTGATGCGGTCGAGATCGTTCTGCTGCCGCCCCGCCGTCATGCGCGTGCCAATGACGATGCCGGGCGCGATGCCGATGACGCGCACATCAGGGGCAAGCTTCATGGCCAGCGATTTGATGAAGGTGTTGATGCCGCCCTTGGAGGCGTTGTAGGCATCGTCCCAGCCACCACGATAAGCCGATTGCGAGGACAGGAGAATGATGGCGCCGCCGGCATTGATCTTGCCGCGCAGCGCGCCGCAGGCCAGCATCGGGCTGATCAGGTTGACGTTCATGAGGACGCCGATATCGCCCGGCGCCGTATCCCAGATCGCCTTGCCGATCGCCATGCCGGCCGCGTTGATGAAGGAATCGACCGGACCCTCGAAGGACTGGAACGCGCTCTGCGTCTGCGCTGGATCGGCGAAATCGCACAGCAGATGCCGGGTGGCGCCCAGCTTCACCGCATCCTCGGCACGGCGCACGACCGGCACAACTTCATCGCCTGCACGCTGCAACTCCGCGGCGATCCTGGCGCCGATCCCGGAACTGGCGCCGGAAATCAGATGTATGCGACCCATCGCTCTCCCCTCAGCGTCCTGCCGCCATGTCGGCGTGCAGCTGATGATAGGCGGCCGCGACCGCCTTGCCAAATCGATCGGTATCGAAGAAAGGTGGTGTGCCGCAGGCAATCTCCTGCAGCCGTGCGCGCAGCCCCTGCCGCCGAGCCGTATCTTCGCCCAGGGCTACCGTGAGGTCGACATAGGCGGCGCTGGTCTCGACCACAAGTTCGTCCATGCCGACGCTGTGCAGGATCGCGGCACCCTGCGCCGTACGCAAGGTGCGGCCGGCAAGACTGACAGTCGGCAGGCCGGCCTCGATCGCATCGACGATGGTGGTGACGCCGGTATAGGGAAACGAGTCGAGGCCGAGATCGACATGACGCAGCATGGCGATGACCGCATCGCGGCCGGGCAGCGGCGGCGGCACGATCAGGCGATCCGCGGCAATGCCATGAGCCGTCAGTTGTGTGCGCAGGCGCTGCTCGACTTAGACCCCAGCCGCCCCGAAATGAGGCGGGAATGGATAAAGCAGCAGCCGCGCCTGCGGCAGTCGCCGCAGGATGTCGATCCATACATCGACGAGGTCGGCATGCAGCTTCGTATGATTGGCGCCGGAGGTCAGCAGCAGCGTATCGGGCGCAAGGCCGAGCGCCGCTCGGTCCAGCACCTCGGCAGGCATCTGCCGCGACGGGAACAGGAACGCAAAGCCCGGATCGGGCAAGGCCACGAACTGCTCCGTGAATTCGCTGGCGCAGCCGCGCGCGGCGTAATAGTCGCAGCCGAAATAGACATCCATCTGCGGTGAGGCCGTCGTCACCAGGGTCGAGACGCAGCAGCACATGCGCCGCGCGATGCGGTAGAAGCTCAGATAGGCCGGAACCGAGGGCTTCGCCGTGATGTCGTTGCCGAACAGGACAATATCGAGATCCTCCTGGCGCAGCATTCGCACCGCATCCGGTACAGAGGTCGGCAGCTGCACGATCTTGTTGCACACGGTCTTCAGATGATCGACGAAGGCCTGGTGGCCGCGCGCCTCGACTACGAACAGGATCACCTCGATCCCGGCCGCCTTCGCGTGCTGGAAGAACGGCAGCACCGAGGTCGTCTCCGGGTCCTGCTGCATATGCTTGAAGATGATACCGAGGCGCGGCCGCGCACCGTTGGCGACCGGGGTCGCAAACACATGGCTGCGCGGCACGGCGCTCTGGGACAGGGCATAGCCGAACAGCGCTGCGCGCCGCCCCATGAAACCGGTCAGCAAGAGGTCATTGTGCACGGTGTGGCGGAACTGCGCCCCGTGCAGGAACTGCGCTGCGAGGTCGGCGGCAAATCGCGGCTCGGCTGCGCCGCATGCCGTCTCCACCAGCGCCATCAGGCTGTCAGCCAAAGCGAGATAGTCATCATGCTCGGCCGCGGTCTCGAACCACGGCGGCGCATTGAACAGCAGGCCCCACAGCTTGGCGTTGAGGAAGGCGCGCGGCGCCAGATGGAAGGCCTTCTGCGTGGCGGCGAGCGCGGTCGGATAATCGCGCCGCGACCGCGCACCAAGCGCCACGTCGACCAGCTGCTGGAGCGGATTGGCGGCGGCGTCACTCGGCATCTGGATGTCCCGTCTCTCTCTAAGCAGCCGGGGCCGCGCGCGGTGCCAGCATGGTATCGCACTCTATCACGAAGGCTTGTTGCGCGGTGGCCGATTGCAACGCCGACACCTCATGACCCGCACCCGCCAGGCGAATGAGCGTCGCGCCACTTTCGGCCGCGAATTGTTCCGAACGCGCGATCGGCGCCACCACATCGTCCGCGCCGTGAATGACATGGAGCGGTCCCTTGAACCGGAGCGCGTCGACCCTGATGCGGCAGGCATCAAGGCCGCTAAAGAAATCGTGACTGACGACGATCCCGCTCGCCGGCACATGAATCTGGCCGTTGCCGTGGGTGGCAAGGCCGCCACGCTCCGACAGCGGCTTGAAATAGGTGAGATCCCAGTCGAGCGCTGGCGCGAGGGCAAGCATACCCCACAGCAGGCTGTTGCGCTGTTGCTGCGCCGCCAGCAGGGCCCAGGCGCCGAGGCTGGCGCCGATGCCGAGGCAGTTCCGCAATCCGAGGGTGTCGGCCGCGGCCAGAATATCATCGCGCATGCCCGGCACTGACATGCCTTGGGCTAGCGGCGAGGAGCGCCCCTGGCTGCGGAATTCCAGCACGATGCAGGCGCGTTGCCGTTGCAGCGCATATTGGAGGGCGATGGAGCCGATCGGCTTCTCAAGCGCGCTCTTGCCATAGCCGCCGACCACCAGCAGGCCCGGTTCGGCACCACCCACGCGCACGAATCCGAGGCGGTCGCCGTTTGGCAGGTTCATGGTTTCATGCGGCAGGCTTGCCATGACTAGCCTTCGATCGCGGCCGGGGCGCCGCCTTGCGCCGCCGAACGATGCGCGGCCGCGACGATCCGCATCACCCGCACTCCGCTCTGCCCGCTGGCACGCGGCACGGCACCGCTGCGGATGCAGGTGACGAAATCGGCCATCTCGGCGGCCAGGGCCTCCGTGTCGCCGAGCGTCGGCACGGTCACCTCGCCATTTCGGTAGCTGACGTCGGCGCGGCCCGGTACGACGGCGGATTCGGTGCGCGTGATGCCGCTGTCGAAGATGCGGATTCGCTCGCCGACGCGGCTGTCGTCCCAGGCCAGCATGCGAGCATCGCCGGCGATGACTACTTGACGCTGCTTGAGCGGCGACAGCCAATGAGCCGCGAGATGCGCCACCAACCCATCTCGGTAGGTGAGCGTGATATAGGCAAGGCTCTCGCGCAGCCCGCTGAAACTCGCGGCGGCCGTCGCCGACACGGTTGCGGGCAGCTCGGCGAACAGATGTTCCAGGATGGCGATGTCGTGGATCGCCAGATCGTCGACGATGTTGACGTCGCTCTTGAAGATGCCGAGCCCGGTGCGCACGGAATCGTAATAGAGCGGCTTGCCGAGATCCCCCTGCGCCAACGCCTGTTTCAGGAAAGCCACTGCCGGCGTGTAGAGGAAGGTATGATCGATGAGCAGCGTGCGGCCATGCTGTGCGGCGAGCGCCGCCATCGCCGCCGCGTCGGCGACACTGGTTGCCAGCGGCTTGGTCACCAGCACATGCTTGCCCGCCTCGATGGCACGCTGGCAGATCTCGGCATGGGTCGAGGCCGGCGTTACCACGATGACCGCGTCGATGGTAGCATCCGCGAACACCTCGGCGCTGTCGGCGAGAATCCGCGCGGTGGGATGCGCGGCAGCCGCCTTGGCGCGGTTCGCCGCGCTCACATCGCAGATGAGATCGAGGGATAGCTGCGGATTGGCGGCTGCGTTGCGGGCAAGGTTGGTGCCCCAATAGCCATAGCCGATCTGGGCTACCGAGATGGCCTTAGGCGACGCCATAGCAGGCACTCACGACCTTCATTGCATCGCGGAGATTGCGTTCTTCGGCGCCCGTGATCGCGCGCATCTCGATGGCGACGGCGCCGGTATAGCCGATTTTGCGCAGGGCGACGCCCATGGCGCGGTGATCGACCCGGGACGGTGCGAAGGTTCCGAGCGCCGGTTCGCTGGCATGGGCGTGGCCGATCACATCGGCGCAGGACTGGATGGTGCGCTCGATCGGTTCGCCCTCGCCCGCCAGAAAGGCTGAGTCGAGGTTGAGGCAGATGCCCGGGTGATCGACCAGGCGCACGAAGGTCGCGGTCTCGAGGGTGGTGAGCAGGAATCGCCCCCCGGCATCGGCCGGCACCGGCTCCAGGCACAGGCGCGTGCCGGCATCGGCGAAGATTCCGCCCAGCCGCCGCAGACGGCGCAGCGCGATCTCGGCGGCGGCAGCGGCCGCCAGATTGCCGGGGTCGCGGTTGGCCGGCGCCCCGAACACGATCCGCGTCGCGCCGATATTCTTGGCAATTCCCGCAACACGGCGCAGATGCCGTTTCGTAGCTAGCCAGCGCTCGCCATCGGCAAAGATGTTGAGGCTCGTGGTGCCGAAGAAGATCGATTGCATGCCGATGGTGCGCAGGCCCGCATCCGTGACCTGCCGTGCGAATCGCGCCGTCGCAGCGGAATCCGCCTGCCAGTCGGGCCAGATCTTGGTGGGCGCCACGTCGAGCCCGGCATAGCCGTTCGCGCGCAGCAGGTTCAGCAGCGCCGGGTCATCGCCTTGTGTCCAAGCGATGTTGGAGACCGAGAGCAACATGGAAGCTCAGCGTCGCGAGACGACGAAGAATGCATTGCCATGCGGCCAGGCCGCCGTCCAGCTGTCCTTCACCCCGCGGAAACTGTGCGTGGCGGAATCGACATTCCAGCCGTTCTTCTGGAACAGCTCCATCCACCAATGCAGCGGCTCCATCGTCACATGTGTGATGTCACGGTCGTATTCCGGGATAATGAAGCCCTTGCTGTCATCCTTGCCGATGGGAATGGCGGCGAACATGTGCTTCACGCGGCCGCGGGCCAGCTGCAGCAATTCGGTGAGCTGCGCCTCGGTCAGATGTTCGAACACATCCTTCGACACCAGCCAGTCATAGTCGCGGTTGAAGCAGCGCGGATCCTGCGGCCCGGTGATGCGTGTGCACAGACCGCGCACCTGCGGATCGACCCGGTCGATCGCATATTCCGAAACATCGACGCCATAGGCATCGACATCGAGCAGGCGCAGCGCCTTGACCAGGAAACCCTTAGCGCAGCCGAAATCCAGCACCTTCTCGCCGTGCTTGATCGGCAGGAGCTGTACCAGATGGTGCGCCATCTTGATGGTCAGCTCCGGGAGCCAGGAATAATTCTGATAGCCGGACTTCTGCGTCTGCACGCCACGCTCGAAGTAATCCTCGTCATAGGTGCCTGGGTCGACGACCTGGTTCTCAGCCATCAGCCGGATATCCTCGTTCTTCGCTGGTTTGTTCATGGGAAATTCAGATGTTGGAGGCCGGTTGGAACCTCGACCGAGAGGTCACGCGGCGCGTTGATGATTTCCTTGACGGTGCGGTTGTTGCGCATGAAGAGGCACGACGTGCACACCTTGCGCGGGTCGAAATAGGCCTTCACCGGCTCGGTGTACAGGCGGTTCACCTCGGTGTTGGGCACGGTGCCCCATTTCTCGTGATTGAACTTGCGTTCCGAACTGGTGACGGTGCCGCTTTCGTCGCTGTCGACGAGGACAGTCACGGAATCGCATGCATAGCAATAGGACTTGCCATTCTGCTCATGGCCCGTCGTGTCCCAGAACACGCTGTAGGTCTGCAGGAAGCACTGGCCGCCATCCCACAGTTCCTCGGCCTCCGGCTTGGAGCCATGATACTTGAACTGGTGGAAGATGCGGCCCGTCGGGTTGCCCAGCGCGTCGATATAGCCGAGGCGGAACAGGCGCTCGGCCAATTCCCGGTGCGCGATCAGCTGCATCTCGCGCGTCAGGTTGCAATCGGTCAGCGTGCGGCAATAGTCGAAGCCGTTATCGGCCAAGGATTGCGTAATCCGGTTCAGGATATCGTCGGTCGTCCACGGACCGAACACATAGGAATAGCCGACCGTGATATCCTTGTTGTTCCTGATCAGCTCCGGCATGTACTGCTTGTCGAACCGCTGGTCGGGATAGAAGGGCGACGCATCCTCCGGCGTGATCGAAATGCGGATCCACTGGACATGGCGGTAGGTCTCGTCCGGCACCTTCTGCGGAAAGCCGTTGGTAATGAGGCCGAGATCGATATCGAGCGTCGACAGGTACTCGACGAACTCGGCGAAATGCGGCCACAGATTGGGCTGGCCGCCGCCGGACAGGATCAGGCCGCGCAGGCGGATATCGCTGCCGGTCGCGGCCTTGTAGGCCTCGTTATACTCAGGAAAATTCTTGCGGTTGTAGTCGGCCTGGTCGAAATAGAGGCGGTCGACGAAATCCTTGGCTTCCTGCAGGGTCACGGCGTCTTTGCGGTTGCGCGAGATGGTCGAACAGAACGGACAGCGCGATGCGCAGACCTGATGATTGGTCATTGTGGCGCGGATGATGCTGCCGAACCCGGTGTCGCGATACTTGTCGAAAATGGGTTTGTGGTACCACAGCTTGGCGCCGTTGGCGGTGAAGCTCTTCTCGGCGTTGGTGAGCTGGTGGCGCACCTGGGCCGGGGCCGTGCGCTTCGAGCGCTGCTGGTCGAAATGCCCGCTGTCGAGATCGCTGCGATAGATGCTGAAGGATTCCGTGTCGCCACGCTGCTCGAAATTGGCAAACACGAACTCGGCGATCGCATCGTCGATCGGGCGCGCTTCGATCAAGCGGCCATTGTCGTCGAGGATATCGACCCGCGCATGTTCGGCGCGGTGCTTCCCCTCGGTCTTGCCCTGGAGGACGAGCTCACGGCGTCCGGACCGCTGATTGTCGACATAGGACAGGATAAAGCGCGCTGTCTCCATGCGCTTCAACACTTGCCCCGCAGTCATTGTGCTCATCGATCGCTCTCACCTGGTGAAGACGCTGTGAACCCACTTTCGGCCGGCCCGGATGGTCCGTAACGCCTGATAGCCTAGTGATTAGCTTAGCAATTTTCGGGCCAGAAGTCCCGATTTGCCGCCGCCACTGGTCCGCCGGTCGAAGCCGAGCGTTCACCTTCCCCGAACATGGATAAGATTCAGTTAAGAAACGGGGCGCACGTGTGGGCGGAAACGGTCTGTACAGGGGCCGAAACATCGACCACCATGCGGCAGCAATTCGTTAATCATCAGTATTTGCGACGATAGGGGCTTGGAAAATGGATCGAGACGGCGCAATTCGCGACATCCTGGCGCTGCATGGAAGCGGCCGACTTGCCGAAGCTCATAACCTCGCCCAGGAAGCCAGCAAGGTGCTCGCGACCGATGGCCAGTTGTTCCAGATCCTGCATGCCCTGCGCCTCGAACTGATGGCCAACCGCCAGAACGATCTGCTGACGGAAATGGCCCAGACGATGCGCCGCGAGGCCCAATGCACCTCGCAGCTGCTGGTGCGCGACATCCTGCGCGACCCCAAATATGACGACCCCAAGCGCCTGGAACGCTTCGGCTATTCGGTCGCCTCCCAAAACGAAGAGGACGGCATGCTGATGGAGGTGTTCCGGCGCATCGGCACCACCAGCAAGACCTTCTTCGAGTTTGGCGTCGGCAATGGCCGCCAGAACATCACGCTCCATGCCCTGCTCAACCAATGGCGCGGCTGGTGGATCGAGATCAACCCACCCAAGGTGAAGTATATGCGCAAATACTTCGCCGCCGCCCTGGCATCGGGCCAGCTCGTACTGGACGACACCCCGATCGATGCCGAGAACATCGACGCGGTCTGCGCCAAGCTTGGCATTCCGGCGGAAATCGACCTGCTTTCGATCGATATCGACGGCAATGACTATCATGTGTTCAAGGCGATGAAGGCGGTTCAGGCACGCGTCGTGGTGCTGGAATACAACCCGCTCTATCCCCCGCCGATGAGCCTGGTCGGTGCCTATGACAAGACCTACAGCTATACGGGCGACAGCTATATCGGCGCCTCGCTCTCGCCCCTCACCCGCCTCGCCGAGGAAAAAGGCTACCAGCTGGTGGGCACCAGCATCAGCGGTATCAACGCGATCTTCGTGCGACGCGATCTTGTCGGCGACAAGTTCGCAAGTCCGGCGACACCCGAGCATCTCTGCAATGCACCGCGCTACCAGCTCCAGCTATCTGGGTGGTTTCGGGGCTGGCGCCAGTGCCAATTTCGGCCCCATGATTCCGGGGTAACCCGCGGGCGGATCAGCTTTTTTCCTTGCGACGGATAACCTTTGCCGGATTGCCGGCGACGGTCTCGTCCGCAGCCACGTCTTTCACCACGACGGCACCCATACCGACCAAGGCCCTGGCGCCGACCCTTATATAGGGTCGCAGCGACGCGCCGCCGCCGACAAAGGCGCTGTCCTCGACCGTGACATAGCCGAGGATCGTGATGCCGGACGACAAGGTGACATGGTCGGCGATGCGGGAATGGTGATTAACCACCGTGTTCTGCAGGATGATGACGTGATCCCCGATCACCGCGTCCGGGCAGATTACGCTGTTCGCCATGATCGACGTGCCAAGCCCGATCTGCGCCGTGCGGGCGATGCTCGCCGCGGGATGGATGATGGTGACGAACCGCTCTCGCGCCAGGCCTGATCGCGCGACGATCTCCGGCTTCCTGGTGTAGCTGGATTCGCTGGCGATTCCGTTGATGAACCTGCAGTCGGCAAATTCGCGCCTGATCGATGCGCCCCAGCACCGGATAACCCAGGACCGATTTCCCCTGGTTTTCAGGGATGTCGTCAGAAAGCCGCGAAGTTCGAAGCTGGTACCGGTGCCACCGCGCCGGTTTGATCTCTTCAATCGCATCAACGATCGCCAGCGAGTTGCCGCCGGCTCCCAGCACCACTACCGCTATCACGCTCATGCCCTGCTTCCCACTATGTCTAGCCAAGATATAGCCGCATCGCCGCGGGCCTGTACAGCCGCGGGCGACCATCAGGGCAGCAACCGCCGGGCCACGGAAAAGTTTGCTCGGCAATTCGCGCCAACAGACGCGGCCACCGTGCCGGCCATGGATCGTTCCTGATATTTTCCAAGTTATTTCAGTAAGTTGCGCCCCAGACCGAAGTTGGCTCGGGACTTGCTTATAGGTGCCCGAACAAACCAATCTTATGAACCGGGCGAGGTTTTCAATGAGCATCCTTGGGGCAATGTTTACGGCAGTCAGCGGTGTAAACGCCCAATCGAAATCCCTCGGACACATCTCCGACAACATCGCCAACTCGCAGACCACCGGCTACAAGAAGGTGGACACGCGCTTTGAGACGTTGATCACCGTCTCCAACGCCAATCTGCACCAGCCGGGCGGCGTCGTCGCCTCGCCCTATTTCTCCAACACGGTGCAGGGCAACGTCAACCAGACCCAGAGCCTCACCAACATGGCCGTCAGCGGCCAGGGCTTCTTTGTGGTCAGCCGGGCGGAATCGCAGAACGCCAACCAGACCCTGTTCAACGACCTGCCCTATTATACCCGCGCGGGTGATTTCGAGGTCAACCGCGATGGCTACCTGGTCAATAACGGCCAGTATTTCCTGAACGGCTGGGCGGTCGATGAAGTGACCGGCGTCGCCGACACCTCGACCCTGGCCCCGATCCAGATCACCCAGACCATCGACGAGCCGACCGCGACCACCGAGATGGAATTCGTCGGCAACCTCCCGGCTTCCTCGGTCGTCAATCCGACCCCGCCTCTCGCCCCGACCAACATCAAGGTCTATGACGCTCTCGGCAACGCCCACACGGTCTCGCTCGTCTGGCAGAAGCGCGCCGACAATCTGTGGAAGCTCGACATCGTCGCGGCCGACAGCACTCTCGATCCGGTGTCGGGCACCCTGGTCGGCGTCAACGATCAGGCGATGGCCGTCGCCAACTCGACCGCCAACGTGCCGGCGGTGGCCCAGGTCGACACCATCACCCTGCCATCCGACGGTCTGGGCTTCGGCCAGTCCCTCACCTTCACGATCGGCTCGAACTCGATCACCGTGACCGCGCCGGTCGGCGGCTATACCCAATCCCAGGCGGGCGCGGCCCTGGTTGCGGCGATCAACGGCAATGCTGGCCTCTCCGCCCAGGTGACCGCCGGCAACCTCACCGCCACCACCTTCGATGTCTCGGCCGATGTCGGCGGCACGCCCTTTTCGCTCACCCTGGGCGGCAGCGGTTCCGGCCAGACCGACACGATCACCATCCCGGTGACCGGCCTCGTCATCGGCGATACCATCAGCACCACGATCAACGGCACGCTCATCACCTATACCGCGACCGCCGCCGTCGAAAGCGCGCAGACAGCGCGCGATGGCCTCATCGCCCTTATCAATGCCAACGTCACGGTCAATGCCCAGGTTACCGCGACACCCGGCGCCACCAACACCGTCGTCATCAATGCCGATGCAGCGCAAGGCACCTTCACCAACGCCATCGGCGGTGTGCTCACCACCGGCGCCGTGACCCTCGCCACGGCGGCCGGCGCCTCTGCGACCAACACCACTGCCAATGGTCTCCCCATCGCCCAGGTCGACACCGTGACGCTGTCCGGCACGGTCGGACCGGGTGAAATCGGCGATGCCTGGACGGTCAATATCGGCTCGCAGACCATCTCCTATGTCGCCAACGGCACCGAGACAAGCCTCAACGATGTCGCCATCGGCATCGCTGCCCAGATCAACGCCAACTCCTCCCTGGGCGTCACGGCGGTGGCGCTGGGCAGCACTGTCGCCCTCACCGCGATCGCCGCTGGCACGCCCTTCTCCTCGACCGTCAGCGCCTCCAACGGATCGACCGACTCCTTCATCGACGTGCAGTTCGGCACCTCCTCTGCCACCGCCGGCAAGCTGGTCGCTATCAGCAATGCTTACAACCTCAACGGCAACGCCGTGACGCCGACCGCGCAAAGCGCCAATGACGACGCCATCATCTCCTTCCAGGTCGATTACGGCGTCGGCCCGCAGGTCATCGAGCTCAATCTGGGCCGCTTCCAGACGACCAACGGCGTCACCCAGTTCGCCGGCCAGACCATCGATGTGCGCCGCTTCACCCAGGACGGTGTGCCGCAGGGCATCTTCAAGGATCTCAACATCCGCGATAACGGCGACGTCGAACTCAACTACGACAATGGCCGCAGCCGCGTCTTCTTCAAGATTCCGATCGCACAGTTCTATGACGGCAACAGCCTGAAGCGCGAAGGCGCTCAGGCCTTCACCGAGACGTTCGACAGCGGCTCGGCGCGCTTGTCCGGCGCTGGCGAAAACGGCGCCGGCACCTTGCGCGGTTCCGCCGTGGAAGGCTCCAACGTCGATATCGCCGAGGAATTCTCGAAGATGATCGTGACGCAGCGCTCCTACTCGGCCAACACCCGCGTCATCACGACGGCCGACGAAATGCTGCAGGACATCATCAACATCAAACGGTAATTGAACAGCAGATCGGGATAGGCAGTCATGTCACTGACAGGCGCCCTCAACGCCGCCGTCGCCAGCCTCCGGGTCAATCAGGCCAGCATCCAGGTGATGTCGGCCAACATCGCCCATGTCAACGACCCCAACTACACCAGGAAGACCCTCAACCGCGAATCCATGGTGCTGGGCGAAACCCAGATCGGCAGCGTCACCATCGGCTCCTACTCGACCGCGGTGAACGAAAGCCTGCGCAAGCAGATGGAAAGCCTGATCGCCCGCACCAGCACGACCGGCGCGCAGGACGAATACATGTCCCGCGTCCAGCAATTGCTCGGCACCAGCACCGACCAGGCGGCACTTCCCAACCTGCTCGGCCAGTTCAACGCCGCCTGGCAGACCTTGCAGGCGACGCCGGAATCCGAATCGGCCCAGAGCGCCGTCATCCGCTATGGCGAGCAGCTCAGCAACGAGATCGCGCGCGTCGCGGCCGGCCTCGACGCCATCGATGCCGAAGCCAAGGACGATACCGCGCAATCGGTCGGCCAGCTCAACAGCCTGCTGGAGCAGGTCTTCGAGATCAATGTCCGCCTGCGCTCGGCCAGCGAGAACGGCGCCGAACGCACCGAACTGCTTGACCAGCGCGACGCGCTGGTGCGTGAAGTCGCCAAATATGTCGACGTGCGCACGGTCGAGCGCGAGAACGGCGCGGTCGCCCTGTTCACCCCGGCCGGCCTCGGTCTGGTCGACGGACCGCCCTCGACTTTCACCTATGACGGCACCAACGTCTTCCGCACCGAGGACCCGACGACGCCCGTCGACGCGCTGCTGCGCGACGGCAAGATCCGCGCGCTGCTCGATTTCCGCCTCGACAACAGCAACAAGGCGGTGCCGGTCAGCACCGATCCGGCAACCGAGGTGCTTCGCAAGCTGCGTTCGCAACTGGACGCCGTGGTCGGCGCGCTGACCTCGACTGTCGGGTCGACCTTCAGCAGCGCCTACGACGCCGCCGGCCAGTCGCTGCGCATCGAGGCCTCGTTTCAGACGACGGTGAAGGCGCAGCCAAGCTCTGCCCAGTATTCGACCATCTCGCTGACCGGCGACCTGCGCGCCGGAGACGTGTTCGAAGTCGAGATCAACGGCCATGTCTTCAGCTACACGGCGCTCGACACCGACGTCACCCTGGACGCCATCGCCAGCAAGCTTACAACGCTCATCAACAGCGACACCACCCTGGGCGTGACGGCACTGGCCGGCGCCGGCGCCCTGCAACTGGTCGGCAGCGCCGTCGACACGCCGTTCTCCGTCACCACTCTGGTCAATGGTGAACTGCCCGAATTGAAGAGCGGCTTCTTCACCGGAACCGACCGCTTCACCTTCAAGGTCAACCAGGCCCTGCTCGACGGCACCGCGCAGTTGAAGAAGAATTCCGCCTCCGACGTGGTCAACGCGCTCAACAGCACCGACCGGACCTTCGTCTCGGCCGGCCTCACCGTCAGCGGCGTCTCCTACAAGGGCATGATGGTCGGCATTGCCGGCACGGCAATTGCAAATGCCAAGTCAATCTCCGACCAGGCCAAGTTCAATACCGAAAGCCTGAAGCAGACCGAACAGCGATACCAGGCCGATGTCGGCGTCAACCTCGACGAGGAAATCGCGAACCTTCAGGTCCTGCAGAACGCCTATGCCGCCTCGGCCCGCCTGCTGACGGTCATTCAGCAGTTGTTCGACACGCTGCAAGCGGCACTGAGATAGCCGCATGAGACAGCAAGGATAGCGTCATGAGCATCAATGCCTACAGTTCCTACGCCACCTATCTCGGCAACGTCGCTGGTTTCAAGAACCTGCAGACGTCGCTGGCGGAACTGACGCAGCAGCTCAACACCGGCAAGAAGTCGGTGAGCCTGGTGGCCTATGGCGTCCAAGGTTCGCGTCTTCTCGACCTGCGCGCCGAGATCCAGCGGCGCGAAGGGTATCTCGATACCATCAAGGCCGTGACACCGGACATCAAGGCCTATGACAAGGTCTTCAACAGCATGGAGAAGCTGGCTGGCAACATGTACAGCGCCTTCCTCAGCCCGCTCAGCGACCCGCCCACGGCGCAGCAGAACAAGATCACCTTCGATGGCAATGTCGGCGATGTCGGCGACATCTATAAGGTGACCGTGGACGGCAAGCTCTACTCCTATATCACCAGCGGCCTGGAAGGCAGTGTCGACGACATTACCGGCAATCTGGTGGATCAGATCAATGCCGAGCCCGGCGCCCGCGTCATGGCCAAGGTGGTGGGCGAAGACATCGTCATCACCGCGACCGAGGTGGGTGCCACCTACAATGTGGGCGCCAGCGTCACCAACGTCACCGGCGGCGGCGACAATACGGTCAGCACCGTGCAGACCAAGCAGGGCAAGGTTTCGCCCATCGTCGGTCAGATCGACAGCGCGCTCCAGCAGATGCGCTCCTTGCTCAACGAGCAGATCAATGACCGCTTCCTGTTCGGCGGCCTCACCGCCAATGACAGATTGCCCGTGGTCGATCTGAGCCGCCTGCCGGACCCCTCCGGCAGCGCCAATGCGGCGACTTCCTCGACAGCGCAGCAGCTGGCCGCCGGCACCGCGGTGCAGCAGGTCCGCATCACGACCGATTACCTTGGCTCGCTGCAGTCGGAGACTTTCACGATCAACGCCCAGACCTTCACCTTCAACGGACCACTCACGGCGCAGCAGCTGGCCGACCAGCTGCGCACGGCGATCAACGCCTCGGTGCCGCTGACCGGCGTCGTCTCGGTCAGCGATGTCGACGCCAACGGCCTCACCATCACCGCCGTGACGCCGGGCACCGCCTTCAGCACCGTCATCACGGGCACCGATCCCACCCCGTCCAAGGTCGCGACCGTGAAGCCGAATGTTCCGATCGGCCTCAGCCAGGTCGATCTCATTCAGCTGTCGGGTCCGGTCGGGACGATCAACGAGACGTTCAGCGTCACCATCATGGACCCGCCGAACAATGCGCTGCCGGTCACCATCGACTACACAACGACGGGCGACGAAAAGAGCCTGGACGAGATCGCGGTCAAGCTGATCGAGAAGATCAACGCCTACCAGCCACCCTTCACCGTCACGGTGACGGCGCCTGGCTACGGCCGGATTCAGCTTAGTTCGACCACGGCCTTCGAATCCCACGGCGCGGTGCAGGATAGCGGGTCGGTCACGACCACGCAGCGCACTGTGGTGCCCGTCGCGCAGGAGGACGAAGTGACCTTCCCCGGTCCCTTCGGCGACAATGGCGACGTTTATACCGTCAACTTCACATCGCCGGTGGGCGGGCCGTTCACCGTCACCACCACCAATCTTGACGACGACCAGTCGATCGCCCAGAAGTTCGCCGGCGTGATCAACGCCGCCAACATCGGCGTTACCGCCGGCGTCAAAGGCGGCAAGCTGGCGCTTGAATCCGACACGCCCGGCACGCCCTTCACCTACACCGCGGTCCTCACCACGGATGTGGGTACCGTCAGTGCCGCGCCAACCACGGCGACGGTCATTGCCAACATCCCGGCAGGACCCCTGCCGCAGATCGATACCGTGGCCCTGTCGGGGCCGCTCGGCCGCAAGGGCGATGCCTATGAACTGACGGTCAATGGCCGCACCATTCGTTACACAACCACCGGCAACGAACGCGATATGGACGCCATTGCCATCAACCTCGTGGCCCTGGTCAATGCCGCGGTCCCTGCAATGCCGGTCTCCGCAACCGCGGGTGCCACCGGCACCGGCACCTTCACCTTGACCTCCACTGCGCCCGGCACGGTGCTCGACACGTCGTTCAAGGTCATCCAACCGACCGTGGTGGGCAATCCGGTCGCACCGATCTACAACGAACATCAGGAACCGCTCGATTCCGCCAATGCCTGGGAGCGCGGCAAGGTCACCATCGCCGACCAGCTGACCCTGCGCAGCACCTTTTCGGCCAATGAAATCGGATTCCAGAAGCTGCAACTCGCCTTGCGCTACGCCCAGTCGGCGGTAAACGATCTCGACAACTATCAGGAAAAGATCGAGATCGCTCGCGGCCTCACCAACGATGCCCTGACCAGCATCCGCGCGCTGCATGCCGACAACACGGTCAATGATGCGGTCATTACAGCGACCACCCTGTCGCACCAGACCTCGATCAATCTCTATACCGACGGCTCCGCCAAGATCGAGGAAGTCGATCGCAACGAGGTCGCGGCCAAGATCGACGTCGCGCAAACCCAGTTGCAGGCGATCTTTGCCGTGATGGGCACCACCAATCAGATTTCTCTCGTGAATTTCCTGGCCTGAGGACCGTTGAATGGAAACAAATCGCATCGACCTGTTCTTCGGCCTCGCCGGCAAGGGCAGCAATGCAAAGGGCAGCGATGGCAGCGGCGGTTTTGCCGACATGCTGTTCGGCGTGATGAGCAAGCGTGCCGGCGGCGCTGTCCTCGATCAGGGCCTGGTAAAACCCGCGCCCACGCTGGACCTTCCGCCACTCGCCCAGCGCCCGCTGTTCGAGCATGACCGCGCCAGCGACGCCGATGGTGGCAAGCGCCGCGACGCAGATACCTTGCCCGACCGACGCGCGGATTGCGACCAGGCGACGCGCGGCCGCCGCGGTGACGGCGATGCGCTCGCCCGTCCGTCCTCGGCCCAGGGCGAGAATGTGGTCAATCATCCGCGCCTGGAAAGGAAGATCGAACACGCGTTGAAGCAGGCTCATGGCGATCAGGGCACCTGCGATGCCGTTGATGACGGCGCGCTCGATGCGGCCGGCGGCATCGACGGCTCCGGCGAAACCGAAATGTCCGACGATGGCCAGGAACTCGGCCTGGGCTCTGGTGCGGGCCAGGGCGATAGCTTGGCGGACGGCGAGACGGGCGAAGACCTGAACTCTCAGCCGACCATCGTCGCCTTGCCAGCCGCCATCGCGGCCGTTGAGCCCGGCGCAACGACGGATCTCGATGCGCCCGGTTCGGTTCCGGCCGTTCCCGGTGCTGCGATCGAGACAACCGAACCCACTGCCGAGCCGGATCAGGCCGCGATCGCCGCGGCAGCCGCCGCCATTGCCGATGGCGCTGACATCGCGCTTGCCGAGGAAGGCGATACGCCGCCGCTGTCAGAGGACGGCACGGCGGTCGCCGCGCAAACGGCGGCACCGACGGAAAAGAAGGGACCGATCACCTTCCTGGAAACCACGTCCTTGTCCGATGCCAGCGACCTTGAGGCGGCGGCACAGGGCCAGGCGGCAGCGGTAGAAAGCGAGAACCAGCGCCAGCTCGAAGACGGGGGCAGTTCTTTTCGCCGCAACGCCGGCAACGCCCGCAGGGCCGCAGCCAACGGCCAGGGGGCCACCGATCACACCACCCAGCAGCAGTCCCAGGCCAATCAGGCGACCGCCGCGCAAACCCAGGCTACTGCCATCCCGGGCGGCAGCTCGACCGCGGCAAGCTCGACGGCCCCCGCCGGATTGGCACCGATCGGCTTTGACACCGGCCTTGGCAACGTCACGGGCCTGCCCGGCTGGAACCTCCACCTGGCCCAGGGCGCGGCGGCCAGGCGCGGCGATTTCGTCGCCAATCTCCGCCAGCACCTGCAGAATTTGCCGGTCCACGACCAGGTGGCGCTCAGCATCCAGCGCTCGCTCCGCGATGGCGGGGGCAGTATCACCCTGCAGCTTTCGCCGACCGAACTCGGGCGCATCAATCTGAAGCTCAATATAGACGAGGAAAATAACGTCCAGGCCCAGATCATGGTCGAACGCCCGGCGACGCTCGACCTTCTTCAGCGCGACATGAAGGCGTTGGAACGGGCCTTGCAAGAGGCTGGATTGAAATCCGGTCCGGGTGACCTTTCCTTCTCACTTCAGGGGGGCGACCCGGAAAACTTTTGCCCGTGATTTCGGCTCCGGCAACGGCTCCGGTTCGGGCGGCAATGGTCGCGCGACCGAAGACGGGGTCGACGGTCAACCGACCGAAACGGCCGCTGCGGTGATCGCCACGGGCGATGGCTGGGTGGACGTGCAGGTCTAGATTCAGGAATTGGAGAGTATCGCCATGGAAGTTCCCAGCATCAGCCAGACGCTCGCCGAGAAGACGGCTGCCAATCAGGCCAACGCCGCCTCGACCGGCAAGGATGCGCTTGGCAATCTCTCCGACAGCTACGACAATTTCCTCACCCTGCTGACCAAGCAGCTGCAGAACCAGGATCCGCTCTCGCCGATGGATACCGCCGAGTTCACCCAGCAGTTGGTCGCTTTCTCCTCGGTCGAACAGCAGATCCAGTCAAACAAGAACCTCGAAAAGCTGATCAACCTGCAATCCTCGACCAATGCCTATGCGGCGGTGAGTTTCATCGGCACAGATGTCGCGGTCGATACCGACAAGATCATGCTGGTCGATGGCGAAGTCAGGTTCGACTACACCCTCGACAAGGCCGCCACCAAGGCAACGCTGCAGATCTATGACAAGAACAACCAGATCGTCATGGTGACGGAAGCCGATCGCGCCGTCGGCCCCCACAAAGCTGTTTGGGACGGAACCGACGTCTTCGGCAACCAGTTGCCCGATGGCGAATACCGCGTCGCCGTCAGTTATGAGGACGCGCAGGGCAAGAGCTATACCGCGCCCATCACCAGCTACGGCATGGTGGATTCGGCCGAGATCATCGACGGCGGCGTTTTCCTCAATATCGGCAGCATTCGTGTACCGCTCGATAAGATTGAGCGCATCACCAAGTCGTCGAGCGACGCCTAACCCGCACAAACGCTTGTTTTTCCAAGAGGTTTTTAAGAGCTTTTGCCGCAATGCGGCCAAATCGGTCGCTGCGTGTTTAGGACTTTTTAAATGGCCGTGGCGTATGAATGGTCGCAACCGAGAGCGGATTCACGGGAGATCCTGATTGGGATGCCCAGCATGGCCATGGCAGAATTGAGACCATCGCAGAACAGCATCATCGATGCGTCACCCAAAAGCATCGAGGAATTGCCGCCGCCGGGGACCCGTCGCTGGGTGATCCGGCGAAAGGCCGAGGTGGTAGCCGGCGTCCGCGCGGGCCTGATCAGCATCGAGGAGGCCTGCAAGAGGTACTCCCTTTCTGTCGAAGAGTTCCTCTCCTGGCAGCGCGCGATCGACCGGCACGGGCTCCGCGGGCTGCGCACGACCCGGATTCAGGATTATCGTACTATCGATAGGGTCGAACCTGAGGATGAATCCCCACACTCGTGAGAGCTAGAGGTAATATTCCTTAACGCCTGTGGATTACCTAATTTTGATTAACCATATCAATGTTCTAGCTAGGCAGAATTTTCACGCCAACTAGGCAATTCTTACCGACATTAACTTCTCCTTAAGCCCTCCGTCCTAAATTGAACCTCGTTTCCGCGGCAAATCCGGCCCCAAACCAAGCAATTCGTCGAAAATTTTAGTATATAAAATTTTAGTCGAATTGTGCGGCCCGAGTCGGCAAAAGCTGCCTATTAGGAGCGAGTGGCTAACGTGAATCCATTGATGCAGACGCTGCGCAACCTTGGCCCTGTGCGCCTTGCTAGCCTCGCCGCTGTGGCTTTGGCGCTGGTCGCGTTTTTCGGCTTTATCGGGTCACGCCTCACGACGCCGGGCATGGCCCTCCTTTATGGCGGCCTCGACGGCACGGATTCCGCGGCCATCGCCGCCAAGCTCGAGGAGACCCAGGTCCCCTTCGAGATCAAGGGCGACGGCGCCCAGATCTATGTCCCCGACGACCAGGTCGGCCGCGTCCGCCTCGCCATGGCCGGCGAAGGCCTGCCGAATGGCGGCTCCATCGGCTACGAGATCTTCGATCGCGCCGACGCCCTCGGCACCACAAATTTTGTACAGCAGATCAATCAGTTGCGCGCCATGGAGGGTGAACTCGCCCGGACCATCCGCGCGCTCCGCCAGGTCAAGGGCGCCCGCGTCCATCTGGTGATGCCCAAGCGCGAGCTGTTCTCCCGCGACAAGGCGGAACCGACCGCCTCGGTGGTGGTGACCCTGCAGGGTGCCCTTGAGAAGGAACAGGTGGCGGCCATCCAGCACCTCGTCGCCTCCTCCGTTCCCGGCATGAAGACCGCCAATGTCTCGGTCATCGACGACAAGGGCCATCTCCTCGCCAAGGGCGGCTCCGAAGACGAATTGAGTTCCGCCAACGCCGACGAAATGCGCCGCGGTTTCGAACTGCGCATGACCCAGGCGATCGAAGATCTGCTGTCGCAGACCCTGGGGGCCGGCAAGGTGCGCGCCGAAGTCACCACCGAACTCGACTTCAACCAGGTCACCACCAACACCGAGAGCTTTGACCCCGAAGGCCAGGTGGTGCGCTCGACCCAGACCGTGGACGAGAACGAGCAGAACCAGGAACGCTCCGCCAACAACGACGTCTCGGTCGCCAACAATGTGCCCAATCCGCCCGCTGCGGCCGGTGGCAGTGGCGGCGACACCAGCAACAGCACTGTCCAGCGCACCGAGGAGACCGTCAATTACGAGATCTCCAAGAAGGTGCAGACCGAAATCAAGCACAGCGGCGACGTGAAGAAATTGTCCGTCGCCGTCCTGGTCGACGGCACCTACACCACCGATGCCAACGGCGTCCGCACCTATGCCGCCCGCCCGCAGCAGGAACTCGACCAGATCTCGACCTTGGTGAAGTCCGCCGTCGGATTCAATGCCGATCGCGGCGACACGGTCGAGGTGATCAACATGCAGTTCGCCGAACCTGAGATCGTCGAGGAAGGCATCAGTATCCTCGGTCTCGAGAAGACCGACCTTATGCGCATCGCCGAACTGGTGGTGCTCTCGCTGGTGGCGGTGCTGGTCCTCCTCCTGGTCGTGCGCCCGCTCCTCAACCGCCTGCTGGCGATCCCGGGGGCGGCCCCCGAACAGTTCGCCATCGCCGGTCCGGGTGGCGCGGCCCTGCCCCCGGGTGCGGCGGCGGCCCTTGCCCTGCCCGGCTCCGGACCGGTCGACATGGCGGCGCTGACCAGCGGCCAGCCCACCTCCATGGGTGAAATCACCAATATTGCCAACGAGATCGAGCAGATGATCGACATCAACCAGGTCGAAGGCCGGGTCCGCGCCTCGTCCTTGAAGCGGATCGCCGATCTGGTTGACCAGCATCCCGAACAGGCAGTGAATATCATGCGTCAGTGGATGTATCAGGAAGCCTGACATGCGCAGCAAAGATGATTACAGGTCGCTGACCGGCGTCCAGAAAGCTGCCCTCCTCCTGATGTCGGTGGGTGAGGAAAGCGCGTCCAAGCTTGTCGCCATGATGCATGACGACGAGATCCGCGAAATCTCGCAGACCATGGCCAATCTCGGCACGGTGAGCGCCACCGTGGTCGAGCGCCTGTTCGTCGAATTTGCCGACAGCATCTCCTCGACCGGCTCGCTGACCGGCACCTTCGAATCGACCGAACGCCTGCTCGCCAAGGTGCTCGACAAGTCGAAGGTCGATCAGATCATGGAAGAAATCCGTGGTCCGGCCGGCCGCACGATGTGGGACAAGCTCAGCAACGTGAATGAAAGCGTGCTGGCGAACTACCTGAAGAACGAATATCCGCAGACCGTTGCCGTGGTCCTCTCCAAAATCAAGCCGGACCATGCCTCGCGCGTCGTGGCCCTGCTGCCGGAAGCCTTCGCCATGGAAGTCATCATGCGCATGCTGCGCATGGAATCCATCCAGAAGGACGTCATCGACGATGTCGAGCGCACGCTCCGCAACGAGTTCCTCTCCAACCTCGCCCGCTCGTCGAAGCGCGATGCCCACGAACTGATCGCCGAGATCTTCAACAATCTCGACCGCAACACCGAGCAGCGCTTTGTAACCGCCCTCGAGGAACGCAACCGTGATTCGGCCGAGAAGGTGAAGTCCTTGATGTTCACCTTCGAGGATCTCTCCAAGCTCGATCCGGGCGGCGTGCAGACCCTGATGCGCGGCGTCGACAAGACCAAGCTGCCGATTGCCTTGAAGGGTGCCTCCGAGGGCCTGCGCGATCTGTTCCTCTCCAACATGTCGGAACGCGCCTCGAAGATGCTGAAGGAAGACATGGCCGCGATGGGCCCGGTGCGCCTCAAGGATGTCGAGGAAGCGCAGATGTCGATGGTCAACCTCGCCAAGGAACTGGCGGCCAAGGGCGAACTGATCCTGGCCGACAGCAAGGGCGATGACGAGCTGATCTATTGATCTTGATCCAGGGAAGACAGGCTTGAAAACCGTGCGCAAATTCATGTTCGAGACCGATTTCGACGATGCTCCCGAAGCATCGCCGCGCGGTCCTGCGCGCAAGGTGAAGGCCGAGGCGGCACCGGTGGTGGAACCGCCTCCCCCGCCACCACCACCCCCCGCCCCCACATTCAGCGAGGCGGAACTGGCGGCAGCCGTGGCCGAGGCCAGGGCCAGCGGCCTCAAGGAGGGTATCAGCAAAGGCCGGACCGAGGCGCAGGCGCAGATCGAGGCGCAGATCGCTTCCGCTCTTGGCAGCATCACCGGCGACGTGGCGGCCCTCACGGCGAAACTCACCACCGACCGCGCGACGATCCTCGGCGAAGCAGCCGGCCTCGCTTTGGCAATGACCGCGAAGATGCTGCCGGAATTCACCCGCCGCGGTGGCTTGGCCGAAGTTGAAGCCGTGATTGAGCAATGCCTCGTCGATCTCCGCCGCGAACCGCGCCTCAATGTCCGCGTGCCGGCCGACCTTCTGCAGGCGCTTCAGGCCAAAATCACCGAGATGGCGAACGCGCAGCATTTCGAGGGCCGCGTCACCCTGCTGTCCGACCCCACGCTAAGCGGCGCTTCCTGCCGCATCGAATGGGCCGATGGCGGCCTCGAACGGCATGACACCACCATCTGGCAGCAGGTTTCCGCAGCACTCGACCGCTGCCTCACCTTGCAGGGCATCGTTCCCGTGCCCCAGCCTGACATAACGACCAGCGCGGCGGAGACAGACTCCATCGCGGGCGACGACGACACGGCCGCGACCACGCGGGCCGACTGAACAAGGAGCGGACCATGGGTGACGAAGAGAACCTGCAGCTGCAGGAATTCGAGGAGCAGGCCGCCGGCGGGACAGATGTCTCGACCGAGGGCGCCCGCGTGCCGACCAATGCCAAGGAACTGGACGCCGTCTACGACGTGCCGGTCCAAGTCTCGGCGGTGCTGGGACGCGCCACCATGCAGGTGAGCCAGCTGCTGAAGCTTGGCCGCGGCGCGGTCGTGGAACTCGACCGCAAGGTGGGCGAGGCGGTCGACATCTATGTCAACAACCGCCTGGTTGCTCGCGGCGAGGTCGTGGTGGTCGACGACCGCCTCGGCGTCACCATGACGGAAATCATCAAATCCGATCGCGGCTGATACACGCCAGGAAGCCAAGCGCCAGGAAACGAAACCATGTCCGACACAGCCAACGACCCGATCCAGAGCTTCACCGCCAAGAGCGACCTGCCCTTGCGGCTGGAACCGGCGCGCCAGGGCATCGACATGGCGACCGTGCTGGGCCTGCTTGGCGCCTTGGCGCTGATCGGCATCGCCATCTTCATGGGCGGCAACTGGTACGCCTTCATCGACGTGCCTTCGATCCTGATTGTCCTCGTCGGCACCTTCGCCATCACCATGGTTTCCTATTCCTTCACCGAGGTCATGCAGGCGCAGCCGCTCATGCTGCGTACCATGTTCAGCCATGGCCACACCCCCAACGAGGCCGCGGCCAAGGTCCTGCAGCTCGCGGAACGGGCGCGTCGGCGCGGTCTCCTGGCGATGCAGAATGAACTCTTCAGCCTGAAGAACGAGCCCTTCCTGCTGCGCGGCATGACCATGCTGGTCGACGGCATGCCAATCGAGGAGATTGAGCGCAACCTCACCTTCGAAACCCATGCCATGGCCCAGCGCCATCAGCGCTCGACCGGCATCCTGCGCCGTGCCGCCGAAGTATCCCCCGCCATGGGCCTCATCGGCACGCTCATCGGCCTCGTGCAGATGCTGGGCTCCCTTGACCAGCCCGAAGGCATCGGCCCGGCCATGTCGGTAGCGTTGCTCACCACCTTCTACGGTGCGGTCCTCGCCAACGTCTTCTTCCTGCCGATCGCCAGCAAGCTGGAACGCAATTCCGCGATCGAGCTGCTGATCAATCAGATCTTCCTCCTCGGCGCCCTCTCGATCGGGCGCCAGGAAAATCCGCGGCGTCTGGAACTGGTGCTCAACACCATCCTGCCAGCCAGCCAACGCGTCAAATATTTCGATTGAACGGAGACTAACCGATGCGACTTCTCATCGTCGGATCCCTTGATGGCCATATCACCCTGGCTGGCAAGATCGCCATCAGCCGGGGCGCCAAGGTGGCCCATGTCGACGGTGTCGACCAGGCCATGACCGCCTTGCGCAACGGCCAGGGCGCCGAGCTCATCATGTTCGATGTCAGCCTCGACATCACGCACATGATCGACAGCCTGAAGCGCGAGCGCATCAGCATCCCGGTGGTGGCCTGCGGCATCGGCACCTCGGCCGAAATCGCCGTCCGTGCCATCAAGGCCGGCGCCAAGGAATACATCCCCCTCCCGCCCGATGCCGAACTCATCGCCGCAGTGCTGGCCGCCGTCACCGAGGAAAGTTCCGCATTTATCTTCAGCGACCCCATCATGAAGGCGACCCTGAAGCTCGCCGACCAGGTGGCACCCTCCGATGCCAGCATCCTCGTCACTGGCGAGAGCGGCACCGGCAAGGAAGTGATGGCGCGCTACATCCACACCCATTCGAAGCGCGCGAACAAGCCCTTCGTCTCGGTCAACTGCGCCGCCATCCCCGAGAACCTGCTGGAATCCGAACTGTTCGGCCATGAGAAGGGCGCCTTCACCGGCGCCATTGCGCGCCGGATCGGCAAGTTCGAGGAAGCTACCGGCGGCACATTGCTACTCGACGAAATCAGCGAAATGCACCCGCGCCTGCAGGCAAAGCTGCTGCGCGCCGTACAGGAGCGCGTCATCGACCGGGTCGGCGGGTCGCAGCCGGTCAAGGTCGACATCCGCCTCATCGCCACCTCCAACCGCGACATGCAGGAGGAAGTCCGCAAGGGCACCTTCCGCGAGGACCTCTATTTCCGCCTCAACGTCATGTCGCTGGAACTGCCGCCCTTGCGCGAACGGCCCGGCGACATCGCGCTGCTGGCCGAGCATTTCGCCCATAAGTACGCCGCCGCCAACGGCGTCCACATCGATTCCATCGCCCCCGAGGTCATCGACCTGCTGAAGGCCCATGAATGGCGCGGCAATGTGCGCGAGCTGGAAAACACCATGCACCGCGCCGTGCTGCTCACTCATGGCCCGATCATCGAGCAGGATTCCATCATGCTGACCGGCGGCCGCGGCCTGCCCGTAGTCGGCGCCGGCATGATCGCGGTAACCTCGCCCACCGACAGTGCCGTGGCCAAGGCCGCCGCGGTCGCCGCTGCCGGCACCACGGCCCTGGTCGGCCGCACGGTAGCCGCGGTCGAACGCGATCTCATCATCGACACGCTCAGCCATTGCCTCGGCAACCGGACCCATGCCGCCAACATCCTCGGCATTTCCATCCGGACGCTCCGCAACAAGCTCAAGCAATACAATGACGAAGGCTTTGCCGTTCCGCCTGCCCATGGCGAAAGCGAAGCCGCCAACGCTTGAGGCTTCCGCCTGATTGCCCGCTCTAGGTTGAACATGTCGAGACAAAGGGGATAACGGTCGATGACCGATACGGCAACGGGCGCAAACACCGGCGGCGGCATGGGCGCCTTCAATCAGGCCGTCAAATTCATGAAGCGCGGCGAGATCGCGCTGGCTCTGGGCCTGGTTGCTGTGCTGTCCGTGCTGATCTTCCCGATGCCGGCCTGGCTGCTGGACGTTTCGCTCGCCTTCTCCATCACCGTCTCCATCCTCATCCTGATGGTGGTGCTGTTCATCGAAAAGCCGCTCGACTTCTCCAGCTTCCCGACGGTCCTGCTGCTGGTCACGATGCTGCGTCTCGCCTTGAACCTCGCCTCGACCCGCCTCATCCTCACCCATGGCCATGAAGGCACCGATGCCGCCGGCCACGTCATCCAGGCGTTCGGCGGTTTCATCATGGGTGGCAATTACGTTATCGGCATCATCGTCTTTGCCATCCTCGTGCTGGTCAACTTCGTCGTCATCACCAAGGGCTCGGGCCGCATCGCCGAGGTCTCGGCGCGTTTCAGCCTCGACGCCATGCCCGGCAAGCAGATGGCGGTCGATGCCGATCTCTCGGCCGGCCTCATCGATGAAAAGGAAGCAAAGCAGCGCCGCAAGACCCTGGAGGATGAGAGCAACTTCTTCGGCTCGATGGACGGTGCTGCGAAGTTCGTGCGCGGCGACGCCATCGCCGGCCTCATCATCGTCTTTATCAACGTCATCGGCGGCATCATCATCGGCGTGGCGCAGGCCGGCATGTCGATGAGCGAGGCGGCCTCGACCTATACGCTGCTCAGCGTCGGCGACGGCCTCGTCTCGCAGATCCCGGCCCTCATCGTCTCGACCGGTGCCGGTATGCTGGTGACCAAGGCCGGCGTCGCAGGCTCGACCGACAAGGCGGTGTTCAAGCAGCTCTCCGGCTATCCGGCAGCGCTGGGTCTTGCCGCCTTTCTCATGACCCTCCTTTCCATGATGCCGGGCATTCCGGCCGTCCCCTTCATGGCGCTGGCCTGCATCACCGGCACCATGGCCTTCCTCGTCATGCGCCATCAGCGCAAGGTCGTGGTCGAGGCGGCGCAGGCCCACGTCGTCGAACAATCCCATGTCCCGGTCGCCGAAGAGCCGATCTCGACCGCCCTCACGCTCGACGCCATCCGCCTCGAACTCGGCTACGGCCTCCTCGGCCTCATCAATACCGAACGCGGCCACCGCCTGACCGATCAGGTGAAGGCATTGCGCCGCCAATTGGCCGGTGAAATGGGCTTCATCCTGCCGGCCGTCCGCATCCAGGACAATCTGCAGATCAACGCCAATTCCTATGTCATCCGCATCAAGGAAATCGAAGCCGGCCGCGGCGATCTCCGCCCCAACATGATCCTGGTCATGGACCCGCGCGGCGACAAGATCAACATGACCGGCGAAGACACGACCGAACCCACCTTCGGCCTGCCCGCCATGTGGGTCGACCCCAGCGCCCGCGAGGAAGCACTCTTCCGCGGCTATACCGTGGTCGATCCGGCGACCGTCATCACCACCCATCTGACCGAGCTGGTGAAGGACAACATGCAGGAATTGTTGTCTCATTCGGAAACACAGAAGCTGCTCGACGAGTTGCCCAAGGAACACCAGAAGCTGGTGGCCGACCTCATCCCGGGCCAGATCTCCGTGGGCGGCGTCCAGCGCGTGCTGCAGGCGCTGCTCACCGAACGCGTCTCGATCCGCGACCTCTCCAACATTCTCGAAGGCATCGCCGAGGCCACCGGCTATTCGCGCAACGTGAATGCCATCGTCGAACATGTCCGCGCCCGCCTCGCCCGCCAGATCTCCGACGCCAGCAGCGACAATTCCGGCGTCATTCCGCTGGTCACCTTGTCGCCGGAATGGGAACAGGCCTTCGCCAACGCGGTCCGCGGCGATGGCGAGGAGCGCCAGCTGGTCATGGCGCCCAGCGACCTCCAGCAATTCATCCAGACCGTACGCCAGACCTTTGAACGCTTCGCCATCATGGGCGACAGCCCGGTGCTGCTCACCAGCCCCGGCATCCGGCCCTTCGTGCGCTCGATCGTCGAGCGCTTCCGTCCGGCGACGACCGTGATGTCGCAGAACGAAATCCACCCCAAGGCCAAGATCCGTACGCTCGGGCAGATCTGATGATGGGCAGGTTTCACGCTCCCACAATTGTCATGGGCAACCCCTGACATGCGCCTGCGCAGCTTCAACGCGCCCAGCATCAAGGATGCCATGGCGTTGGTGAAGGCCGAGCTTGGCCCCGACGCGGTCATCCTCAACACCGAACAGATCGGCCGTGCGTTCAAGATCACAGCTGCCCTCGACCGCGATGCGATCCTTGCCCAACCGCGACCCAACACCTCCCAGGACCCGCTCGACGCCATCGCCCAGGCGCTTGACTTCCACCGCGTGGCACCTGCCCTGGCCGAGCGGCTCACCCACCAGGCGGCCAATGTGCTGCTCGACAGTCCGCACCAGGCGCTGGCTTCCGCCTTGCGCGCGCGCTTCCCGGTGCAGGCGCTGACCGACCGGCAACCGACCAGGCCGATCATGCTGGTGGGCCTGCCCGGTGCCGGCAAGACCGCGACGCTCGCCAAGCTGCTGGCGCGGGCCAAGCTGCGCAGATGGCCCGCCATCGCCATCACCTGCGATGTGGTGAAGGCCGGCGCCATCGAACAATTGGGCACCTATGCCAAGGCCCTGCAGATACCGGCCTTTCGCGCCAAGGATGCGGCGACCCTGAAGCGCGCCGTCGACCAGGCGCCGCCCGGCGCCTTCGTCATCATCGATACGGTCGGCTGCAATCCGCTGGATGCCGACGACCTCGCTCATGTCTCGGCCCTCGCCCAATCCGTAAAGGCCGAGATGGTGCTGGTCATGGCCGCAGGCGGTTGCCCGGTCGAATCCGGCGAACTCGGCCAGCTCTTCACCGAAGCCGGTGCGCAGCGCCTCATTCCGACCCGGATTGACGCCGCGCGGCGCTACGGTGGTATCCTGGCCGCGGCTGAAAGCGGTCGCCTGGCCTTTGCCGAATTCGGCACCTCGCCGGAAATCGCCAACGGGCTGGAGATCGCCGGCGCCGATCGTCTCGCCGACTGGCTGCTGGAGACAACGGCCGGGCCGAGATTGGCGGTGCACGACCTAGCGCGCAGCGAGGATGACATCAGGACCAACGAAACCAGGGCGAGTGGAACGTGGCTATGAGCGAAGCGGGTCAGACTGGAATTGCCGCGGCCAAGCCGGACGCCGGCGTGATCAGCGGCGCCATCGCCATCGCGTCGGGCAAGGGCGGGGTCGGCAAGACCTGGCTCGCCATTTCGCTGGCCCAGGCACTGGCCCGGAACGGCGAACGCGTCATGCTGTTCGACGGCGATCTGGGTCTTGCCAATGTCGACATCCAGATGGGCCTGACGCCCGCCATCGATCTCGGCACGGCGCTTGAACGGCAATGGCCCCTGGCGCGAGCGGCGACCCAGGTCCCCGCCGGCTTCGACGTCATTGCCGGCCGCTCCGGGTCGGGCGGCCTTGCCAACATGCCGGCGCACCGCCTCGCCATCCTGACGGCGGGGCTGCGCGATGTGGCGGTGGGTTACGACCGGATCATCGTCGATCTTGGCGCCGGCATCGACCGCCCGGTGCGCTCGCTGGCAGCACTTTGCGCCACCATCATCGTCGTCATCAATGACGAGCCCACCACGCTCACTGATGCTTACGCGCTCATCAAGATGCTGACCGCGGACCAGGCGCCCTCCAGGATCGGCATCGTCGTCAATTCGGCGCAGGATATGGCGGCCGGCCAGCAGACCTATGCGACCCTGTCCAAGGCCTGCCAGAACTTCCTCAAGCTCAACCCGCCGCTGCTCGGCATCATCCGCCGCGACCCCAAGGTCAAGGATGCGATCCGCGCGCAGACACCCTTGCTCACCCGCCATCCAGGGGCGATCGCCGCCCAGGATGTTGAGGCCCTGGCCGGCCAGATCCCGCTCATCGCGCTCACATGAGCGACTTCCTCAACCCGCTTGGTGGCCGCTTCATCGGACCCTCCGGTCCGGTCGGCACCAGCGCGGTGATGGGCACGGTTCCTGATCCGCCGCGCGGCTTCCGCCTGCTCGACCCCGGCACGATCATCAAGGGCGTGGTGCTGGGGCGCGAGAGCGACGGCCTCACCGCGATCGCCACCGACAAGGGCACCATCCGGGTCGCGAGCAACGTCACCCTGCCGGTCGGCACCCAGGTAACGCTCGAAGTGCGCCCGACCGGCGATCGGTTGCAGGTGCTGATCCTCGCCAACGATGCCGCCCAGCATCAACCGCAGACCCAGCCACAGCAGACATCGGCGTCCGGCCAGGGCACGCAGGCCATGCCCACCGGCCCGTATCCGCCGGGCGGCGGCGGCCATGGCAGCGAGGCGCGAGCGAGCGGTCAGCAGGCGACACCGCCGGCTGTGACGCCGCGCGCCGATCCACCGAGCATCCAGGTGGCTGGCTCCAGCCTGCGCGCCGTCGTCGTTCACGCACCACCCCCTCAGGCGCTGCAAGTCCAGGCGCTGCAAGCCGAGGCACCGCAAGCACAGCCATCACAAGCCCAGCCATCACAAGCACCGGCACCGCAAGCACAGTCATCGCAAGCACAGGCACCGCAAGCCCAGGCACCGCAAGCCCAGGCACCGCAAGCGCAGCCGCCGCAAGTGCAGCCGCCGCAAGCACCGGCACCACAACCATTGCCGCCACAACCTCTGCCACCTCAGGCCCAATCCCCACAGGCCCAACCACCGCAGGCCCAACCACCTCAGGCCCAATCCCCACAGGCCCAACCACCACAGGCCGGCACGCCCGCACCGGCGCAACCGGCACCGCAATCGCCACCGCCGACACCTCTGCCGCCAACCACCGCCAGCGCCGCGCCCCAGGTCCCGACGCAACCGGCCACACCGCCAACAACAACACTACCGGCAACCACACAGCCGGCGGCGACGCCACCAGCAGTGACACAGCCGGGGACCGCACCGGCGACCACCACGACGGTCACGGCTCCCGTGACCTCACCGCCGCAAGGCCAGCCGCCAGTGCCGCCGGGCATCGTTTTGCCCAACGTGCCCGGTCCATCGGCGATCCCCAATCTTGCCACCACCCAGGCAGCCCTCATCGCCGCCATGGCGGAAAAGAAGGACCGGCCGCCCACGACCACCGCCACCGCGGCAACGCCGCGCGCCGGCGCGGCGGCGCTGCCCAACATGGCGCCGCTGGGACAATCCACGGCCCACATGCCGCCCGCCGCGACCGGCGCGGCACAGGCGGCGGCAACGACCTCCACCAGCCCGCAGCAGATTCCGGCGAACTCCGCCCTCAGTGCCGACACCAGGCTGCGCATTCTCGCCCTCTTCGCCAGTGCCAGCGCCACGGCCGAGCACAGCCAGCACGCCGCCACCGACGAGGTGCAATCGCCGCAGCAGCCGATCAGCGCCAAGCATCCGGCCTTGCCCCTGCCTCTCGGCGCCGAGTTGAAGCTGCGCGTCCTTGCCGTGCAGATGCAGGCCCATCAGCAGATCGAGATCGACCCCATCGCCCAGGATCCGGACGGAAACGGCCAGGTAATCTTCGGCCGGGTCGTGGCGATCACGCCCGCGGGCCACGCTGTCATCCACACGCCCATCGGCGACATCATGCTGCAGGACCGCTCCAGCCTGCCCCTGGGGGCGCGGCTGGCGCTCAGCATCGACACGCTGGAAACCGCACCTCCACCGGCCGCCATCGCAGCGCCCATCGTGCAGACACCGCAGCAGGCGCTGCTCACCCTGGCGCAAGGCTGGCCGACCCTCGCTGAACTGATCGCGATCTTCCGCGGTACGGCCGCGCATCCCGGCCAGCCCGGCGGTGTCGATCCCGAGATCGCGCGCCAGGCTCTGGGCCTGCTGCCTCAGGCCGGCAACAAACTCGGCGCCGGCATGATGAATGCGATGGCGGCCCTGCGTGCTAGCGATCTTGGCAAGCTGCTGGGACCGCTCTTCACCAGCAAGGGCGCCGGGCCCGAGCGCGAGGAAATGGTGCGCCGCCTCAAGGGCGAGTTCGCCCAACTCTCGGCCCTTGCCCAGGACCGGCCGGAAGTCGATTGGCGCGCCTTGTTCCTGCCGGTGATCGACGATCAGGGCCGCGTCACCCAGATCAATCTCTTCTACCGCCACCCGAAGAAGGACGAAGGCGCCGACCGTCCCGGCGGCGGCACCGGCACGCGCTTTGTGGTCGAGGCGGATTTTTCCCGGCTTGGGCCTTTCCAGCTCGACGGGTTGATGCGCCAGCAGCGTTTTGATCTCATGATCCGCAGCCGCACCCGCCTCACCGACCGCATGCGCCGCGAGATCGAAGCGATCTACGAAGAAGCCCGCGGCCTCACCGGCTTTTCCGGCAGCATCGCCTTCCAGACCGTCGACGAATTCCCGGTCATCCCCCTCGACGACCTGAAGCGCGGCACACCGACGGTGATGGTCTAGGGAGACCCCTCATTCCCCTCGCCTCGTCAGGTGGAATTGTATACCGGGCTGAACAAGGAATCGGCCCATGCGAATAAGCGACAGGCTGACGCTATTTGTGGGATTGAAGCTATCCCTGCGATGAATGAGGTGGGTGCTCGAGTTATTCGCGCGTATTAATCCTTACGTGCCCCTTTACGATGTGGAGATGGCTGCTGTTCTTTGCTGGGAGGCGATGCTTTCAGGGCTTTCGCCAGCATTAGGGCGCGCCTCCGATCAAGCAGCTTGCCCTGAAGTATCTCGTAGCGCTTCAGGACACCGAGAAGCTCTTTGAGCGTCACTTCTGTCTTGTTCAGGAAGCTGTGGTATTCCGTCTCGGCTTCTAAGTAGATGGTTTCGCCGTCATCATGCGTGTACCAAAGTCCATGAGCGTAGGCGTTGCGAATTCCGTTCAGGTCCTTGTATTCCTTGATCAGCTCATCAAAGAATATCGTGCGGTCGGCGTGCTGCGGAGCCTTCTCTAACATTGCCGTCATTATCTGAATGCGTGCCTTCTGATTGATGATACTTCGGAAGATCAGTCTGGCAGACGACTCATCTTCGACGCCGATTAAGTCACCAAAAACTATGACCATTTTTCTTCGATATGGGGCCAGAAGGTTATAATCTGTCCCAGTATATTAGTGAATTGATCGTTCCAGATGCCGGAACGCGAAGGGCCATCTTTTGTCGGCACGATCTTCGCGCGGTAACGGGTCGGTGATTTTGTCCGGGGTGTATTCATGGCTGGCTCCAGATTCTAAAGCGGATGCTCAACACGCCGCATAAGCCGCACGATGCGAAGGAAAAGCCGAAGGCCAAAGCGAAAACTAAGAAGCCCGCGAAATAGCGGGCTTCTATCCATGGAGGTGACGCGATGCGAACAGCAGTGTTCAGCGCGATTGCCTGATTGTTCAGAATGACTTTCAGCGTAAATGGTCTGCCCTATGGCGTAAGGCGGCGGCGAGGCCAGATGGACAACGGGGATTAGAGATTTTCGTCCAGCCACTTATTCGTCCCATCGTTAGCTTTTGTGAAATTTGGGCGCTTAGTAAATTCGATAACCATTAACTTATCGTCGTCGTCGATGTACTGGGCGAGATGATCTTTGAGATCCTTGCCCGTTCCGTCCACATTCATCAAATACAAAGAAGCAAGCGCCTTGCGGCTGTTCATGCGGCCTATTTCTGTCAGCAGCTTCTTATAATCTTTGTTCTTTATTAGATCATACGAGACCATAAACAGGCCCATTGGTAGCCTCCACCTTAGGGTGCTGAGGAGCAATCGATTCCACAAAAGGTTGCGGAAGTCCAGTAGTGCGACGGGAAAGGCTAACCCCTCCCCTTTTATCCATCTGTGGCTTGGCCTGACGCCAGTTAACTGGCTTGGTTAGTCCGCCGATAGGTCAGGCGCTTGCCTTCGGCGCCTTTGATGGCTTCGATGGCGCGCATGTTATCGCCAACCTTAAGGCTGGCGCGGTTGTTGCAACGGAAGTCGATCGATCCCACTTGCGCCTGCGGGATTGTAATCACGATCAGGGATAACGGATGATAGAAAGCTGTACATCAGCGGGAATACGTACTCTGCCATCTGCTTGATCAGGAGAACTGGAGCAGTCGTTTTCCACGATAGAACCGATTATGAGTGAGAAATGAGGGGTGCCAGCAGGAAGGTCCCTCACTATTTGTATCGAGCGAAAGGTGTTCAGTTCGTTCGGAGCCCCTACGCTTGGAACATGCACGAACTCAACTGCCGGTCTAAAATGAGGAAGAATGATTGTCTGTGAGTTACTTCCAGCACTATGCACGACAGCTAGCTGATACCAGACTTTGTAAAGGTCCCCGCTGCCGCATCGACGGAGTCGTAGAATCCCGCGAGGCACTACCAGCGCGTTTATCCGGTATTTTCCCGCGCCCAGGGCAGGACAAAGCCATGTCGCTTCCTCGCCCTTTCCCAAAACATCAACTGGACTAGGTGTAGTTGAAATCGTGCAGGCTGTGGCGAATGCTTCATTTGCAGGGTTGTTGCTTGGTGCAGCGCACCCCACGATCAATAACATCGTTGCAATCAGTCCGCAGCGCAGCATGATTCTGACTCCCCAACGATCCAATTGCGCAACTAATACTATCACGGGAACAACCATCACGCTAGCATTCTGCCGCATCGTGAAGGGGTGGGGGTCAGAGTGAGTTTATTCGCGGCCGCCGCGCGACACCGCTGCCGGCCGGGAGGCCGCACAACGACCACGACGAGGATCGACATAGCCGGGGATGAAGGCGGCAAGTTCGTTCGCCCCCTTTCAGGCGGAGGCTAGGCGGGGGTGCGGGTAATGGCTTTGTGAAAGCGGAACCGGACCGCCCCCCACCCGACCTCCCCCCTGAAGGTGGGAGGAGCAGCAGACGGCGCAGAACCCCCTACAAACTCCGCGACGCACCCCCATCCACCCGCATCATGCTGCCCGTCACATAGGCGGCCGCCTTGCTGCACAGGAACGCCGCGGCGGCGCCGAACTCGGCGGGGTCGCCATAGCGACCGACCGGAATGGAGGCCGCCGCCGATTGTGCCACCACCGCTTCCGCGATCCCTTCGCGTTCGGCCTGGCGGCGGTTGATCGAGATCGTCCGGGCTGTGGCAAAACTTCCCGGCAACAGCATGTTGACGGTGACACCCTCGCCCGCCACTTCGCCCGCCAATGTCTTCGACCAGCCGGCGATCAAGCCTCGCAGGCCGTTCGAGATGGCCAATTCCGCGATCGGCTCAACAACGCTGGTCGAGGCAATGTTGACGATGCGGCCCCAGCCACGTTGCCGCATCGCGGGCAGCAGCAAATCCGTCAGTTGGAAGGTCGAGAGAACCATCTGCTGGAACTGCGCCTGCCACAAGGCGGCGTCGGCATCGGCCGCCGTCACCGGCGGCGGCCCGCCGCAATTGTTGATGAGAATGTCGATCGGCCCCAATTGCGCCTGCGCCTTGGCAACGGCCTCGGCGATGGCGGCGGGATCAGCAAGGTCGGCAATAAGTGCCACGGCGCGCCCCTGCTTCCGGCCGTTGATCGCCTTTGTGGCCGCCTTCAAGGCGGCGGGATCGCGTGCCAGCAAGGCGACCGACACGCCCTCGCCGGCCAACGCCTCGGCAACACCCTGCCCCAAGCCCTTGCTGCCGCCCACGACCAGCGCGTTGCGCCTGCCTAATCCGAGATCCATCGTCCTTGTCCCTTCAGAAACCGTGTTACCGCACGATGTCGCGCAGCTCTTCGCACAGCGCGTCGATTTCCTGCTCGGTGTTGTAGACATGGACCGAGGCGCGCAGGATTTCGGCAAGGCCACGCGCCTTCATGTCGAGCGGCGTGTAGGCGGCACCACCGACCGAAATGTTGAACTGCCGGCCATGGAGCCGGTTGCGCACGTCGAGCGCCGTCAATCCCTCGACCGTGAAGGACACGATGCCGGATTGGCGCCGGCCCTGATCGCGCAGGGTCACGCGGTCGATGCCCGCCAGCTGGCGCCGCAGCGTGGCCGCCAGCTCCGTGATGCGCGCCTCGATCGCGTCCAACCCCAGCGCCAGCGCATAGCGGATGGCAACGCCCAGGCCAAGCTTGAGGGCGCGCGCATTCTCGTTTGTCTCCAGCATCCTCGCATCCCGGGCAAAGACGATCTCGCCGCTCTCCGACATCGTGCCGCAGGAATTGTCGACCAGCACCGGCCGCATCTTCTCCAGCAGCGATGGACGGATGTAAACGAGGCCCGTGCCGCGCGGGCCGCGCAGGAATTTCCGGCCGGGCGCCGTCAGCATGTCGCAGCCGATCGCCGCGACATCGACCTTCATCTGCCCGACCGATTGCGCGGCATCCAGCAGGAACGGAATGCCGGCCGCGCGCGCGATGGCACCCACCTCCGCCGCCGGATTGACCATGCCGCCATTTGCCGCCACATGGGTGAGCGCGATCAACCGGACCCGATCGTCGATCAGGGTCCGCAGCGCCGCGATATCAGGCGTGCCATCCGGGCCGGTCGGGATAAGCTCAACGGCTGCACCCGCCGCGCGTGCCGCATCCAGCAGGGCGATGTAATTGCCGGCCCATTCGCTGGCGGAAGTGAGGATGCGGTCCCCGGCGCGGAACCTGCCATTGCCCAGGGCAAAATGGCTGAACGCCAGGCTCCAGGCGCGCGAGCCGCTCTCGGGGCTGGCGATCTCATGGGGCTGGCAGTTCAACATCTGGGCCGCCGCGGCGTAAGAATCGTCGATCGCCGCCGTGGCGGCAAGTCCGGCTTCGACCGGCCCCTGCAGGGCTTCGCGTTGCAGGTGGGAGATGACCGCCTCCAGCACGGCGCGCGGTGGCAGCGACCCGCCGGCATTGTTGAAATGCCGCACCAGCTCGCAGCCCGGCGTCTCGGCGCGCAGCCGGTCAATATCCATCGCCATGATCATGCATCTCCCCTCATCAGCACAATTGCCGTCGATCAATCGGCGATCTCGAAGATACCGTCAACTTCGACCGCCGCATTGACCGGCAGATTGGCGACGCCGATCGAGGTGCGCGCATGGCGGCCGCGCTCGCCGAACAGGGCCACCATCAAATCCGACGCACCGTTCATCACCTCCGATTGCTGATCGAAGCCTGGGGTACAATTGACAAAGCCACCCAGGCGCACGCAGGCCTTCAGCCGGTCGAGATTGCCGCCCAGCGCATGGCTCAACTGCGCCACCAGATTGAGCGCAGAGAGTTCCGCGGCCTTCCTGCCCTCGGCCACCGTGACCTCGGCGCCGAGCTTGCCGGCATAGGTGATCTCATCGCCGATGGCGGAGATCTGGCCGGAGATATAGAGCAGGTTGCCGGTGCGCCGGCTGGGCACGTAATTGCCGCCGCTGCCGCCGGCCGGTGGCAGGTCGAACCCCAGTTCCTTGAGACGCGCCAGATATTGATCAGCCATGAGCTTCCTCCGTTGTCAGAACGAAGGGCACGCTAGGGGGCGAAGATCAGCCCGACAAATCAGTCTTTGGCCGTGGGTCGGTGAGTGAGACTCATGCATCGCCTGCTTCGGCGAGGAGCCAGGTGCGAAACGCGTCGATCGCCTGATCGCCGCGCCGTGCCGGCAGGGTCACCAGGTAATAGCCCATCGCATTGCGCAGGGTCTGCGCCAGCGGCTGCACCAGCTCGCCTGATCGGAGCCGCTCCTCGACCAGGATGCGGCGGCCGAGCGCCACCCCCATGCCGTCGAGGGCCGCCTGCAGGACCAGATTGTAATCGTAAAGCATCGTCTGGCGCGGCACCGATTTGAGATCGAGGCCGGCCGAAGCCGCCCAATCCTCCCAATCGGAGCGCGGTCCCGAGAGCAGCAGATTGTGCTGCGCGAGGTCCGCCACCACGTTAAGCGGTGGGCCCTTGGCAAGCAGGGCCGGGCTGCACACTGGGAACACTTCTTCCGGCATCAGGGCGGTGGCATCGAGACCCGGCCAGTTGCCGCTGCCATAGCGGATCGCCGCATCGATGCCTTCGGCCGAAAGATCGATGATCTGCACCCCCGGCTCAAAATCGATGCCGATCTCCGGATGTGCTGCGGTGAACCGCGCAAGTCGCGGCAGCAGCCAGTTGGCCGCGAACGAGGCCGTGAGGGCGACCTTGAGGCGCCGTTCAGCCCGCGATTCGCGGATCTGCCGGCTGCCCGACGCCAGGAGGTCGAACGCCTGCCGGACGGTCCCAAGATAGGCCGCACCCGGCACGGTGAGTTCGAGGCTGCGAACGCGGCGGTGGAACAGCTTGACGCCCAGCTCATCCTCGAGCCCGCGCACGTGGCGGCTGATGGCGCCTTGGGTCAGGGACAACTCTTCGGCGGCGCGGGTGAAGCTCAGATGCCGGCCGGCAGCTTCAAAGGCGCGTAGGGCCAGCAGGTTCGGGAGTTCGCGGGCCACGTGTTGCTAGCTGTCGCGCTTCGCCTTGCGGCGGTGCTGCTCAGGCCCATCTCGTCGGTCTCGATCTGCTCGCGCCTGGCCATCGCCTGGCGCTTGCGCTCAAGCCGGTTCTCGATCGTCTGCTCGGTCTTCTTGATGTCGCCGAAAGTCTCTGCGATTTCGTCGCGCACCCGCTCCAGCTCCAGATTAACGTCGGCCACCGATTGTTCCAGCCGCTCACGGCGCTTGCCCATCATCTCGCGGTAGGGCGGCAGGTGCCGGCTGGCTTCGAGATTGCTGCGCGCCACCTCGATCTCGCGCGCCACATCCTCGTCGAGCCTTGCAATATCGCCCTGCAGCCGCTCGATGAGCGCCATCAGATCAGCCGCCTGGCGCCGCTTCTCGTCCAGCGTCCATCTCTGCAACCTGAGGAGCTGGTTGAGGCCGTTCATGACTCAGCGACCTCTTCCGCTGCCGCCGCCGGCCGGGGCGTGTCATCGACCATGCCGAGGATCGCGGCAAGCTGCGCATAGCCGCTGGCGAGGTCCGACTGCTCGCCGCGCTGCTGGCCGGAGGAATTTCTCGATCTCCGGATAGAGCTGGATAGCCTGGTCGACCGCCGGGTCCGTACCGCGGCGATAGGCGCCGAGCCGGATGAGTTCCGCCATGTCCTCATAGGTCGACATGTGCCGCCGCGCCTCGCGCACGATCCGGTTCTGGAACTCGCTGTTGCAGCCCGGCATGGTGCGCGAGAGCGAGCGCAGGATATTGACCGCCGGATAGCGCCCGCGCTCGGCGATCGAGCGCTCCCAGCACGATATGCCCGTCGAGAATGCCACGGCAGGCATCCGCGATGGGCTCGTTGTGATCGTCGCCCTCGACCAGCACGGTGAACAGGCCGGTGATCGAGCCTGAGCCAGCAACGCCCGGCCCTGCCCGCTCCAGCAACCGCGGCAGTTCGGCAAAGACCGAGGGTGTATAGCCCTTGGAAGCCGGCGGCTCGCCGATCGACAGCCCGATTTCGCGCATCGCCATGGCAAAGCGGGTGACGGAATCCATCAGGCACAGCACGTTCTCGCCTTGGTCGCGGAAATATTCTGCGAGCGCCATCGTCATCTGCGCCGCCTGGCGCCGCAGCAAGGGCGATTCATCCGAGGTCGCCACCACCACGACGCTGCGCGCCAGCCCTTCCGGCCCCAATTCGTCCTCGATGAATTCCTGCACCTCGCGGCCACGTTCGCCGATCAGGCCGATGACATTGACATCAAGCGACGTATAGCGCGCCATCATCGACATCAGGACCGACTTGCCGATGCCGGAGGCGGCGAAGATGCCGAGCCGCTGGCCCTGGCACACGCTGGTGAAGGTGTTGATGGCCTTGATGCCGAGATCGATCTTGGCACCCACCCGCATGCGCGTATGGGCGGGCGGCGGCTGGTTGCGGATGCGGCAGGGCTCGATCCCCTGCGGCAGCGGTCCCTTGCCGTCGATGGGTTCGCCGAATGCATTCACCACGCGCCCGAGCCAGGCGCGGGTCGGGCGCACCACCGGTTCGCCATCCACCAGCACCACCTTGCTCCCCAAGCCAACCCCTTCGAGCGAGCCATAGGTCATGGCGAGAGTCAGGCCCTCGCGGAAGCCGACGATCTCGCACGGCACATGGCGGTCGTTGCGATCAACCAGCGCGCAGCGCGCGCCGATCGAGAGCGCGCTTTCCATGCCGCTGATTTCCACCAGCATCCCGACCACGGCCGCGACACGGCCATAGATGCGCGTCAGAGGCACGCGCGCGAGTTCACGGTGGAAGGCGTCGAATTCGTGCAACTGAACGCTCAACGGATCGGACTTCCTCACTGTTGCGCCGCCGAAATGGGCCATCTGCAGCGGCAGGATAGACTAGCGCCCGGTGATTAAATAAGTGGTTAAGACAGTCTTTATGCCCGCTTTAGGCGCGAAAAATTCGTTAACAGCCTGTTCTTGCAGGACTTTAGGCTGAAATTCCTGACTGACAATCCTTCACTACTTCTTCAAAGTTAACGCCAAGCGCTTTACATAAGCTGTAATTGATGGTTAAGATTCACACATCAATCGGCTGCGGTCGAGAACCGAATGAGGTCCTTGCCATGCGCGTGCTAGTCGTCGAAGACGATTCCAACACCGCCCAAAGCATCGAGCTGATGCTGAAAGCCGAGGGCTATATTGTCGACACCACCAATCTCGGCGAAGACGGATTGGAAATCGGCAAGCTCTACGATTATGACATCATCATCCTGGATCTGATGTTGCCGGATATCGACGGCTATGAAGTGCTGCGCCGCCTGCGCGCCGCGCGCATCAACACACCCATCCTGATTCTCTCCGGGCTCTCCGAGCTCGACAGCAAGATCAAGGGTTTGGGCTTTGGTGCTGATGATTACCTGACGAAACCCTTCGACCGCCGCGAACTGATCGCGAGACTTCAGGCGATCGTGCGCCGCTCCAAGGGCCATTCGGATTCGATCATCAAGACCGGCCGCCTCACCGTCAATCTCGACACCCGCACCGTCGAGGTCGAGAGCCAGCCGCTGCATCTCACCGGCAAGGAATACGGCATCCTTGAGCTGCTGTCCTTGCGCAAGGGCACGACCCTCACCAAGGAAATGTTTCTCAACCACCTCTATGGTGGCATGGACGAGCCGGAACTGAAGATCATCGACGTCTTCGTCTGCAAGCTCCGGAAGAAGCTCAGCACGGCAACCGGCGGCGACAATTACATCGAGACCGTGTGGGGCCGTGGCTATGTGCTGCGCGACCCGGAAGACAGCACCCTCCCCGCGAAGACCGCCGAGCGCGTAAAACTTCCTCAACATCCCTGTTCTGGAAATGCCCGGGTCGATCCCGGGCATTTTCTTTTGGGTGCATCATGTCTTGCTGGGATGGCGGTCTCCCCTCGCCTTCAGGGGGGAGGTCGAGCTCAATCTACGCCACTGGGGCTATCGCCGGAAAATAGTCGGCGCTTCACGCAACAAAATGAAGGGGAAGCTGACTACCGCGGCGCCGCGGTGCTGCACCCCGGGTGCCGAACGCGGTCGGCGCCTTGATGCCGCCGGTCAGGCCATAGATGCCGCGCTGGCCGGCGAGCAGCTGGAACTTGTCGGAAATTCCGAGCACGGTTTCCGCGCCGCCCAGGAACAGATAGCCGTCTTCCGGCATCTGCTTGGCGATGCCCGCCAGCACCTTGGTCTTGGTCGGCTGGTCGAAATAGATGAGCACGTTGCGGCAGAACACGATATCGAACTTGCCCAGCGGAGACGGATCGTTGAGCAGGTTCCATTCGCGGAACTGCACCTTGGAGCGGATCGCATCGGAGATTTTCCAGCGATCGCCCGTCTGCTGGATATACTTCACCAGCAGGGGGATGGGGAGGCCGCGCTGCACCTCGAACTGCGAATAGAGACCGTCCTTGGCGCGTTGCAGAATTTCGCCTGAAAGATCCGTGCCAACGATCTCGATCTTCCAGCCGGCAAGCTGCGCCCCCATTTCCGAAAGGATCATCGCCAGCGAATAGCCTTCCTGCCCCGACGAGCAGGCGGCCGACCAGATGCGGATCGATTTCGACGAAGCGCGCGCCTTGATCAGCGCCGGCAGGCAGATCTGCTTGAACTGATCGAACGGCTTGGTGTCGCGGAAGAAGAAGGATTCATTCGTGGTCATCGCCTCGACCACGTCGCGGATGACCGCTTCATCATTCTTGGTCCGGATGAGGCGCACGAGATCGTCGAAGGTGGCGAGCTTCCACTTGCGCGCGACCGGCAGCAACCGGCTTTCCAGCAGATAGGCCTTGTCGTTCGTCAGCAGAAGGCCGGACCTGGTTTTCAGGATCTGGCAAATAAAGTCGAAGTCCGTGATCGTCATCGACGTTTGCCTCATGCCACGCTGCGGGTGATAGCCTTTTTGACGAACGGACCGATATCCGCGAGCGGCAGAACCGCGGAACACAGGCCGGCTGTCGCCACGGCACCGGGCATGCCCCAGACTACGGAACTTGGTTCGTCCTGAGCAATCACCGTTCCCCCGACATTGGTTAGCTCCGTCGCCCCCTTCATTCCATCCTGCCCCATTCCCGTAAGCATGACAAACAAAGTCTTGTTGCCATAAACCTTTGCAATGGAACGCAGCATCGGATCAACCGCGGGGCGGCAGAAATTTTCAGGCGGATTCTTGTTGAGGCGCACGACGCGCTGCGTCGCATTGCCTTCGACGATCATATGGAAATCGCCGGGCGCCACATAGATGCGGCCAGGGACCACCGGTTCCCCGTCCTTGGCTTCGGCCGACGGCATGCCTGCCGCCTGACCGATATGTTCGGCGAGGATGGTGGTGAAGGTGGCCGGCATATGCTGGGTCACGAAGACCGGCAGGTGCGTGATCTTGCCGATGGCCTGGAACACCTTGAACAGCGCCTGCGGTCCACCGGTCGAAGAACCGATCGCCAGGCAATCCGGCCGCAGCAAAGGTGGCATGTCGCGCAACTTGATCGGCTGGCCGCCGTAAAGACGCTTTGGCGCGGTCGGCGTCGCGCTGCCGGGCTCGGCGGTGGCCGAGGGAGCCGCGATGCCGCGCTTGCGGCGTCCTGCCTGGGCCCAGGATTTTACCTTTTCGACCAGGTCCGCCTTGAAATCCGTGGCGGCGGAAATGGCGCCCGTCGTGGTCGGCTTAGGCACATAGTCGGATGCGCCAAGCGACATCGCCTTCATCGAGACCGAGGCACCCTTCAATGTCAGGGTCGATGCCATGATGACGGCAACGCCGGGCTTCGTCTGCAGCAGGCGCGGCAGTGCCGTGATGCCGTCCATCACCGGCATTTCGATATCGAGCACAATCACTTCGATGTCGTTATCTGGGCGGCCCAGCGCATCGATCGCCAATTGTCCATTGCCGACGGTCGTCACTACCTTGATGGTCGGATCGGATTCGAGGGCGCGGGTGAGCAGGCCGCGAATGACAGCGGAATCGTCAACCACCATCACACGGTAAGGCCCTGCCTTGCCGCCACTGGCGCTCACCGCTGCTGCCTTGAAGGGTGTCATGCCGCGAACCTACCCCAGCCTGCCGTCACAGCGCGCCCACAGTCACCGCACGCAGGGCGATCACAGCAAGCCGACCTGGGAGAACTTGGATTCGATGATCTCACTGTCAAAAGGCTTCATGATGTATTCGTTGGCGCCGGCCGTGATCGCTTCCTGGATGTGCTGGATGTCGTTCTCGGTTGTGCAGAAGACGACGATCGGCGTCTGGCCGCCATCCATCTTGCGCAGCTGGCGCAAGAAGTCGATGCCGCTCATGACTGGCATGTTCCAGTCTAGCAGAATGGCGTCCGGCATAGCCTTGGCGCATTCTTCCATGGCCAGCTTGCCGTTCTCCGCTTCGACGATCTGAAAATTCAGGCCCTCGAGGATCTTTCGGGCCACCATGCGGACGACTTTCGAATCGTCAACGACCAGGCAAGACTTCATTCAGAAACTCCGTTCGTCGAACGTATGCACTTGCGACCAAGAAAATCCTGTTGGCGTGGGGATGGCAGTACAAACTGTCACTGCGGCCCCGAACCATCTCTCTATCAATAGTCAGCCTGGGCCGGGTCCGTCAATTGCCGTACCTGGTTTTTTAGCCGAATTCCTTCTACAGAAAGAGATTCTACCCCCGCCTAAACCACCGCGCCCAAATCGCCTGACCGCGTCACCCATCTGACGCTCCCCAAACCGACCCCTGGGAAGCGTCCAGGAAACAACCCAACGTCCCGGGCGGCAAACCCTGCCACCCGACCTTTACTGTCGATCAGGCAACCCAGACCGATTGCCGAAATCAAGCAGCGATCCGACGCTGAGAACCACCAGCAAGGAACCGTTGAGACGATAGATACCGTCCGAGAACTCCCGCAGGCGCGGGCTGAGCGTTGGCGGGTTGCGCTGATAGTCGCGCGAATTCAGGCTCAGCACTTCGCCGACGCTGTCGACCAGCAGGCTGTAAAGCTCGTTTTCGTGTTCGACCACGACCGACATTGCCGCTTTGCCGCCTTCACGTGTCGCAAGGCCAAGGCGCGGGCGGACGTCGATCGCCGTCACGATACGGCCACGCAGATTGAGACTGCCGGCAACTTCCGGCGGTGCCAGCGGCACGCGGGCAATATTCTGCGGCCCCAGGACGTCCTGCACCGTCAGCACCGGAATGCCGAACATCTGGTCGCCGATCGACATGGTGACGTAATCGCGCTGCTCGCCGCTGTTGGTGCTGGAGCTGCTTGTCGCGCCGACATCGATGTCGGCGCCGTTCTTCATACCGCTCATGCGGCACCTCGCACTTCGGAAAGGGCTTCGTTGATCGTGTGGACCAGGCCTTCGCGGTCGTATTTGGCGACGTAATCGTCAAACCCGACATGACGGCCCTTGGCCAGTTCCTTGGGGCTCGCATGGGACGACAAGGCGATCATCGGCGTTGTCGTCCAGCGGCCGCTCTTCTTGACCGCTTCGCAGAAGGCAAAACCGTCCATCCCCGGCATTTCGATATCGGAGATGATGAGATCGAACTCTTCGCCCGCTTCCGCAAGTTCCAGTGCCTTGTCGCCGCTGTCGACCGCGGTAACAGAGAAACCGGCCGCCGTCAGCTGCGGCGCAAGCAAGTTACGGAAGAAGGCACTGTCATCGACCATCAGCACGCGCTTCACGGCAGCGCCCGTTGCATCGGCGCGGCGCGAACCAATCCGCAAAGGCCTGGGCAAGGAAGAAGCCCGTGTCGATGATATCGGTCGCCTGCCCCGCGATGATGGCGCTGCCGATGCGGCCCGGCGTGTCGGCCGTGAGGTCGACATTGAGCTTGGCTTCGACGATGTCGACGATCTCGTCGACCATCAGGCCCATCGAATGTTCGCGGTCCGAGAACACCAGCACGGGTTGGCGGCCTTCGGTCGCGGTGAGGTCGGGATAACCCTCAAGCGGCACCAGCGGCATCAACTGGCCGCGATACTGCACGACCAGGCGATCGTTGGAACGTTCGATGGAACCGCGTTCGATCTCCTCGAGGCGCGCCACCAGTGCCAGCGGCACGGCCTTCGGCGCACCCTGGCCGGCACGGAACAGCAGCAGCGGCACGGCCTCGTCGCCATGGGCGCGGCTCCTGATCGCCTGCTTCTCGGCGGCATCCGCATCGCCCATGCTGATCTGGCCCGACGTGGCGGCAATGCCATTGGGGTCGAGGATCATGATGACCGAACCGTCGCCAAGGATGGTGTTGCCCGAGAAGACCTCGATATGGCGCAGGATCGGCGCCACCGGCTTCACCACGATTTCTTCCGTGTCGAACACGCGGTCGACCATGATGCCGAACTGATAGGTACCGACCTGCGTCACGACGATGAAGGTATCGTCGCTGCTGCGGTCGGTCTTGGCTTCCAGCTTCAGCTTCTCGCGCAAGCTAACGAGCGGCAACAGCTTGTTCCGCAGGCGCAGGACCGGCGTGTCGTTGATGCGCTCGACCTTCAGCTCGCCGGTCGGGCTGGCGCGAACCAGTTCGACGACGCTGATCTGCGGAATGGCGAAACGCTCCTCGGCGCATTCGACCACCAGCGCCGAAACGATAGCGAGAGTGAGCGGGATCTTGATCGAGAAGCTGGTGCCCTTGCCTTCGACCGAGCGGAGCTCGATGGTGCCGCCGATCTTTTCGATGTTGGTGCGCACCACGTCCATGCCGACGCCGCGACCCGAGACCGAGGTCACCTTGGCGGCGGTCGAGAAACCGGCCTTGAAGATGTATTGCTGGATCTGCTGATCCGACATGTTCTCCAGTTCAGCCTCGGAAGCGAGGTTGTTCTGGATGATTTTCGCCTTGATCTTGTCGAGGGCGAGACCCTTACCGTCATCGTTGACTTCGATGATGATATGGCCGCCTTCGTGATAGGCGTTGAGGGTGATCTTGCCGGTTTCCGCTTTGCCGGCGCGGCGGCGTTCCTCGGGGATTTCGATCGCATGATCGGCCGAGTTGCGCACCATGTGGGTGAGCGGATCCTTGATCATCTCAAGGACCTGGCGATCAAGCTCGGTATCCTGACCGATCATGATCAGATCGATCTTCTTCTTCAGTTCGTGGCTGAGGTCGCGAATGATACGCGGCAGCTTGGCCCAAGCATTGCCGATGGGCTGCATGCGCGTCTTCATGACGCCTTCCTGCAGTTCCGAGGTCACGTGGTTGAGGCGCTGCAAGGGGGCGGCGAACTCGCTGTCCTTGTGCTTCCTGAGGATCTGCAGCACCTGGTTCCGGGTCAGCACCAGTTCGCTGACCATGGTCATCAAGTTTTCAAGCAGCTCGACATTGACGCGGATGCTCTGGTTGGCAATGGCCGATTCCTTGGCCTCGCCGTCGACCGGGGCTTCCTTCTTCACGGCCGCGGCCTTGGCGGGCTTCGGCGCTGGTGCGGGCGCAGCTTCTTCGGCCGCGGGCGCGGCGGTGGCAGTGCTGCCGGTTGCTTCCTCGCGGCCGGCATAGATCATTCCCATGACCATCGCGGCGATCTGCTGCGGCACTTCAAGCGTGTTGAGTGCTGCCTGCAGGTGGCCGCAGAAGGCGTCGAACTGGGTGTCCGACAAGGCGCGGCCGGCGAGCGGGTTGGGTGTGTTGGAATCCGGACCACCGCACAGCTTGGCGAGATACTCGCGCATATGCCCTTGCAGGTGATCGATGCTTTCTCCTTCGAAGATGCTCTTGACCCGGAGATCGCCGACGATGCGCATGAACATGACTTCGACCACGGCATCGACCGTGCCCATGCCGATCTGTTCATAGATCGTGGCGCCGGACTTGGCCGGGGCAGCGGCTGGCGCGCTCGCGGCGGCTGCCGGTGCGGCTGCAGGAGCCGGGGCGGCAGCAGCGGGTGCCGCGGCCTTGCCGCCTTCTGCAAAAGCATTAAGGCTTTTGATGAGGACCGAATCGTCGCCCTCGGGTTCCGTGCCGGTCGCCTCAAGATCGCCCATGATGGTGCGGATGCGATCGAGGCAGGCCAGGATCAGGGTGACGGCTTCGGAATCGACAACCAGTTCACCGTCGCGCACCTTGCCGAGCACGTTTTCGCCGGCATGGGCGACTGATTCCAGTCGCGGCAGGCCGAGGAAGCCGCAGGTGCCCTTCACCGTGTGCACCAGTCGGAAGATGTTCGACAACAAATCGATGTCGTTGGGATTTTGTTCGAGCTTCACGAGCTCGACATCGAGTACGGCGAGGTTCTCGTTGGTTTCGGTCAGAAACTCGCTTAACAGATCGTCCATGGCGCCTGCCCCACTCCGTTTGCCAATATGGCCAGCGAATCTTCAGCCGGTCGGCCGATTTCGCGAAGCTAATCCTTGGCCAAAAGGATTAATATTGCGTGAAGCTGGCGCCGCTTCTCCAAGATCCTGTTTTATTTACGCAATCCAGGTCTGTGGGCGATCTTCGACCAGGCGTCAGGCATGGGCGCTGGCCAGAAATTCCAGGCGTCCGGGGCCGCTCTGGCCAAGCTCGATCTTCATCCCGGATACGCGCGGCCAGCAGGCCGGTGAGGTAGGCCAGCACATTGCGCGCATCGAGGGTCGCTGTGCTGGCATTGGCGGCGAGCAGTGGCTTGTAATCCTCCGCCAGCACAATCTGCTGGCCCTCGGCGATCAGGCGGAAGCCGGCGCCCGGGCCTTCGCCATCGACCACCAGCAGCAAATCGCCACCCCGTGCCAGGGTCTCCGACATCAGGATGACGCTGACCAGCAGCAGTTTGGGAAAACCGGTCGGCAGGTCGCTCGGCGACATCGCCGGGACACCTGCCAGGATCACCCGCCCGCCTTCCAGGAAATCGCGCGCCAGCTTGATCGCCTCGCCGAAACCGAAGCTCGCCTGGTTGCCGGCATTGCCCAGCGCGCAACGATAGGCCTGCAGCAGGATGCTGGCGCGCCGCGCGGATCGGGCGGCAAGTGCCCGGGCTTCCGCCACCAGCTCCGGATCCTGCTCATCCTCCAGCAATTCGAGGCCGTTATTGACCGCCCCGATCGGGCTGATGAGATCGTGGCAGAAGCGCGACACCGTGAGTTCAAGAATGGCGAGGTCTATTTTCATGTGCCTGATCCGTATAGGCTCTGAGGATGAGCGAATCTCTGATACCCGCCACTCTCGCCCCTGGCGGCTTCGTGCGCAACCCGAACCAGCCGGATTGGGGCCTGGGTCGCATCCAGACTGTGCTGGGCAGCCGCGTCACCGTCAATTTTGAGCATCTCGGCAAGGTCGTCCTCGACCTCGCCACCGTGACCCTGGTCGAAGCTGAGCCTGAGAATAATCTTTAGTCATCCGGTCGGGATTGGCGCAGGCGCTTGACGCCGCCGCGCTTGGCCTTGCTCTCCATCCGCTTCTGCTGTGACGCCTTGGTCGGCTTCGTCTTGCGCCTTGCCTTGGGCACGATGGTGGCGGCGCGGATCAGCTCCAGCAGCTTCTCCAGCGCATCGGCCCGGTTCATCTCCTGGCTGCGATGGCTCTGTGCCGTGATGACGATCTCGCCGCCCAGCGTCAGGCGGCGGCCGGCGAGCTTCATCAGCCGCTCCCTGACCCCCTCCGGCAGATTGGGGGAGTTGCGGGCGTCGAAGCGGAGCTCGACCGCCGAGGAGACCTTGTTGACGTTCTGCCCACCCGGGCCCGAGGCACGGATGAAACTCTCCTTGATCTCGCGCTCGTCGAGATGGATTCGGCTGGTGACCTCGATCATGGATCGCAAACTAGCAAATATCCCCGGGAAACGTGCAAATATCCCCCGGAAACCGACCCGATTTTTGGGCTATTTGGGCAATTCGACCCCGTGCTGGCGACAGGCGGCGAGCAGCGTCGAGTGCAGCAGCATCGCAATCGTCATCGGCCCGACACCCCCAGGACCGGCGTGATCGCCCCGGCGCGGGCCACGCAGGACTGGAAATCGACATCGCCCACCAGGCGGAATTTCCCATCCTTTTCAACGCGGTTGATGCCGACATCGATCACCACGGCACCCTCCTTGAGCCAGTCACCCTTGACCATTTCCGGGCGTCCGACCGCCGCCACCACGATATCGGCGCGGCGCACTTCGCCCGGCAGATCCTTGGTCTTCGAATGCGCGATGGTGACCGTGCAACTCTCGTTCAACAGCAGCTGAGCCATTGGTTTTCCAACGATATTTGACCGCCCGATGACCACCGCATGCAGGCCAGAGAGGTCCCCCAGCCGATCCTTCAGCAGCAGCAGGCAGCCATAGGGCGTGCAGGGAACAAGCCCTTGCCCACCCGTCGCCAACCGCCCGGCATTCACCACATGAAAGCCATCCACATCCTTGTCCGGGTCGATCGCATTGATCACCGCCTGCGCATCGATCTGCTTGGGCAAAGGCAGCTGCACCAGGATTCCGTTGACTGATTTGTCCTTGTTCAACTGGTCGATCAGCTTCAGCAGCGTTTCCTGCGACGTGCTGGCATCAAGCTTGTGCTCGAAGCTCGCCATGCCGGAGGCCTTGGTCTGCTCGCCCTTGTTGCGCACATAGACCTTGCTCGCCGGATCTTCGCCGACCAGCACTACGGCGAGGCCGGGCGTAAAGCCGTGCGCCTTCTGCACGCTCGCCACCTGGGTCGCGATCTTGGCGCGGATATTCTCGGCGAAGGCCTTGCCGTCGATGATCTTCGGGTTGCTCATGATGGAATAGCCTCGTCTTTCATTGTATCGGCCAGCCAGTCCTCAAGCGCGCGCGCCAAGGCTTCCGGATCGCCCCGAATGTCCACCAGCTTGCGTCGGTCTTTTGCCCCCACGGCGACCGAAATGGCCGCTTTTGCGACAGGAAGATGTTTCGCCAGCAAGGCAATGACGGCGGCATTGGCCTTGCCGTCCTCGGGTGCCGCGTTGATGCCGAATTTGAGGGCGACACCACCTTCGGGCAGGTCGACAAAACCCTGCGGCCCGGCGCGGCGCGATTTCGGCGTCACACGCAGGCGAAGTCGCAACCCGTTGGCGAGGCGTTCGTAGCAGGCCGGGCGCATTGGTCCAGATCGCGCTCAGGCGAAGATGACGTATTCGAACAGCAAGTCGCGGATGAGATAGAGCAGCAGGATCAGGATGACTGGCGATAGATCCAGACCGCCGATCATCGGCACATAGCGGCGTATGGGGCGCAGCAGCGGGTCGGTCAGGCGAGAGGTGACGTCGCCAACGATTTGCACGAATTTCTGGCGCGCATTGACGATGCCGAAATGGATCAACCATGTCAGCGCGATATTCACAATCAGGACGAAGATGTAGATCTGGACGACTGCGTTGATAAGGTTGCCAAGGGCCAGCATTGATTTTCCCGTCGCGGCGTTTTCTCTGGGACGCAAGCTAAGCCAGCCTTTGCCGACTAATCAAGTGTTTGGACCGCCCGCCGTGGGTGGGCGGCCCCCAGCCTTCTGGAGAATCGCCGCAACTCCCCCGGAAGCGCTCGGAAGATGGGGTTTTTATGCTAGAATTCAAGCCATTAACGTAGGCTTGACAGCGCCCCTCCCCAACCATATTCCCGCCCGTTCCGGCCGTGCGCCGGAATCCCAGCGGGTGGGCCCGTAGCTCAGTTGGGAGAGCGCCTCGTTCGCAATGAGGAGGTCGTCAGTTCGATTCTGATCGGGTCCACCAAATTTCTCTGAGTCAGGTCAAAGACTTAGAGACGGCGGCAAGAGCCAAACAGAACCCAGAAGGATCAACCTGTCACACTGGCGTCACAGTGAGGTGGGGTTTTCGTGGCAAATATCCGCAAGCGAGGCAGTCGTTGGCAGGCCCAAGTTCGCCTGAGAGGCAGCCTTCCAGTTGCCAAGAGTTTCGATCGCCGAGCAGATGCTGAAGCCTGGGCAAGGCAGCTTGAGACCTCGATCGACGGCGACCCTCGCCTTATCGAAGCCCGAACCGGTCGCATATCGGGCCCGACCTTAACCGAACTCCTCATTCGGTACCGAGATCAGATCGTACCCCGTAAGCGGTCCCGAGATCAGGAAACCTCCGCCATCAATGCCTTCTTGCGTGAGAGGCTTTGCCAGCTGCCCGCTGCCGCCATCACCGTCGAGGCCATAGCGGACTACCGAGATCGACGATTGCTGACACTCAAACCGGCCTCCGTCTGCCGCACCCTTTCGATTGTCCAGCATGCCTATGAGACCGCTATTCGGGAGTGGGGACTACAGATAGCAGGAAACCCGGTCAAAGCCGTGAAACGCCCACAGTTGGCGAATGCCCGCGTGCGGCGGCTCTCATCGGATGGGGGAGCGAAAGTCAGAGTCTATTCGGAGGAACCAGCGGAGCTGGGCACGGTTTGATCTGCATGAGCTATTCGCAAGGAGAATCATGATGAAGATAAGACTTCTGCTCGGCGGCGCCGCTTTGATGGCGCTGGTCAGCACCGGCGCCCTGGCGCAGCAACAGAACAATCCGACCGATCCATCCGCGCCTTCTGGTGGCTGCACCGGCTTTCCTGGTGATTCTGCGTCTTGCAACAAGATCGAACCCGCGCTGCCGAATGAGACCGTACCTGAAGAGCCCGAAGCGCCGGATCTCGACACGCAGTCAGGTGACCAGGAACCTTTGCCAATGCCAAATACCAACGGCAACCAGTTGGACCTTCCCAGCGGCGCAAGTCCAGACAACCCGGCCACCAATCCAGACGCGGGCAGCGGCAACTGAGCGGATTGCGCTTTGCGCGAGGATATCCTCAATCGCCGCGATGGTGCGATATCGTTGACAGGCTTCATTGTTGTCGCGGCGCAGGGTCGAATCTGACAGATCGGTCAAGGCGCCTGGTTCTGGACCGCGCAGGCGTTGACCGCCGTGCCGACAGCTATCGGCAAGGAAATCGGCTCCGCCTCATATATCGACCTCCGCCGGGTCATCCATGAAAATGACGCGATACTTGGTCGCAAGAGTCGGGCAGCGATCCAGGAGCGCACCGCGAATAGCTGCCGACACTTCTCGGGCGCGCGGCGGCACGGGCCGGCCATTGGCAAAGATGGGCAAGCCATTCTTGTGCGTGCGCGGATCGCTGAGATCCATCGGCACAACCGGCCCGTCGATCGGCGAGTACCAGAAGTATTTTATGAAGAGCTCGTTGGCCCAACCGTTGAAATAGTGGCCACTGAGCGCCATGGAAATCTCGCGCTGGTCGCCGGTCGGGATCACGCTGATGATTGACTTCAGAGCGCAATCCTCCAGCGCCGGCCAATCTTCACCCACCACGCCTGGCGGGCGGTCGATGGTCGTATACTTGCGGATCGCGGCTTCAAGAGTCTCGGCATAGCCCGTGGTATCAACTTTGGCCCCAGCGCAGCCGGCGGCGAGCATAAACAGGATCATCATGAGGCAGAAGCGCATCGAAGCATGCCGATTCTTGTCCGTGGGAGCGGCTACCTTTGCGCGTCAGAACAAATTTGTCGAGTTGTGCGCTGGTTGGAGCGTACGTGGGTGAAGATTGCGGGATATGGAGACAGAAGGCGCCCCCCTCCCAGCTTCCCCCCAGAAGGGGGGGGGACGAGGAGAGAATATTCAGTTGCTAACCGCGCGCCATGATCCGCTCGGCGACCAGATCCTGCAAATGCCAGAGATGGCGATCATGGATGCCCCTGGCCTCGAGATGCGCCACCGTGTTGTGGAGATATTCCGCGCCGGCGCCCCAATGGCCGCAGGCGATGCTTAGGATGTCGGCGGTCTCTTCGGGTGAGAGCTTGCCGGTATAGGCCGCGGCCTGTCGGTTCATTACAAAAGCAATGGCCCGCACATTTCCCTGCGCCGTGGCGACCGTGATCCAGCGCGGCTGGCAGTTCGCCGGCTTCACCGTGAATTCGCGACGGAACAGCTTGTTGATCTGCTGGTCGAGATCGTCATCGGCCAGGCGATAGAGCATGCCGCCGCATTGACCACCGCGATCCAGCGCCATCATGAGGCCGGGCTGGGCGCGCGTGCCGCGAAATCGTGTCACCCGAAAGCAGAAGGCGCGGTGCCAGCCGCGCGCCTCACCGCGCATCTCCGCCACGTGCGGGACCTCCGGCTTCCAGATCAGCGCCCCATAGGCAAACAGCCAGCAGGCGGCGCCGGGCGGGTGGATGGCCAGCATGGATGTCGTGATCGCGGCGTAGTCGGCGTCGTCGTGGTAATGCAGCCCGGGGTCCGGCCCCTCATCGGGCAAAGTCTGGTGCACGCGGGCCACCAGTTCCGGTGTCAGCGCCATCCGGCGGGGCTTTTCTACGTTGGCGTTCAGCGGTTTCTCGCGACAATGCTGCAAAGCACAAATTGCACACGACATGGTCGCCGAGCTTGGCGTAGAAGAGCAAGTGATGATTTTTCACGCGCGCCGTGAGCCGAACACCCATCTGCCAGGAAAGATGCATGAAAACCGCCCTGTTGTTCGACCTCGACGGCACCCTGGTCGACACCGACCACCTTCACCTCGACGCTTTCAACCAACTGTTCGCCGAACACGGTTTCCAGGTCGACCGCCCCACCTACACCGCGAGGATCATGGGCAAGCCCAATAGCGGCATCGCCGAGGCGTTCCTGCCGCATATGCCGCGGGCTGAGGCGCTGGCGCTTCTGACGCGCAAGGAAGCGGCCTATCGCGATATGGTTGGCGAACAGCTCACACCGATCGCCGGCCTGATACATCTGCTCGACTGGGCGGATGGGCATCGGATTCCCTGCGGCGTGGTGACCAATGCGCCTCGCGCCAACGCCGAACTAGTGCTGGCGGCACTGGGCATTAGCCAACGGTTTCAGACCCTGGTCATCGGTGACGAGCTCGCTCATGCCAAGCCGCACCCCCTGCCCTATCTCACCGGTCTGGAACGGCTGGGGGCTAGCGCCGCTCACTCTGTCGCGTTCGAGGACTCACCCTCGGGCCTGCGCGCGGCAGTGGATGCAAGGATCCCCGCCGTCGGGCTGATGACAGCGCTCGCCGCGGCGCAGATCCTGGAGATCGGCGCCACGCTGGCGGTGGCGGATTTCCGCGATGACCGCGTGCGCGACCTAATTCTGCAGCGGATGGCGGACGCTGCCTGAGGAGGCGCTTCTGACGCCTTGCGCCGCAAGCTCAAGCCGCTTCTCCGGCTCTTTGCCGGTTCCAGGGCAGCGCCTCTTCAGCCGCCGGCGATGTCAATGAGGGCCTGGACGGTGCGGCGGCGGCGACGCGGCTTCAGATAGACCAATGTGTTCCTGTTCGAACCGCGCAGGTCGCGCAATGGCACGGCGGCACTGCGCGGATCCTCATTCTGTTCCTGATCGAAGATGAAACCGATGCCGATCTTCCGTGAGACGGCCTCGATCATCGCCTCACGGCTACCGACCACCAGGACAGGCTGCAAGGGCAGGCGCATCTTCTTCAGGCGCGCCTCGAGGGTACGCTGGGTGTTGGAACCATGTTCGCGGAAGATCACCCGCTCGGCGGCAAGGTCCCTAAGCGCTACGTCTGGGCGCTTGGCAAAGGCATGGCCCCGCGGCACCAGCACCATCATGTCCTGTTTCACCACCGGGATATAGCCGACGCGCGGGTCCTCGGGTGGATTGGCAAGGATAGCGACATCGACCACCGACTGCAGCAAGGCGCTCCAGGTCTGCGTCGCATTGCCCAAGACAAGTTCCAGGGTCACGCGCGGATAGAGCTTTCGATACTGCGCCACCAGATCGAGGGCCAGATGCGGGCCGTCGGCGCCAAAGCGAAGATGGCCGCGCTGCAAAGTCTCGGCGGATTCCAGAAAATCCTCGATCTCGGCCTCAAGGATGAACATCTGCCGGGTGAGCGCGAACAGCGCCGTGCCGTCGGTGGTGAGACTGAGGCCCTGCCCGGAACGTTGAACGAGGTCGGTGCGATAGGCGCGCTCAAGGGCTGCCACCTGCAACGAGACAGCGGGCTGGGTCACGCCCAGCATCTGCGCGGCACGGGAAAAGCTGCCGGCCCGGGCCACTGCGTCGAATGCCTTCAACTGGCTGTAGCTCATGATGACAGTATAAGTCTTGTTGTGTTTTTAAGTGATGATTACCAATTTGCTTAATGTCAAGACCGGGCGGAGTGTAGGGGTCAGTCCCCCAAGTTGGAGAGCCCAGTCCATGGATACCGCCGCCCCGAATCTCAAGCCGCTTGCCAGCACCATGCCGGACATGCCGGTGCATCGGATTCCTCTCGTCCTGGCGACGCCGGAAAACCTCAAGGGCTATGGCGAGATCATCGACAATCCGAATGCCCGCGCGGTCGAGATCGTGCGCTGGCCTTCCTTGGGCTGGCGCAAGGTGGAGCCCGGTACCGGCGACCAGGGCGGCACCACCGAGGGAGAGTTCGCCTTCAAATGGCATGGCGATGTGCTGCGCGCGCGCAACGAAGCGGTCAATGACGATTATGTACTGGGCTGGTCATGCCAGCCTTCCCAGGCGCGGGAAGATCGCATGACAGGACCGCGCGAGGATCTGCTGATGTGGCGCAGCAACTACCATCCCGATGTCGGCCAGCTCTTCTTCCCGCTGGAGCCCGGCCCTTTCGTCACCACGCTCGCTTTGCCGGGCGATGACATCACACCTGAGAGCTTCGTCGCCTTCTGGTCAGATGGCGGCACCGGGCTCTACATCCATCCAAATGTGTGGCACGAGGCATTGTGCCCGGTGAATGACAGCTTCCGCTTCTTCGGCCGTCAGGGAAAGGTGCATGCGCGGGTTGGTTCGAACTTCCCCAAGGAGTTCGGCTGCTATCTCTCGGCGCCTTTGCGCAAGGAGGCTGCGCGCGCGAAGCTCTAGTTTCGCTTCGGCCGGCGCAACATTGCATCCGGATCGGGCAGGTCGGCGCCATAGTTCCGGTAAGAGGCACGCGCCGCGTCCTGGCGCGGTTCGAAATCCCAAGGCGCAATGCGGCCCTTGATCAGCGCATCATGCACGATCCGACGGCGGCGCTGGCTCTCCAGCACACGGGCGCGCAGATCGTCCAGATCCCAGCGTGATTCCGCTTCGGCGGTGAACCGGGCCAATTCGACCAAACAGGTCGGGTCACCAGCAAGATTGTTCTGCTCCAGCGGATCGATGCCAAGGTCGTAAAGCGTCGCGCCATCTTCCCGGGAGTAGGTAAACTTGCGGTTGCCGCGACGGATCATCACGGCCGGTTGGGTGTAACCCTCCCCCATATACTCCGCGACCACCTCGCCGGCCGGCTGCTCGGTGCCGGCGAGGCTCGGCCACAGGCTGCGGCCATCGGCATCAAGACCGGTGAACGCGCTGGCACTGAGATCGGCAAAGGTCGGCAGGAGGTCGAGATGCGAGACCGGCGCCACAATGCGCCTGCCCTTGCCGATACCGGGACCAGCGAAGATCAGTGGCACACGAACCGCGCGGTCGAGAAACGTCATCTTGTACCAGAGACCACGTTCACCCAGCATGTCGCCGTGATCGGACGTCACGATGACGATGGTATTGTCGAGAACGTCAAGCATCTTCAGCGTCTCAACGAGGCGACCCAGGAGATCGTCGCAATAGCTGATCATGGCGTAATAGGCATGGCGCGCCTTGCGGATCTGCGTGTCGGACAACGGAATGTCGCCGCGGTCGTAGAGCCGGTACATGCGCATGCCGGCAGCATCGCGCTCATGCGGTGCCTTCGGGGCGACGGCCGGCATATCGATCTCGGCAGGATCATACATGTCCCAGAACTTGCGCGGAGCCTGATAGGGATCATGGGGATGCATGACCGAGAGCGTCAGCATGAACGGTCGGCCATCCGGGCGATCGGCATGCTGATGCAGCCACTGTCTGGCGCGGAAGGTCGCATCCTCGTCATATTGCAGCGATAGCGAATAGTCGCACGGGCCTGCCTCCGCCACGGATTGCAGCGTATGATACCACGGCTGCACCACATCAGGATGGTCCCAGTCCGGCGTCCAGCCGAGATCGGAGGGCGACAGATCCGTCGTCAGCCGCTCCTCATAGCCATGCAACTGATCGGCCCCGGTGAAATCCATCTTGCCGGAAAGACAGGTGCGGTAGCCGGCGCGCCGCAGCAGATGCAGAAAGGTAGGCACGCTGGACGGCAACTCGCTGGCATTGTCGAACGCACCAATTCTGCTCGGCAAATGCCCGGTCAGCATGCCGAAGCGAGAGGGTGAACAGAGTGGGGCCGCGCAATAGGCATTCTCGAACAAGGTACCACGCGCCGCGAGCGCATCGAGGTGCGGCGTCTTGACCAGCTTGTGGCCATAGCCGGGCAGCGAGAGGGCTGCCATCTGGTCGAACATGACAAATAAGATGTTGGGCTGGGCCATCCGGATCACCTGACGTCGAGCCGGAAGCCCGCGCCGATAAGAGAATTAGGGCATGGGCGCCGGTTCAGGAACGAATACGGCGATAAATGAACAGCAGGATCAAAGAGCCGACCACGGCGATGATAAAGCTTCGAATATCGAAGCCGGTTATATCGCCTAAGCCCAATTGCGTCGCCAGCCAGCCGCCCAGCATCGCGCCGATGATACCGATGACGATGGTCATGATGAAACCGCCAGGATCACGCCCCGGCATGATGAACTTTGCGATGATGCCGGCGATAAGGCCGAACAGGATCCAGGCAAGCCAGCCCATGTCGATATTCTCCGCATTTTGTTGCTGCGACAGACTAGCCAATATTCGGGCTTTCCGCCACTGGTGACATCGTCGTGGAAAATGATCTTTGCCTTCACGGCAATGTCACCACCCTCCCGATTTGGACGCGGAACGATCAACTCACCCGACCATTTCAATAGTGAGCTGGGCATCCATCTGGTGCCCGTTCGCCAATGAAATGTTGTGAAGGAGAACGTCATGAAGAAGCGCATTGCCTTGCTGGCAACCGTGGCTGCATTGTCCATGGGATCGGTCGGGGTTTCCGGCGCTCTTGCCGACGACACCACCACCATCACACCACCGCCTGCCGAAATCACCACCCCGGCAGCTGACGCCCCGAGCAGCGCAGGCGTCGGCATCGTGGAGGCGGAAGCTCCCGCGACGCCACCGCCAAGCGACGCTGTCATTCCCGCCCAGCGCGCCAATGAAGTCCGTGCTGAGACATTGATTGGGGCCACCGTCTTCAGCCCCGACGGTGACAAGGTCGGTACCGTAAAGGACATCCTGTTCGACACGAGCGGCAAAGCCACCGGGGTGGTTCTTTCGGTGGGCGGCATTATGGGGTTGGGCGCCAAATCGGTCGGCCTGACCTGGGAGGAAGTCGATGTGCAACCCGACCCGAAGCTGCTGCAAGTGAAGTACACCGAAGACCAGCTTGAGGCTGCCCCGACCTTCAAGACCCAGGAAGCCCAGCAGGCGGAAGCGGACGCCGCCCGAATGGAGCAGCAGCAGCCGGCCGCGCCAATGACGACGGCACCGGCGCCAGCTCCCGCAACGACCGAATAAAGTCGTTTAGGCGAATGACCTCGGCACATCGGGTGCCGGGGTCATTTCCTTAGCCGTGTAATGTACGCGAGGGCGGGAATGAGACGGTCACCGTCGTGCCCCTGTTGGGCGAACTGGCCACGGCAATCTGACCGTCATGGGCTTGGACCAGTTTCTTGGTGATGGCTAGACCAAGACCCGTGCCGCCATAGCGGCGGGAAACCTTGGCATCCACCTGGTAGAAGGGTTGGAAGAGCTTTTCGAGCGAACCAGCAGGGATTCCGATACCGCTATCGCTGATGGTCAGCTCCACGCCACCTTGCTGGTTGCAGCGCGCGCCGACACTTGCTGTTCCGCCGATTGGCGTGAACTTGACAGCGTTGGATAGAAGATTGAGTACGATCTGCTTCAGCGCACGCTCGCCGCCCATCATGAGTGGAAGCCCCGGCGCCACCTCCGTAACAATGGTGACGCGGCCTTCGCTCGCCTTGCGTTCGACCAGACGTAGACTGCTGCTGATTACCGCGGGAATATCGACTTCGCGCTCCTCTATGTCGACCTGTCCCGATTCCAGCTTGGCCATATCGAGAATGTCGTTGATGAGCTGCAGCAAAAGCTGGCCGCTGTCGAAGATATCCACTGCGTAGCGGCGGTATGTCTCAAGATCGGTCGCAAGACGCTGGTCGCGAATAATCTCGGAGAAACCCAGGATGGCATTGAGCGGCGTGCGTAGTTCGTGGCTCATATTTGCCAAGAACTCGGACTTGGCGCGATTGGCAAGTTCCGCCTCATTTTTGGTCGCGATCAGATCTGCCTCGAATCGCCGCTGTTCGGTAACGTCGAAACCAATGCAGACGAGGAGAGAGATGCGGCCCTTGGCGTCCTTGAGCGCGACATTGGACCATCGCAACAACCGTCGTTCGCCGCTGCGACTTACCCAGTAGTTCTCATTGATGATGGGGTATTCGTCTGCCCGACGCCCCGCGACGATCGTCGTGACCCTGTCATAGTCATCGCCCGGCAGGATTGCCCGCCAGGTGGATTCTTCATGCAACTCCGCTTCACTGTAGCCGGACAAGGTTTCGGCACCCCTATTGGCGCGCAAAAGTTTGCCATTGGCATCGTAGACCGTGATGGCGGCATCGACTGAGTCGAGGATCAGGGCGACGAAGGCGTCCTCAAAGACCGGCACATTCTTTCGGAGACTGACGGCCAAACCACAAATGCCAGTATTGGCAACGAGCACGGCTCCGACCAAGGCAACCGGGAGCCATCCAGCATCCGCCGTATCGGAGAGGACGGGCTCGGCGATCCAGGCTACGAGGACGGCAAGGCCCGTTAGATTGAGCACCAATAATGCGAACGCAATCGCCAGGCGGCGACGAGGCATCATACCAGCAGTGCCGATGGAACTCGCGCTCACGCCGTCAGCCGCCCGCCAGAATTCCCGCCTCGGAATTGATTGCACATAGCCCGCCAGCCTCACGCCACAATTGGCTAGGAGTGTCCACCAGAATGGTTAATAAAGTGTTCACTCGCTGAAAATTATCCTGCGATTCTTGCAGGTTACCCCAAAAAGACCGGCGAGCATCGAGATGCCCACCGCAATCTCCCGAGATCCAAAGAGGGGCCTTATTTGTGATGGGTCGTCTGCAGGAAGCCTTTCAGGCGGTCGGAACGCGGATTGGCAAATACCTCTTTGGGGTTGCCCTCCTCCTCGATACGTCCCTGATGCAGGAAAATGACCTTGTTGGCGACTTCGCGGGCGAAGGCCATTTCGTGGGTCACGACCAACATCGTGCGCCCTTCTTCCGCCAATTGGCGCATGACGCGCAGCACTTCACCGACAAGTTCAGGATCGAGAGCCGATGTCGGTTCATCGAACAGCATCACCTTTGGCTCCATGGCAAGCGCCCGGGCAATGGCTGCACGCTGTTGCTGACCGCCGGAAAGGTGATTGGGATAATGGTTGCGCTTGTCGGCAATGCCGACCTTGGCAAGCAGCTTTTCTGCGCGCTCAATCGCTTCCTTGCGTGGGAGCTTCAAGACATGAACCGGTGCCTCGATGACGTTTTCGAGGATCGTCATATGCGACCACAGGTTGAAGCTCTGAAACACCATACCAAGACTGGAGCGAATGCGGTCGACCTGTTTCCAATCTTCCGGAGTCGCATGTCCGTTCTTGAGCGGACGCATGCGGATCAGTTCACCGCTCACGGTGACGCGGCCGGAGTCAGGCGTTTCCAGCAGATTGATACAACGCAGGAGGGTACTCTTGCCCGAGCCGGACGAACCGATCATGGCAATGACGTCGCCCGTATGGGCTGTCAACGAGACGCCCTTCAATACTTCCAGTTCGCCGAATCTCTTGTGCAGATCTTCGACTTCGAGCGCATTTTGCACCATTTGGTCCCCCTTGCCTGCCCCTGTCCCGGGTCGATTGGTTTTTGCGTCGGCCGCTTGGCGCGGCTATTCGGCAAAGTTAAACCCACTTTCCCCTGGATCGCCAAGGAAAAATCATGACCAACGCCCCAATCTCGCCGCTATCCTGCGGTGAAATCCCCAACGCGGCTACCATTTGACATCAAATGCCGCCTTCGCCAAAGTCGCGCAACGACAAAGCGCCAGCAACTGAATCGGGAAAAACAAGAATGAGTCCAGTCGATCAGCAACATCGCAACCGCCACCATCTCCAGCTCAAGCGGTTTGCGATCCTGGCCATCGGCGCCCTATCACTTGGCTGGATTTCGGCGGCTGCCGCGGAGGATGAAGTCGAATGCGGCTCCATTCGCATCGAGATGCAAAGCGATGGCTATGACATGACCTGTGGTGTCGAGAACATCACGGATGTCACCGTGGAAACGCTGGAAGCGAATTCGGTCGACGGCAGCCATTTTCTGGTCGTCACCGATTTCCGCACCAATTATGGCTACATCTTCGAAAGCCGCGGGTTGCGCCAGGGTCTTGCCACGATCTTCAACGATCTCGAGATGGAGGATTGGACCGGCGGAAAGGGAGAACAGGGACTGACGACGTCCGAATTCAGCAGCGTCTACAAGACCGTTCCTTCGGAATGCGTAGGCTTCCAAAGATACACGTCGCGCGACCAGTGGGGCGGTTGGCGCCGTCATGTCATCGGGTTCGGTTGCAGCCGCGTCGGTGACAAATCGCAGGTCTATGAAGCGATGAAACGGGTGAAGTTCCCGCAGTAACCGCCCCCTCCTGCCGGCATTCGGGCGCCGCAACAGCTTCGGTCCGACCAATTTTTCCCGGGCGCCAATTTGCGCATACCGCTCTGCAACATGTGAACTTTCCTGAACAGCCCGCTTGCTGCTAGATTGCCTGCATGTCAGAGATCGAAACTCAACGTGCCATTCTCGACCGTCGCAGGCTCATGGCGGAGCTGGACGCGCTTGCCGCCTCCCTGCCAGATCCCACCAATCCGGGGCCGGAACTGGTCGACATCCTGAAGCGCCATCTGCAGGCCGGGCGCGACGAGATACAGCGCCGTTTCTTCAGTAACAGCCGCGGCGCCCATGCCGGCCTTACCAGCGCCCGCGAAGCAAGCTTCCTGGTCGACCAGTTGCTGCGCGGCCTGTTCGATTTCACCACGACCAGGGCCTTTCCACTCGGCAATCCGACCATTGCCGAAAAGCTGAGCCTGATCGCAGTCGGCGGCTATGGCCGCGGCGAACTCGCCCCCTATTCGGACGTCGATCTCCTCTTCCTGCTGCCTTACAAGATGTCGCCATATTGCGAGCAGGTCGTCGAGTTCATGCTCTATCGCCTGTGGGATCTAGGCCTCAAGGTCGGCCAGGCGACGAGGTCGGTAGAAGAATGCGTCCGCCAGGCCGAGGCCGATCTCACCATTCGCACCAACCTGCTAGAAGCGCGTTATGTGTGGGGCGACCAGGATCTATTCGAGCAGTTCAAGGCGCGCTTCCAGAAGCAGGTCGTCAAAGGCCATGGCGAGGCGTTCTATCAGGGCAAGCTCGCCGAACGGAACGCGCGGCATCAGCGCCACGGCGGCTCGCGCTATACGCTGGAGCCCAATATCAAGGAAGGCAAAGGCGGCCTTCGTGACCTGCAGACCTTGCTGTGGCTGGCGCGCTTCGTGTGCCGCGTGGACAGCATGCAGGCGCTGGTCGACCAGGGCATGTTGACGTCGGCCGAGCGCGGCGCCTTCGACAAGGCTCTCAACTTCTTTTGGACGCTGCGCTATCACCTGCATTACCTCACCAACCGCGGCGAGGAGCGCCTCACTTTCGATTTGCAGCCGGAGATCGCACAGCGTCTCGGCTATACCGACCACGCTGGCACCAAGGGTGTCGAACGGTTGATGAAACACTACTTCCTGATGGCAAAGTCGGTAGGTAGCCTCACCCGCTATGTCTGCGCCGCGATCGAGGCCAAGCTGATCAAGAAGCCGATGCTGCGCATGCCGGCGTTGGGCATCCTGCGCAAGGAACTGGGTGGATTCCCGATCGCCGGCGGGCGCCTCAGCATTGCGCGCGCCGATCATTTCGCCCAGCACCCGATCGACCTACTGCGCATCTTTGCCGTCGCGCAGAAGCATGATGTCGAGATTCACCCGACAGCTATGACAGAAATGTCGCATGCGCTGCGCCTGGTGGATCGGTTGCGCGACGATCCAGAAGCCAATGCGCTGTTCCTCGAAATGCTGACATCCGACAAGAGCCCGGAGCTGACGCTGCGGCGCCTGAGCGAAGTGGGCATTCTCGGGCGCTTCATTCCCGATTTTGGCCGCGTCGTGGCGCAGATGCAATACGACATGTATCACAGCTATACGGTCGACGAGCACACCATCTTTGCTATCGGTATCCTGGCGCGGATCGAACAAGGCGAACTCAAGGACGAAGCGCCGATCGCAAGCCAGGTGGTCAAGGAAGTCCTGTCGCGGCGAGTCCTCTATCTGGCCGTCCTATTGCACGACATCGCCAAGGGTCGCGCCGGCGATCATTCGGTGCTGGGTGGCGATGTGGCGGAGAAGCTGTGCCCGCGCCTTGGCCTCACCGCAGAAGAGACGGAACAGGTTGCCTGGCTGGTGCGCTATCACTTGCTGATGAGCAACACTGCGTTCCGGCGGGACATCGATGACCCGAAGACCATCGCCGATTTCGTGGATCTGGTTCAATCGCCGGAGCGCCTGCGCCTGCTGCTGGTGCTGACCGTTGCCGATATCCGCGCTGTGGGCCCCAAGACCTGGAATGGTTGGAAAGCGCAGCTGCTGCGCGAACTCTATCACCGTGCCGTCAACCTGATGCTGGGTGGCCTTAACACGGCCGAGGAAGACCGCGCGGCATCGGCCATCACCATCCTGCAGCAAGAATTGACGGATTGGAGCGACGAGGATCTGGCGAACCATGCAGCGCGTGGCCACCCGGCCTATTGGCTGGCTTTCCCACCCGCAGCCCTGGGCCGGCAGGCACGCATGATCCGCGCGGCGGAGGCCGAACAGCGGCCGCTATCGGTTGAGTTCAATGTCGACCGCTGGCGATCGATGACTGAAGTCACCATCTACACCCCTGACCGCCAAGGTCTGTTCTCGCAACTGGCCGGCGCCATGGCGCTGTGCGGCGCCAGCATCGTCGATGCGCGCATTTTCACGCTGCGCAACGGCAAGGCGCTGGATACGTTTTTCGTACAGGATAGCGAGGGCGGCCCGTTTGACCGGCCGGCGCGCCTCGCCAAATTGTCATCGACGATCACCCGCGTGCTTGATGCGCCGGAACCGACCCTGGCGCAATTGCAGGAATTGCCGCCCCTGGCACACCCGGCGGCACGCAACTTCCCGGTCATCCCGCGCGTTCTGATCGACAACCGAGCAAGCGCCACGCATACAGTGGTCGAGGTGAACGGCCGCGATCGGCGCGGGCTGCTTTACTACCTCACGGCGGCGCTCACAAATCTCAATCTGCAGATCTCCAGCGCCAAGGTTTCAACCTTCGGTCATCGCGCGGTCGATGTGTTCTATGTGAAGGATCATTTTGGCTTGAAGGTCGAAAGCGAGGCGCGCCTCAAGATCCTGCACAGCGCCTTGATGGTGGTGCTGGCCGAAGCGGAACCGGAAAGCGCACTGCAATCGCGCGCGCTCAAGGTCGATTCGTGGCCACCGGTGGCCCCTTCCACCGCCGCCCAGTGACGCGCTATTCGTTGCGGAGATAGGGCGCCGAGCGGGCGCTGAGCGCGCGCCACGATCCGGCAAAGCCCAGACCCAGCGCCAGGACCAGGCTGATGGCTAGTATGCCCACCGCCAGCGGCGCATCGAAGGCCCAACTGCTTTCCATCACTTCGGTGAGGAAGAAATAGGCCCCGACGCTCCCGATCACGAGAGCAAAGAGGGCGCTCAGGCCGGCCAGCACGGCGAACTCGGTGACATATCCCAGCGCGACATCGCGCCTGGTGCCGCCCAGCATCTTCAGCAATACGGCTTCGTAGATGCGGCGCTGTTGCCCGGTCGCCATGGCGCCGGCCAGGACCAGCGCACCCACCACAAGGGCGATGCCGGCGGCGGCGCGCACTGCCCAGCCGACCGCATCCAGAATGCGCGTGGCAGTCGAGATGGCATCCTTGACGCGGATCGCCGAAATATTGGGATAGCGCGCCGCCAATTCGGTCACCAGCGCGCTTTCGCGGGCTGGGTCGACATGGACCGTGGCGATATGCGTCTGCGGCGCGCCTGAGATCATGCCGGGCGAGAACACCATGACGAAATTGATGTCCAGCCTTCCCCAGTCGATCTCACGGAAGTTGGCGAGGCGGCCGGTGAGTTCGCGCCCCAGGATGTTGACGGTGAGGTGATCGCCGATCATGAGGCCGAGACCGCGGGCGGTTTCGACGTCGAGTGAAATGAGCGGCTCGCCGCTGTAGTCCGCAGCCCACCATTCACCTTCGACGATCTTCGAGTTGGGCGGCGGCAGCGCCGACCAAGTGATGCCCCGATCGCCGCGCAGGACCCAGGCGATATCCGCCGGCGCATTCACTTTCTCGGAGGGCGTATCGTTGATCTTGACGATGCGGCCGCGCAGCATCGGTACATGTTCGAGGCCGGTGGAACTGGGGTAAGCCGCCAGTTCCTTTGCAAAGCTGTCCAGCTGGTTCGGCTGGATGTCGATGAAGTAGAAACTCGGCGCTTGGGCCGGCAGGGTTTCCTCGATATCGCGGGTGAGGCCACGCTGGATGAGGCCCACCGCCACCAGCACGGTAAGACCTAGGCCCAATGAGATCACGATGCCGGCCGCCGGTGCCTGCGGCCGCACCATGGCGCCCAAGGCAAAGCGGATCGCCTGCGGCCAGGCGTTGCGCTGGGCACGGCCGCGCAAGGCAGATGCCAGCATGCGGATGCCGATGGCAAGCAGGCGGAACAAGGCGAGCGAGATGACAGACGCAATGATGAACCACATGCCGAGCATGCGATCCTCGCTGCCGAGGAGGACCAGGCCGGCCAGCACGATTCCGATGAGGCCCAGCGGAATGGCGTCCACCCGCCGCACGGCGCCGAGTTCCAGCGCCAGCGCCCGGAAGAGCTGCGCGGGGCGAATCCTCTGCGCCCGCAGCAGCGGGAGCAAAGAGAAGCAGGCGGCTGTCAGCAGGCCGACTGAGGTCGCGAACAGCAGGGGGACTGCATAGAGTCCTGGCAGGATGCGCAGGCCATAGCCGCTCAAGGCCGATTGCGCCCCGAAGGGCAAGGCCACACCGATGGCGAGGCCGAGCATCACGCCAATCGCGGCCATCACAAGAATCTGCAACCCATAAATGGCAAAGAGAAGATTCGACGTCGCGCCGAGACACCGCAGGATGGCGAGCGATTGCGCCCGGCTTTCGAGATAGGCGCGCACCGCATTGGCGATGCCGATGCCGCCGATCAGCAGGGCTGCGAAGCCCACGACATTGAGGAACTGTGCCGTGCGGTCGATGAAGCGATTGGCACCGGAGGCAGCATCGCCCAGATCGCGGATGCGCCAGCCGGCCTTGGGCAGATCGGCCCGCAGCTTGTCGAGAAAGGCCGGACCGTCGAGCGTGGGAGCATAGGCGACACGGTAAAGATGATAGACCAGGGCACCCGGCTGGAGCAGGCCCGACTCATCAAGTGCTGCCGGTGCCACCATCAGGCGCGGCCCGAGGGAAAAGCCGCGCAGGCCGCGATCGGGTTCGAACTGCAGCAGCGCCTTCAGCCGATACTGCGCGCTGCCGATGGTGAGGAGGTCGCCAACCTTGATGCCCAAGCGGTCCGCCAGAGCGGGTTCCGCCACGGCACCAAAAACGCCGTCGCTGCCTTTGCCAAGCGCCTCCGCGAGGGGAATCACCGGTGCCAATTCCGGCTCGCCATAGAGCGGGTACACATTGTCAACGGCCTTCACCTCGGCAAGGGTCGGCGGCACGTCACTCTTGTCGACCTTGACCATGGCGCGGAGCTCCATGGCGTGGGAGACAAGGCCACCGGCGTCGAGTGCTGCCCGTTCTGTGACATCGGCTTCGCGATAGGCAAGGCGGAACTCGGCATCGCCGCCGAGGATCGCGCGGGCGTCCTGGGCGAAGCCGGCCTCGATGGCGGCGGAGAGTGAGCCAACGCCAGAAATGATGCCGACACCCAGGGCCAGACTGGCGATGACGATGCCGAAACGCTTGAAACCGCCACGCAGTTCACGGCGGGCAAGATTGAGGGCCAGCTTGAAGGTCGGCATGTTCAGGCAGCGAGCCTTTCGTCGCTGACGATGCGGCCATCGGCCATGCGCAATGCGCGGTCGCAGCGCTTTGCCAGGGCGGGATCATGGGTGATGAGAAGCAAGGTGGCACCCACCTGCTCGCGCAGGCGGAACAGCAATTCGATGATGCGGCCGCCGGTTTCGAGATCGAGATTGCCGGTCGGCTCATCGGCCAGCAGCAGTTTGGGCTTGGGTGCGATGGCGCGCGCCAGGGCGACGCGCTGTTGCTCTCCGCCGGACAGCTGCGAGGGGTAATGCGTCAGCCGGTGGCCGAGCCCCACCTCGGTGAGCGCCTGGGCGGCGATGCCGAATGCGTCGGGGGTCCCCGCCAGTTCCAATGGAATGGCGACATTCTCCGTGGCCGTCATCGTGGGAATGAGGTGGAAGGATTGGAACACGATGCCGATCTGGCGGCGGCGGAACAACGCCAAGGCGTCCTCGCTCATGCCTGAAATATCGGCACCGTTGATGCGAATGCCGCCGGAACTGGCGCTTTCGAGACCCGCCAGGAGCAGCATCAGGCTGGTCTTGCCGGAGCCCGATGGCCCCACCAGCCCGACGGTTTCTCCCGCCGCAATTGATAAATCGATGCCGTTAAGGATATTGACCTCGCCGGCCGCGCTACCCAGTTTAAGAGTAACCTGAGATAATTCGATCATTCGTCCTGTTCCGGAAATCCCCATGAACCGCCGCTATTTGGCCGCCCTTACCCTAGCCGTCACGCTGTTCGCCGCCATTTCTGGCGCAGCCTTTGCCGCCCCGGTTAAAATCCTAGCCTTTGGCGATAGCCTGACCGCTGGATACGGTCTGCCCGAGGGTGATGGATTTGTCCCCCAATTGCAGCAAGCCCTGGAGAAGATGGGGCGTGAGGTCACTGTAATCAATGGCGGCCTGTCGGGCGACACCACGGCGGGCGGCCTGTCGCGGCTCGACTGGATGCTGGCCGATAAGCCGGACGTGGTGATCCTGGAGCTCGGCGCCAATGACATGCTGCGCGGCCTCAGCCCGGATGAGGCCCGCGCCAATCTCGATGCCACCATCCAGCGCATCAAGCAGTCCGGCGCCAAATTGCTGCTGGCCGGCATGCTCGCTTCGCGCAACATGGGGGCGGATTACCAAAGCAGGTTCGATGCGATCTATCCCGACCTCGCCAAGGCCCATGATGTTGCCCTCTACCCCTTCTTTTTGGACGGGGTGGCGGCAAAGCCCGAGCTCAATCAGCAGGACGGACTGCACCCGACCAAGGACGGGGTGGCGGTGATCGTCAGCAACATCCTGCCCCATGTCACAAAGCTGCTGGATTCGCCGGAATCATGACTGGTACGGCAGAGCCATTTGCCAGCGCCCATGCCAGCGGCAAGCACCGGGCCGACATTACCCGTGCTTGCCTAGCCACCCTGGGTCCGGTATCGCGCGAGCATGCGCTGGGATTTGTCTATGTGACGGATCATCTGGCCCAGGACCTTCCCGCCATTGTCGATCAGCTACGCCTCACCACCGGGCTGGAGCATTGGATCGGCACCGTGGGCATCGCCATCAGCGGTCAGTCCGGTAACGCGCCGGCCGAGGAGTACATCGACGAGCCTGCCATCAGCCTGATGGTCGGCCATTTTGCGTCGGACAGTTTTCGCCTGCTGGAACCGGAGCCGGGTGGCGTCGGCAGCCGCTTGCGTGCATGCGAGGAATGGCGCCGCCGACGCAGTCCCGCCGTAGCCCTGGTGCATGGCGATCCGCGCAACCCACAACTGCCCAATCTGATGCGCCAGATGACCGAGGAATCCGGCCTCTTCCTGCTGGGCGGCCTCACCTCATCGCGCGCCGGTATGCCACAAGTGGCCGGTGCCGTCGGCGAAAGCGGTCTCTCAGGCGCGCTGCTCGCCGGCGACGTGGCGCTGGTGACGGGGTTGAGCCAGGGTTGTTCGCCGATCGGGCCGCAGCACGTCATCACCCGGGCGCAGGACAATATCATCATGGAGATCGACGGGCGCCCGGCGCTCGACATCTTCCGTGAAGAAATCGGCGTAGTCCTGGCGCGCGACATTCGCAAGATTGCCGGCTTCATCTTCGCCGCCCTGCCGATCACCGGCTCCGATACCGGCGACTATCTGGTGCGCAACATCACCGGCATCGACAGCAATAGCGGATGGCTCGCCATCGGCGCCGAGGTCGCGGAAAACGATCCGATCATGTTCGCCCGGCGCGACCGCAATTCCGCCCTGGCTGACCTCGAACGCATGCTGGAGCGGTTGAAGCAGCGGATCGACCGGCCGATCCGCGGTGGGCTCTATGTCTCCTGCATTGCCCGCGGACCCAATCTGTTCGGACCGGATGCGACCGAAACCAGGCTCATCGCCCAGCATCTCGGGCAGTTTCCCTTGACCGGCTTCTTCGCCAATGGCGAGATCAGCCATGATCGCATCTATGCCTATACCGGCGTGCTCACGCTGTTCCTGTAATCAAATCAACTAGGGGATCGTCCCATGGAATACCGTCGCCTCGGGCGCAGCGACATCAAGGTCAGCGTCATCTGTCTCGGCACCATGACATGGGGCGAACAGAACACGGAGGCCGAGGGCCATCAGCAGATGGACCTGGCCCTCGACCGCGGTGTCAATTTCTGGGACACGGCCGAGATGTACTCCGTGCCGCCGCGCCAGGAAACCTACGGCGCCACGGAAACCATCATCGGGACATGGCTCAAATCGCGCGGCAAGCGCGACAAGATCGTGCTGGCCAGCAAGATCGCCGGCCCCGACAAGCGCCTCACCTACCTGCGCGACGGCAAGCTGCCCTATGATGCGAAGAACATCGCAGCAGCGGTCGATGCCAGCTTGAAGCGCCTGCAGACCGATTACATCGATCTTTATCAGCTGCACTGGACCGAGCGAACCACGAATGGCGCGGCGCGGCTGGGCTATGAGCATCTTGCAGACGAGACATTCACGCCATTCGCCGAAACCCTGCTGGCCCTCCAGGAGCAGATCAAGGCCGGCAAGATCCGCATGATCGGGCTCTCCAACGAATCCGCCTGGGGCACGATGCGTTGGCTGTCGGAATCGGAACGGCTCGGACTGCCGCGCATGATGTCGATCCAGAATGCCTACTCTTTGCTCAACCGCAGCTTCGAAGTGGGCCTTGCCGAGGTCGCGATCCGCGAGGAATGCGGACTGCTCGCCTATTCGCCGCTCGGCATGGGCATTCTCTCCGGCAAATATATCGGCGGGGCGGCACCCGCGACGGCGCGCCTCAACCGGTTCCAGCAGTTCCTGCGCTATCTCGGGCCGATCGCGGCGACAGCCACAGAGAAGTATGTGGCGATCGCCCGCAGGCATGGACTGGACCCGGCCCAGATGGCCCTGGCTTATGTCAACAGCCGCCCGTTCCTGACCGCCAACATCATCGGCGCCACGACCCTGCCGCAATTGGAAGCCAACATCGCCAGCATCGACATCAAGCTGTCACCGGAAGTGCTTAACGAGATTGATGCAGTAAATAAGGAACACACCTATCCCTGCCCTTGAGACCACATATCCGGGGGTGCGGTGCGGCATGGCCAGGGAATGTGATCGCTGGTATGATGATGGCAAGTTCGATTCGGCCGTTAATTTCGGCAGGTGAGTGATGCGCCTATTCGTGGCCATTTCGCTGCCCGACCAGGTGCGCTGGCAGTTGCGCCTGCTTTGCGGTGGCCTGCCGACGACCAAATGGGTCCCGCCGGAGAACTTCCATATCACCCTGCGATTCCTGGGCGAGCTTGATGGCCGCGACCTCGATTATGTCGACGCGGCGCTCGCCGGAATCCGGGCCCCCACCTTCACCCTGCGCCTTGCCGAGGTCGGCCATTTCGCCAGCGGCGGGCGGGTCAAGACAGTCTGGGCGGGTGTCGCGAAGGAACCGGCACTCACGCATCTGCATGACAAGGTCGAATCGGCCGTGGTGCGTGCCGGCCTCCCCCCGGAGGGACAGAATTACCGCCCGCATGTGACTTTGGCGCATCCCAAGGATCCGCCGCCGCACAAGCTGCAGCAATATCTCGCCATGCATAACCTCTTCCGCTCAGAAAGCTTCGAGGTCACGCATTTCACTTTGTTCTCGAGCCATATCGGCAGCGAGACGCCGATCTATCATGCCGAGCGGTCCTACGACCTGTCGTCCAACCTGGTGCGCTACGCCGCGCAGCGCTGAGGCACCCTATTCCGCCGCCTCGACATGGCCATGATCGGCCCAATAGGTCATGGCGAGCGAGAGCACGCCCAGCACGGCAAAGCCGATGCAGAGCGGCAGGATCGTCCCTTGATAGAGCTGACCGATGATGGCGCCGGTGCCGGCAGAGACAAAGGTGGTGAGGGCGCCAATGACAGCGGCACCGACGCCGGCGATATGCCCCAGCGGCGCCATGGCGAGCGCGTTGAAATTACCGAACAGCAGGCCGATGAGGAAAAAGGCCGCCAGCATATAGGCCATGAAGAGCCAGAAGGGTGGCTGGCCATCGAAGGCAAAGGCCACGAAGACGAAGATCAGCGACAAGACCGTATGCGCCCACAAGGCGCGGTTGGAAAGCTTGCGCATGCCGAAGCGCATCACCAGCTTCGCGTTGATTAATGAGGCTGCACCCAGGGTCGCGGCCAACGCGCCGAAGCAGATCGGGAACAGCGTGCCCATGCCGTACATTTCCTGGAAGATCTGCTGGGCTGAGGCGAGATAGCCGACGAAGGCCCCGAACACCAGACCGGTCGCCAGCATATAGCCAAGTGCAACTCGCGTGCGGCAGGTTTCGGCAATCGCGCGCAGAATCCGCACGAAGGAGAGTTCGCGGCGACGCTCGATCGTCAGCGTCTCCTCCTGGCGCAGGGCAAACCAGACCGACGTGATGATCCCGAGCGCCAGCAGCATCCAGAAGATGACGCGCCAATGTGCCAGCAGGATGATCCCCTGCCCGACCGACGGCGCCACCACCGGCACCAGAATGAAGACCGAGGTTACCAGCGACATGATGCGGGCCATGGCACGCCCTTCATAGCGATCACGCACCATGGCAACAACGACAGTGCGCGGCCCGGCGGCACCAAAGCCCTGCAGAAAGCGGCCGATCAACATGGTATCGAAATCGGTCGAGAAAATGCACAGCAGGCTGCCCAGAATGAAGATGAGGAAGCCGGCATAGATCACCGGCTTGCGGCCAACGCTATCGGAGATGGGGCCGTAGAGAATCTGGGCGATGCCGAAGCCGGCGAACAGTATGGTGATCACCATCTGCCGGTCATTGTGGTCGGTCACACCGAGGTCGGCGGCGATCTCCGGCAAGGCCGGCAGCATGGAATCGATGGCGAGCGCCACCAGCGAGATGGTGAGCGCCAGCAGTACCACGAATTCCACCCGCACCTGTTCGGCGATGGCGCCCTTTTCCTTGATCGTCGTCACGGTTTTCACGGCCTCATATCGAAACGCGACGGGCCGCCAGTTTGACCAGCGGCCCGCAATTTCTGAATTTGAGGAACAGCTATATCCCGGGGCGATGGCACACGGCCAGCCATGAGACCGAATAGGTGCTATGCAGAGGCCGTCGGCAAAGTCGGACCAATCGCTGTTAACCCTATTCCGCCGCCACCCGTTTCATCCGATAGATCATGTTGTCGAGCGCAAAGACAGCCGTGTCCTGATCGATGAGATCGAAATCCATGCTGATATCGGCGACGTCGGAGATGCAACTCATGCTGAGCTGGAGGATGTCGCCTTCGGCAAAGCCCAGTTCCTTGGCCTGCCGCGCCGGGTCGGTAAGCCCGCCCTGGAACAGATATTCCGGCGGCACTTTCATGACCTCAAAATGCGCCTTGTCGCAATTGAGGAAGCCAGGTCCCTGCACGGAATCGGCCATGAAGGTGATGCGGCCGCGCGCGATCTCTTCGTTGAGATAAGGCTTGTTGTCGGAATTCGCATCGACCCAGGGCGCCGCGTGCACGTTGAACACATCCCAGGAGCCGGCAAGGGCTTCCTGCGCAGAAGCGGGTCCCGCCTTGAGGATAAATCCGATGCCAGTGGCCGCGATCGCCAATCCGAGTGTGGCGATCACAAGTTGAATGCGCGTCATCTCTCGTCACTCCCGCCGACCATCCCGTCGGCGCACGGTTTCTTGTCCCCTTGGAAATGAGTGGTACAACGCCGGCGCCGTCGTGAGCAACCGTCAGCGCTGTGCGCTGCGTCACGCGGCCGTCACATTTGCGGCATAGATGGACCGAGATACGCTAGCGGCGCACGCGGAGACCGCCGAGATTGGGCAAAAAGACTGCCAACAGGCCGAGGGCCGGCAGGAAAGCGCAGAGATTGTAAACATAGGTAATGCTCGTGAGGTCGGCCAACTGGCCGAGGACTGCAGCACCGACTCCGCCCAGGCCGAAGGCAAAGCCGAAGAACAGGCCGGCCACCATGCCGACCTTGCCGGGGATCAGTTCCTGGCCATAGACGACGATGGCGGCAAAGGCCGAGGCAAGCACCAGGCCGATGGGGATCGTGAGCAGCACCGTCCAGAAGAGGTTCACATGCGGCAGGATCAGGGTGAAGGGCAGCACGCCGAGGATCGAACCCCAGATTACGGCCTTCGGCCCGACGCGGTCGCCGATCGGCCCACCAAGGATCGTGCCCAAGGCAGCGGCCCCGAGGAAGACGAACAGATAGACCTGGGCATCCTGCATCGCCACGCCGAAATGGTCGATGAGGTAGAAGGTGTAGTAGCTGCTGATACTGGCCATGTAGAAGTATTTCGAGAACAGCAAGCCAAGGAGAACCGCGATGGCGCCGGTGATCTGCCGACGCGACAGTGGATTGGCGATGGGGGCGACGAAAGGTCGCTTGGCCCGCGCGGCGCGATGCGCCTTGTACCAATTGCCGACGCCGGCCAGCAGGATGACGCCAACAAGCGCAGCACCTGAGAACCAGCCGACGCTGCTCTGTCCGTTGGGCACGATCGCATAAGCTGCGACCAGCGGGCCGACCGCGGAACCGATATTGCCACCCACCTGGAACAGCGATTGTGCAAAGCCATGACGGCCACCGGAGGCGAGCCGGGCGATGCGCGAGGATTCCGGATGGAAGACCGAAGACCCCAGGCCGACCAGAGCCGCCGCCGCCAGAACCATTGGATAGGTATCGGCAAAGGCCAGCAGCAGCAGGCCGCAGAGGGTGAAGCTCATGCCCACCGAGAGTGCGTAGTTTTTCGGCCGCTGGTCGGTATACATGCCGATCAAGGGCTGCAGCAGCGAGGCGGTGATCTGGAAGGTGAGCGTGATGAGGCCGATCTGACCGAAATCGAGCGCCAGTCCCGCCTTCAGCATCGGATAAATGGCGAGGATCAGCGACTGCATCATGTCGTTGAGCATGTGGCAAAAGCTGATGGTGAGCAGCACCGCGGTCGCGGATTTCTCGCGCCGGTGCGGGCTGTCTTCGGTCAATTCAGCAGTCAATTCAGTCTCCGGCGGGCAGCCTTCGGCGCCCAAAAATGGCTCGACAGGCGCAGAATAGCCGATAGGATTAGGCCTGCATTCCATAATGGGTCATATACTTTCGAGATTGGGCCATGGTTCGTAATATCAGGGGGACGGAGCTCGATACGGCGATCCGGCCCGTCATCGCGTCGGGCAACGATTATCCGCATGATTACGAAATCGCCCCGCATCACCATGCGCGGGGCCAGCTGCTGCACGGCGTCCCAGGTGTCATGACGGTGCGGACCGAACATGGTGCCTGGGTGGTGCCGCCGGATCAGGCGGTCTGGATTCCACCCCATATCGAGCATTCCGTGCGCATGATGGGCGAGGTCGAAACCCGATGTGTCTTCGTCGACCCCAACCATGTCGCTGGACTGCCGGAGAAGTGCCAGGTGCTCAGCGTGTCGCCGCTGATGCGCTGTCTCATCCAGGCGGCGGTCGATCTGCCGCTCGACTATGCCCTCACCGGCCGCGAGGGCGAGATCATGGCGCTGCTGCTCTCCGAACTTCGGGCGCTTCCCGTGCTGCCGCTGTCGCTGCCCTTCCCGGCCGATCCGCGCCTGGGCGAACGTTGCCAGGCCTTTCTCGCGCGGCCCCTCGCGCATCAGACCATCGACGAATGGGCGGACAGCCTGGGTATGAGCCGGCGCACCTTCACGCGCCACTTCAAGCGCGAATGCGGGTTGAGCTTTGCCGCCTGGCAACGGCAGGCCTGCCTGTTCGCGGCCCTCCCGCGTCTTGCCGAAGGCGAAGCGGTCACCACCATCGCCCTCGACCTTGGCTATGAAAGCCCGGCCGCCTTCACCACCATGTTCCGCAAGACCCTGGGTTTTCCGCCCAGCCGATATCTCACCGCCGCGGCAGCCTAGAAACCACGCAAGGGCAGATCGGCACCGCGCCGCAGCCAATTGTCGGCAGGATAGGTGCTGGCGCCATCGATCACATGAAGCGTGTAGGCGTGGCGCGACCGCGAAGAGCGGTTGGCGGAGCTGTAATGCGGCAACAGGCCATGCAGCACGATGAGGCTGCCCTTCTTCGCATCGAGCTTGACCGCGGGCTGGTCGGGCCAGGGCGCATCATCGAGCGTTTCAGTGACCAGCGCGTCACCCTCGTGCCGGAACCGCTTGCGCAAGGGACCGCGATGGGCGCCGGGCATAGCCAACATGCCGCCGTTGCTGCTGTCGGCATCTTCGAGTGCGAACCAGAAACCGATGCAGCTCATCGGTTCGGTATAGAGATAGGTTGAATCCTGGTGCCAGGAGACCTCGCCGCCGATGCCGGGCTGCTTGAAGATATACATCGACTGCAGCAGCAGCGGATCCTGGAACAGGCCTTTCGCCAAGGCAGCCAAATGCCGCTGTCGCGAGAATTCGGAAAAGACCGGATCAAGATCATGCATGGCATGGCCAAGCTTGTTGACCGCAAGGCGCTTTGGGCGCGTGAGGTTGCCGTCAGCATCGACCGCTTCTTCTTCCAGGAAGAAGCGGATGGCGTCGCCGGATTCCTGGAAATAGCGGTCGGCGGCATGCGCCACCGACTGCGTGGAGAACACGGTCCGGTGTACGCTGGCATCAAACCCATCGACCAGCGCATTGGCGCGCTCGATCAGGCGATCGCACAATTCGGGTGCTACGAAATCTTCGATCAGCAGATAGCCCTCTTCGGCAAAGGCCGCGCGCATCGCAGGCGTGAGGCCATCGTCATGGGCGGTAAAGCGGTGTAAGTGTCAACCATCAAGCCTTTCCAGTTGCGTGAGCACATACTTGTTGAACGAGCCGTCCCAGTAGCAGATCACCGCCAATGTCGGATCCTGACGTTCAGGGCAACCGTCCAGCACTTCATCTGTCATCGATAGGAACCGCTTCGCCTCGTTGCGCGCGCAGGCGTAGAATGAACCATCAGACACCGTGCCTGACGGATCGCATACCTTGTGCGTCTTTTCAAACCAATGTACCCAAAGGTCATTGTCATTGAGATCGAAGGTGGCCCAATTCCCGCGCATCGGCTGGCCGATCAGGCCGCTCACATAGTTCCAGTAACCAAAGTCCAACAGACAGGCAGCGGTCGGACGGCTGCCGACGAGGCCCGCACATTCCTTGGCGCCGGGCTGCGCGTCGGGCCAGGCTGCGAGCAGCTTGGTATGAGCGCAGGCGCCGATCTGAAGCTCGGTCGCGCCGTTGACCGAGCACGCGTCGGTGATGGGGCGCAACGCGTCATCCGCCGCCTTGTTTGTCGGCAGGCGCCAAACGCCATTGGATTGGCTAGATCCCGGACCAGCGAGGATTTGGTCCCACCGTTCGTGCCGCCTTGCGATGTCACACAGGCCGCCAAGAGCATCGTTAAGGCCAAGATCATTACGCGCTTATTCATCGCATTTCCCCGCTTGATTTCCCGCGATCAGACCCTACTACGAGGCCGGCGAATGCGGCAATCAAAAGCACGCCTTGCCATGAGTGAGCGGTGGGATGCCGAGATGCTTGGCGAGCGTCTGGCCCATATCGGCAAAACTTGCGCGACGGCCGAGCGAGCCGGTGGGTGCGCCAGGGCCGAAGAACAGCACCGGCACGAATTCGCGGGTGTGATCCGTCCCGCCTGATGTCGGATCGCAGCCATGATCAGCCGAGATGAGGGCGAGGTCTCCGGGTTGCATCGCGGCCAGGAAGTCCGGGATGCGGCGGTCAAAGGCTTCGAGTGCCGCCGCATATCCGGCGACATCGCGGCGATGGCCGAACAGCGTGTCGAAATCGACGAAGTTCGCAAAGGTGAGGCTGCCCGCCGGGGCCATCTCCATCAGTTCCAACGTCACGTCGACCAATGCCGCATTATCCTCGCCCTTCACCTTCCGCGTGATGCCGCGATGGGCAAAGATGTCGGCGATCTTGCCGACCGAAATCACCTCGCGACCAGCTTCCTGCAAGTGATCCAGCAAAGTGGGTTCCGGCGGCGGCGTGGTGAGGTCGCGGCGATGGGACGTGCGCTTGAACTGGCCAACCCTTTCACCGAGGAAGGGCCGTGCGATCACCCGCGCGATGCGATAGGGCTCCAGCAGGCGCTTGGCCACGGCGCAGATGTCGAGCAATCGGTCGAGACCGAAATGCTCTTCATGGGCGGCGATCTGGAACACGGAATCCGCCGAGGTGTAGCAGATGGGCTTGCCGGTGCGGATATGCTCCTCGCCCAGGCGATCCAGCACCTCCGTGCCCGAGGCGTGGCAATTGCCGAGGATGCCCGGCAGCTTGCAGGTGGCGATGAAGTCGGCGAGGAAGTCCGCCGGGAAGCAAGGCTCGGTCCTCGCAAAATAGCCCCAGTCTAGCGGCACCGGACAGCCGGCCATCTCCCAATGTCCGCTCGGCGTATCCTTGCCGGCGGAGAGCTCAGCCGCGGCGCCATAAGCTGCCGTGACCGTCATGGTCTCAAGGCCGACCGGCACCCGGCCGGTTGCCAGTTCAGCCGCGCGGCCGAGGCCGAGGCCGGCAAGGTTGGGAAGCTGCAGGGGACCTTGGCGCAGGCCGGCTCGATCGGCCTTGCCGGCAGCGCAATAGGCCGCGATATGGCCCAGCGTATCGGCGCCGGCATCGCCGAATCGATCGGCGTCGGGTGCCGCGCCAATTCCGAATGAATCCATTACCAGGATGAAGGCGCGTTTGTTCATGGTATCATTCTACCCTAACGCAGTTCCTCGATCACGACGGGCCCGATCTTGGTGGCCTCGCCGGTGACGCGGATAGGCGGCGTGAACCATGGCGATCGGGCGGTCCGGGCCGATCGCCTCGCCCAGCCCGACGATCTCGGTCAGGCCCACCCGGTGGTCAATGCCGTCGCCAGGCCGCGTCCTGCCGCCACCCAGCGCCACCACGGCCATGCCGATGGCGCGTGTATCCATGACCCGCACCTGGCCCGGATCCTCGGGGAAGCAGGGCTTGATGACCGGCGCCACCGCCAGATGCTTCTCGGGCCGCTCAAGGATGTCGGCGGGACCACCCAACCCAACGACCATGCGCTGGAATTGTTCCGCGGCGCGGCCGCTTTCCAGCGCGCGCTCGGCAAGGCGCCTTCCTTCGCGCGCATCCCCTGCCCGGCCACCCAGCACCAGCAGTTCTGCCGACAGCGCCAGCGTGCAGTCGAGCAGGCGCGGTTCCGCCGGCTCGCCCTTCAGGCAGCGGATCGCTTCCTGCATCTCGACCGCGTTGCCGGCGGTGCGGCCGAGGACCTGGTTCATGTCGGTGATGAGGGCGCTGGTCTTGACCCCAGCGCCATTGGCAACGCGCACGATGGAATCGGCAAGCTCCCGCGCCATCTCGAGTTCGGCGGCAAAGGCGCAGGATCCGTTCTTCACATCCAGCACCAGCGCCTGGAGCCCCGCCGCCAGTTTCTTCGACAGGATCGAGGCGGTGATGAGCGGCACTGATTCCACGGTCGATGTCACGTCGCGGATCGCATAGAAGCGCCGGTCCGCGGGCGCCAGATCCGCGGTCTGGCCGATGATCGCACAGCCGGTCTCTTTCACCACGCGACGGAATGTGTCGAGATCAGGCGCCGTCTGATAGCCCGGGATCGCATCGAACTTGTCGAGCGTGCCGCCGGTATGGCCAAGGCCGCGGCCGGAGATCATCGGCACATAGCAGCCGCAAGCCGCCACGATCGGCCCCAGGATCAGCGAGGTCTTGTCGCCGACGCCGCCGGTCGAATGCTTGTCGACGATCGGCCCATCCAGTCTGAGTGGCGCCCAGTCCAGCACCGTGCCGGAATGCATCATGGCGCGGGTCAGGGCCACGCGCTCGGTCATGTCCATGCCGCGGAAGAAGACCGCCATCGCGAAGGCCGCGATCTGCCCTTCGGTGACGGCACCTGAACTGATGCCGGCAACAAAGAACTCGATCTCCGCCGGCTTCAGGCGCTGGTTGTCGCGCTTTTTCCGGATGATCTCCTGCGGCAGCATCATGATTGTGAGTCCAGAAAGGCGATCAGCAGGCGCGTCAGCTTCTCGGCGGCGGCGGTCATCTGTGCGATCGTATGTTCGTGGCTGAGCTGCTCGTCGCTCATGCCGGCGCCCATATTGGTGATGGCGCTCACCGCCAGCACCTTCATGCCGAAGTACCGGGCAAGGATCACGTCCGGCACAGTCGACATGCCGACCGCATCGATGCCAAGACCGCGCAGGGCTCGAATTTCTGCAGGCGTCTCGAATTGCGGCCCAGCGAGCCAGGCATAGACGCCCTCATGGAGAGTAATGCCCTGTCTATCCGCCTGCGCCTTCAACTGCTTGCGCAGTTCAGCATCATAGGCGCCCACCATGTCGACAAAGCGCTTATTGGTGGCGATGCCGAAGAGCGGCGAGGCCTGCACGCAGTTGATATGATCGCTCAGCATCATCAGGCCGCCAGGCCCGACCTCGGGCATCAGACTGCCAGCAGCATTGGTGAGGATGAGGGTCTGGCAGCCGAGGCCATGCAATGTTTCGATCGGAGTCTTCATGGCCGCAGCATCGCCGCGTTCGTAATAGTGGATGCGGCCCTGCAGGACCGCGACCCTCACCTTGCCAAGACGCCCCAACACCAGCCGCCCGGCATGGCCGCTGACACCGGATTGCTCAAAGCCCGGGAGATCGGCATAGGGCAGCGCAATCTGGTCCAATACCTTGTCGGCAAAATCACCCATGCCTGAACCCAGCACCAGACCGATATCCGCACGGAATCCGGGCGCCTTGCGCGCGATCACCTGGAGGGCGGCATTGCTCATCCGAGATGTTCCTTGCCGAAGGATTCTGGCAGCAGATCGCCCAGCCGGAAGCTGCGACGATGGCCTTCCGGGCCGCAGATATGGACCGGTGTTTCGGCATTGCCGAATTCGGCGATGCGCTGGCGACAGCCGCCGCATGGAGTGGTGAGACCCGCGCCACCCCCGATCACCGCGATCTCGCGGATCTTTCTGGCGCCACCCAGTACCATGGCACCTATGGCCGTGGTCTCGGCGCACCAGCCCTCTGGATAAGACGCATTTTCAACATTGCAGCCGGCATAGATGACACCGTCGTCACCCAGGATGGCAGCGCCCACCTGATAGTTCGAGTAGGGCGCATGTGCGCGTGCCATCGCCTGGCGCGCGGCATCGAGCAGGCGGGAATCCATCGTCATCGCTCCTTGATATAGGGCAGGCCCAGGGCCTTGGGTGCGACGGCCTTGCCGATGAAGCCGGCCAACAGCACGACCGTGAAGATATAGGGCAGCGCCTGAATGAAGGGGACTGGCACATGGCCGATGCCAGGCAGCGAGACACCCTGCAGGCGAATGGCGATGGCATCGAGGAAGCCGAACAGCAGGCAGGCAAAGAAGGCCGGCCAGGGTCGCCATTTGCCGAAGATCATCGCCGCCAGCGCGATGAAGCCGCGCCCGGCGGTCATTTCTTTCTGGAAGGTGGCGTTCTGCGAAATCGACAGGAACGTGCCGGCGACACCGCAGAGCAGGCCGGCGACCATCACCGAGGAATAGCGCAGGCGCACAACTGATATGCCCGCAGTGTCGACCACCGCGGGCGCTTCGCCCACCGCCCGCAGGCGCAGGCCGAAGCGCGTGCGATAGAGCAGGAACCAGACCAGCGGCACCAGCAGCATCGCGGCATAGGTAATGAGGCTGTGGCCACTGATAATGTTGGCGTAGACCAGACCGATGACAGGCACATCGCGCAAGGCATCCGCCCCCGGCAGGGTGATCGGCATGAAGCGCTGTTCCGGCGAAAGGTCGGGGGTGTTGCCGCCGCGGCCATACCACGCATGCCCCAGGACCACGGTGAGGCCGACTGCTGTAATGTTGATGGCAACCCCGGAGACAACCTGGTCGCCCCGATGGGTGATGCAGGCAAAGCCGTGGATCAGCGATAGCAGGATGGCAACGATGATTCCCGCCAGCAAGGCGAGATAAGGCGAGCCGGTCTCGGCGGCAACCGTCGCCGCGGCGAAAGCGCCGGCCAGCATCTTGCCTTCCAGGCCGATGTCGATGACGCCGGAGCGCTCCGAGAACAGACCTGCCATGGCACAGAGAATGAGCGGTGTCGCCATGCGCAGGGTCGCTGCCAGCGTGGAGATGAGGATGTCATCCATGAACGGGCGCCTCCGTGACCGGAGAAGCGGTCAACCGCAGATAGAGCCGTTCGACCCAGGGCCGGTTCATATAGGCGAGGGCACCGGAGAACAGGATGATGAGACCCTGGATGGTGATGATCATTTCCCGCGTGATGGTGGGAATTTCGAAGGCGATTTCCGCACCACCCTGGTAGAGCGCGCCGAACAGGATGCTGGCGAGGACGATGCCGAACGGGTGATTGCGACCCATCAGGGCGACGGCGATGCCGGTGAAGCCCGCACCGGCCACGAATTCCAGCAACAACCGATGCTGCACGCCGAGGATCTCGTTGACGCCGACCGACCCCGCAAGTGCCCCGGAAATCGCCATGGCGATCAGGGTCACATGGGCGGGCTTGATGCCGGCATAAATCGCGGCGCGCGGTGAAAGGCCCGTGGCACGGATTTCATAACCCAGACGCGAGCGCCAGATGAAGACCGTCACCAGCACGCAGCAGATCAGTGCCCAGACGAGCGAGAGATTGAGCGGCGTCGAGGGAATCTTGATGCCGACCCAGCTGAACACCGTCGCCATCTCCGGCAAGGTCGCCGCCTCGGTGAAGGTACGGCTCTGCGTCGACATCTGGCCGGGATCGCGGAACACATCGACCAGCAGGAAGACCATCAGGGACGATGCCAGGAAGTTGAACATGATCGTCGTGATGACGATATGGCTACCGCGATATGCCTGGAGATAGGCCGGCACGATGGCCCAGGCGGCACCGAAGACGGCCGACGCGAGGATCGCCAGCGGCACCAGCACAGGGGCCGGCAGAATATCGTCGAAGGCGAGTGCCATGGCGCCAGCGCCGAGACCGCCCAGAACGGCCTGCCCCTCACCGCCGATGTTGAACAGGCCGGCATGAAACGCCACGGCGACGGCAAGGCCGGTAAAGATGAAACTGGTCGCGTAATAGAGCGTATAGCCCCAGGCATAGCCGCTGCCGAAGGCGCCCTTGACCAGGATGACGATGGCGTCGAACGGATCGGCTCCGATCGTCCACAGGATGAGACCAGCGACCATCAGGGCCAGCAGGACATTGAGGATCGGCAGCAGGCCGATCTCGATCCAGCGTGGCAGCTGGCTGGGACGGGCACTCATGATGCCACCACCTGCGGCTCGGCGCCGCCGGTCATCATCAAGCCCAATTGCCGCTCGTCAGCCTTGTCACCGGCAATCTCGCCGACGATGCGACCCTGGTTCATGACCAGAATTCGATCCGCAAGTGCCAGGATTTCGTCGAGCTCGACCGAGACCAGCAAGATGGCGACACCACGATCGCGCAATGCCATGATTTCGCGGTGAATGAACTCGATGGCGCCGATATCGACACCGCGCGTCGGCTGGCCGACGATCAAGATTTTGGGTTGGCACGCCATTTCACGCGCCAGAATGAGCTTCTGCTGATTGCCGCCACTGAACTTGCTTGATCCAAGCTCCGGCTGTGGTGGTCGCACGTCAAAATCACGCATCATGTTCTGGCAACGGTCGATCATCGCCTGCCGATCTAGCAGGAAGCGCCCACCGAGGGCAGCGTCGCGCTGATAGCCGAGTGCGGCGGATTCCCAGGCCGGGAATCCTGTGACCAGGCCCAAGCGATGGCGATCCTCCGGGACATGGGCAAGACCCAGCTCGCGTCGGCTGGCCGGGCCACCGGGGTGCTGCGCCGAAGTAACCTGGTCGCCGATATGAATGGTCCCGCTGCTCGGCGCGCGAATGCCGGCAAGCACTTCAAGGAGCTCGCTCTGGCCGTTCCCAGAGACGCCGGCGATGCCAACGATCTCGCCGGCGCGCAGCGCGAAGCTGATATCCTGCAGACGCGCAACACCGCGATCATCGATAAGGGAGAGATGCTCGACCGTTAGCTCGGCATCATGCGGCCGGGCCGGGACCTTGTCGAGATCGAGCCTCACCTTGCGCCCGACCATCAGTTCGGCGAGTTCGCTGGCATTGGTGGCAGAGGTTTGCCGGTCGGCCACTACCTGACCGCCGCGCATGACGGTCACCCGGTCGGTCACCGCCAGCACTTCCTTGAGCTTGTGCGTGATCAGCAGGATGGTGACGCCGCGTGTGGCGAGCGCACGCAGGATCCGAAAGAGCTGGTCCGTTTCCTGGGGCGTCAACACGCCGGTCGGCTCGTCGAGGATAAGGATCGAGCAATGGCGGAACAGCGCCTTCAGGATCTCGACGCGCTGCTGGTCGCCCACGGGCAGATCGCCGATCCGCGCATCGGGGTCGACCACCAGGCCGAATTCCTGCGCCAGGCGCACCAACTCGGCGCGGGCCTTGTCGGCGCCTTCGGTGAGGAGCGCGCCGCCTTCGGCGCCCAGCATGACGTTTTCCAGCACGGTGAAACTGTCGACCAGCATGAAATGCTGGTGCACCATGCCGATGCCGGCAGCAATGGCGTCGGCGGAGGTGCGGATCACGGCTGGTTTGCCATCGATCTCGATGGCGCCGCTGTCGGCGTCGTAGAAACCGTAGACGATCGACATCAAGGTCGACTTGCCGGCGCCATTTTCACCGATGATGCCGTGGATCGTGCCTTTCTCGACACGCAGAGAAACATCGCGATTGGCCTGGACGCTGCCGAAACGCTTGTTGATTTCGATCAGTGCGATGGCAGGCGGCGGCGCCCGCCCAGTAACTGAATGGGGAGACGCCGCCGCCTTCATCGCCTGATCCGGCCCGTGAGGGACGGGTGGCATAGTTGGATATCGAACCGGGTTAGTAGGTGCAGGTATTGTCGGCCATGTAATCATGGACCTGGATCTTGCCGGCAATGATGTCGGCCTTGGCAGCCTCGACCTTGGCACTCATATCCGCCGTGATCAGCGACTTGTTGTTGTCGTCGAGCGCCCAGCCCACGCCGTCCTGGGCAAGGCCCATGACCGTGACGCCCGGCTTCCAGCTGCCGTCCTTCACGGCCTTGGCCGAATTGTAGACGGCAACATCGACGCGCTTGAGCATCGAGGTCAGCATGGTGCCGGGATGGAGATGGTTCTGGTTGCTGTCGACACCGATGGCGAGCTTGCCGGCATCCTTGGCGGCCTGATAGACGCCGGTGCCAGTGCCGCCGGCCGCCGCGAAGATCACGTCGACACCCTGGTCGAACTGGCCCTTGGCCAATTCGGTGCCCTTGGTCGGGTCGTTCCAGGCGGCGGGCGTGGTGCCGGTCATGTTTTCAGTGACCGCCACGTCCTTGTTGGCGAACTTGGCGCCCTGCTCGTAGCCGCAGGCAAAGCGGCGGATGAGGGGAATATCCATGCCGCCGATGAAGCCGACCTTGGCCGACTTGCTGGCCATCGAGGCGAGGATGCCGACCAGGAACGAACCTTCATGTTCGTTGAACACGATCGATTGCACGTTCGGCAGATCGACCACCATGTCGATGATGGCAAAATGCTTGTCGGGGAATTCCTTGGCAACCTTGGTCAGCGCATCGGCCTGGCTGAAGCCGATGCCGATGATGGGATCGGCACCCTTCTCCGCCATGCGGCGGAATGCCTGCTCGCGCTGGGCGTCGGTCTGCACTTCAAATTCGAGATAGGTATCGCCGGTTTCGGTCTTGTATTTCTCGATGCCGTTGAAGGCGGCCTCATTGAAGGATTTGTCGAACTTGCCACCGGCATCGTAGACCACGGCCGGCTCGGCCGAGGCGGAACCCGCGGCGAAGACCAGGGCCAGCGCCGTGGCGGCCTGCAACACGTACTTGTTCATTTCACGTCTCCCAAATTGGGCCTTTTGGCCGTTTCTTGTCGTCAGCCAGATGGCCGAAGTGAATTGGCCACCAGTCTTGGGGGGATAATGCTGACCCTTTGGACAGGAATCAACCTGGATATCCCCTGGATCGGTCAAAGATGATCCTCGGCGCGGTATTTTCAAAGAAAGATTGTGAGAGTTTCGCGTGACAGCCGCGCTGCCCAAAAGGCGGGTTTCGCGGTGTAAGCTGTTGGTCGGAAATAGGCATGGAATCAGGGGGCAGCGACAGATGCCGGGGGAGAAGTATCCGCGCGATCTCATCGGCTATGGCAACCGGCCACCTCGGGCGAACTGGCCCGGGGATGCCCGCATCGCCGTGCAGTTCGTGCTGAACTATGAAGAAGGCGGAGAGAATTGCGTGCTGCATGGCGATGCGGCATCGGAATCGTTCCTGTCCGAGATCGTGGGCGCCCAGCCCATTGTGGATCAACGTCATCTCAGCATGGAATCGATCTACGAGTATGGCAGCCGGGTCGGCGCCTGGCGGGTGCTGGATCTGTTCCAGCGCCAGGGCATTCCCCTCACCATCTTTGCCGTGGGCATGGCGGTCGAGCGGCATCCGGCGATCATCCGGGCGATGCACCAGGCGGGCCACGAGATCTGCAGCCATGGCTATCGCTGGATCAACTACCAGAACGTCGACGAGGCCACCGAACGGGATCATATCCGCCGCGCGATCGAGGCGATCAGGCAGGCAACAGGCGAGCGGCCGCTTGGCTGGTATACCGGACGCACCGGTCCCAACACCCACCGCCTGGTCGCCGAAGAGGGCGGATCTCTCTACAATGCCGACGATTACAGCGATGATCTGCCGTTCTGGTCGACGCTCTACGGACCGCCGCAGCTGATGGTGCCCTATACGCTCGACGCCAATGACATGCGCTTTGCGACGCCGCAGGGCTTCAACAGCGGCGATCAATTCTTCGCTTATCTGCGCGACAGTTTCGATGTCCTCTATGCGGAAGGTGACCGGACGCCCCGCATGATGTCGATCGGCCTTCATGCCCGGCTGATCGGACGGCCTGGCAGGTTGCGGTCGCTGGAGCGGTTCATTGAACATGCGGGTGGCCATGACAAGGTCTGGTTCTGCCGACGCATCGACATTGCGCGGCATTGGCGCGAACATCATCCCTTTGGAGAGACGGCATGAGCATCCCGGTTACCGACCAGCACCCGTTCGGTGCATCCGTCATCAATCTGCTGGACCCGCGCCTGGGTGCCGAGGCGCTCTCCGCCAGCGACGATTTTTTTGCGCCCAAGGAGCGGATGCTCAACCCCGAGCCGGCAACGTCTATCCCCGGGAAGTATGATGAGAACGGCAAGTGGATGGATGGTTGGGAGAGCCGCCGCAAACGCAGCGAAGGCCACGATCACTGTATCTGCAAGCTGGGTCTTCCCGGCCGGATCAGGGGTTTCGACATCGACACCAGTCATTTCACCGGCAACTACCCGCCGGCTGCCTCGATCGACGCCTGCCTTGTGACGGGAACGCCCGACGCCAAGACAGTGTGGCAGACAATCGTGCCGGCTTCGTCACTGAAAGGCGACAGCCATCATTTCATGCCGGTCGCGAGCGACGGCGTGTTCAGCCATGTGAGACTCAACATCTATCCGGATGGCGGGATAGCAAGGTTGCGCGCCTATGGGCGGCCAGCGGTCGATTGGACGACGCTCGATCGCTCAAAACCACTCAATCTCGCCGCCGTGGAGCTTGGCGCCTATGCCATCGCCTGCTCTGACCAGCATTACGGCACGCCGATGCGCCTGCTCTTTCCAGGACGCGGCGTGAACATGGGCGACGGGTGGGAAACGCGGCGGCGGCGCGAACCCGGGAATGACTGGTGCATCATCGCCCTGGGCGCCCCGGGCCGGATATCGAAAATCGAAATCGACACAGCCCATTTCAAGGGAAACTACCCCGATCGCTGCTCGGTCCAGGCATCAATGATGGGGAATTCAACCGAACAATCCATCGTCACGCAATCGATGTTCTGGCGGGACCTGCTCCCGGAACAGAATATGACGATGGACAGGCAGCACAGCTACAGCAGCGAGATTGTCGATCTGGGCCCGATCAGCCATGTCCGGCTGAATGTCATTCCGGATGGCGGCGTGTCGCGCCTGCGCCTGTGGGGATTGCCGGCATGAACATCAGGATCGAGCCACTGACCCGCGAGGCCTTCGCCCCCTTTGGCGACGTCATCGACGGCGATGCGGCGGCGAAACACTACACAATCAATGACGGCTATGCCGAACGATATCATGACCTGACCAGGATCGACGTGGCCGAGGCGAATGGTCGACCGCTGCTCAACATCTTCCGGGCCAAGGCGCGGCTTCTGCCGATACGAATTGCCTTGATGGAACGCCATCCATTGTCATCGCAGGCTTTCATCCCGCTTCAGCCCGGCTCCTTCCTGGTGCTGGTTGCGCGTGCCGGCGATGCGCCGCGACCCTCGGATCTGCGCTGCTTCAAGACAGTGGGCTCGCAAGGGGTCAACTACGCGCGGGGTACCTGGCATCACCCGCTCATCGCACTCGACGATTCCCAGGATTTCCTGGTCATCGATCGCGGCGGCGTCGGCAAAAACTGCGACGAGATCTCCTACAGCGAAGAAATCTACCTGACCGACTAAGTCGCCAGCGGCAGGCTGAGCGTCACTTCAAAACCACCCTCAGGCCGATTGCGCGCGGAAACGCGCCCACCCATCAGCTCGATGTTCCGCCGCACGATCGCGAGACCAAGGCCAAAATGCGGACCGCCCGAGGCGCGCCCGACCGTGCCATTCGACTGTGGCCGGTGCGAGACATGCCGCTCGAAGATCGCCGGCAGCAGTTCGATCGGCACCCCCGGCCCCTGATCAATGACGGCGAGGCGCGCTCGCCCGCCGCCTTGCTTCAGTTCCAGGCGCACGGTCGATCCCGGTGGCGCGAAGCTCACCGCATTGTCGACCAGGTTCTCAATTGCTGTCTCCAGCGCCTCTTCGCTGGCCGCTACCTTGATGCCGGCCTCTACATTGGCCACGATCTTGACATTCTTGCCATGAGCTTCGGCAAACGCGCGGGCCGTGTTCTCGACCATGGAGGACAGCTTGATCGGCGAGGACGGCGCATCGATCATTTCGGCGATGGCTTCGTCGATCCGCCGCGCGGAGGCAACCAGATCCTCCATCCGTTCCAGCGCTCGTTCGATCGTCTCGACCGCGCGCTTGGCGCGATCGTCATTGATGGCGTTGGCAACGCGGCGGATGGGCTCCACCGCCTGCGCCATCGCGGCAATGGGCGCCTTCAGCGCGTGGGCGTTTTCTTCCGCCGCTTCGCGGATCGAGCGCGCCGAGGTTTCCAGCGTGGTGACGAGGCTGTCGAATTCCACCGCGACGGGCTTGAGTTCCGGCACCGGCGTCGCATTGGCAAAGCTGATCTGACGCCGCCCGGGCGCGCGGCGAATGAGTCGCGCGAGGCGCGCAAAGCGCCGAAGGCCCAGCGCCACCGAGACGGCAACCGCAAGAATAAGCAAGGCCATCATCGCATAGAAGATGCCGGCCCAGCGCACCTCTGGAGCTGAGGCAAAGGGACGCGCCAGCGTCGTGCCGGCAGGATCGCTCTCGGCATAGGCCGTGATGACCGCCCAGCAACCGACTTCGGTATGGAAGGGGGAGATCGACGTCAAAATCTCAATGGTGCCGGTCGGGCCGGTAAAGGTCTGGCTGAGGCTGCGATTGCCGGCACAGCTTTCCTCGACCTTGCCAAGGATACCGGTGGCCACCAGCGCCTCCCTCTCGGCATCGAGATAGGCGGCATCGACCGTTGGAAAGGCGGCCACGTAATAAAAGCTTTGTTGCTCGCCCACAGGCCGCATCAGGAGCTTTATGCGCAAGCTGCTGGTGCCCAGTCGTGCCACCCAATCGGCAGCGGCAACCGGCGCTTTGGCCCCTTCGGCGCGCAAGGCGAGTTCCAGACCTTGCGACAGCAGATAGCCCTGGTTCTGGAGGTTGCCCAGCAGCAATTGCTGGCGCTCTTCATCAACCGTGGCGAAGCGGCCATAGAGGATCATCGGCACGCTCAGGAATACAAGCCCGAGCAGCACCAACTTCACCAGAACCGATCCAAACAACGCGCGCAGCATCCCTTCCCCCGAACGCCCCAGAATGATCCCCTGGTCTTATGGTTCCTTGCCGGCCGCGCGCCAGCGATAGCCGAAGCCCGGAAAATTCTCGATTGCGTCGAAACTCGGGTCGACGGCGATGAATTTTGGCGCACGCGCTTGATCAATGCGCGCACATTGGCACGATACCCATCGGGCCCCTGGCCAGCCGCGAAATTCTCACCGCGCAGGGCATCATAGATCTCGCGGTAGCTGACGTCGCGCCCGGCACGCACCATCAGCGCCACTGATTTGAATTCACCCAGGGTCAGGCTCACGGGTCGCTCATGCCAGCTCACGGCATGGGAACCCGCATCAAGTTGCAATGGGCCGGTCTGCAGGATGCCGTCCGCCGAGGCATGCGCATCACCCTGCCCTTCGGCAACTTCAGACCGGCTGAGCGCCAGTTCGATACGACGCTGGAGAATGGCAAAGCTGCGGGTCTTGCCGACAAAATCGATGGCCCCCGCCTTGAGCGCCGCCTCCTCGTAGATGACGTCATCCAGCGACGTCAAGAATATCGCCGGGGTCATCAAGCCGATCTGGCGCAAACGCTGCAGCAGTTCGAGGCCGGTCAGTCCGGGCATCTTCCAGTCGAGGATCAGGAGGTCGATCGTCGCTTCCGGAGCCACGCTCTCTGCACTCAATTCCTCGAGGGCGACATCAGGCGCAGAAAACTCACGCACGCTGAACCCAGCTTCCGACAGATTGCCGACCAGCATGGGGCGAAACAGATCGTCATCGTCAACGACGACAATGCGTGTGGCCTCAGCCATTGGTTCTGTTCCGATCTTTATTGCACATGTTGAGCTTCCTTGAGGGCCTTGTAGCAGCCTTGGGTTAGGTCGTCCTCGGGCACCATCTCGTAGCTCAGGGCCCGCCGTCGATTGTCAGCGACATCGAGGAAGAAATAGACATCTAGGGAGCAAGTTCCCGCGCGATATGTCCAAACCGTTCCAGTCCCTTCGCTGCGGGTCGTGACGGGCTTTCCCAGGAGCGCAATGACTTCGGATTCCGCCTTGCTCTTGAGCTCATCCGGCGAGGCAATCTTGGACACGGGTTCCGGTTCTGCCGGAACGACGGCCGGTGCGGGAAGCGTTGCAAGGTCTCCAGCCGGAACACCGCCAACGTTCGAAGAACTGCCCATCGGCGAGCCAAGGGGCATGCCGCTTGCGTCGCCCGCGTCCTTTTCTACCGCTTCGACGAGTTGTCCCGCCGGACCATCTGGCGCCAAAGCGCCGGCCGCGGCATCCTCTGCCGGTTCCGGTTCAGTCAATCTTGGCGATGCTGGCGCCTTCTTGGGGTCTTAGGTTTCAGTTTGGGAATGACCGGCTCTTCGGGTGGTTCTGCCTTAACCACAGGTTTCGCCACCACAATGGCCGGCTTCTGCCTATCCTGATCGCCCACGGCACAAGCGGAAAGCAGCATTGCCGCGACAAATCCGTTAACAAGCTGCGAAATCACGCGTCGTGTCATGCTTCTACTCTTGGCATCGCCCGGAGGCTGTCTTTTTTGGCGTATCGTGGCCTGCTGATAGCCGGCAAACCCGATCGCTACAAGATAGTGATCAAGCCATGGCGGTGGGGCAACACCAGAATGTAGCCAATTCGCTCGCGCAGCGGTCAAATGCCCGAGCCAAACCACAGCGATTTAGATGATTTATCACAGAAATCACACCACGCTGCCTGGCCACAACCACGGCCCCAGGTCGCGACCAGGGCCTCTTACCGGCAGTCCTGGCCGCGAATGGACCGACCTAGTGCCCGCACCTTTCGGGCTGCCGGGGTGATTTCGAATTGCGGCAGTTCTGCCAAGGTCACCGCCAGATAACCAATGGCCGTCCGATCATTCGCTACCGCCAGGCTTCGCGCGAAATCGGCGGCGCCGGCAAGGCCACGCCGAAGGGTGATGGCGTGCCAAGGCAGCAGGACCCGCGGGACGGGTGATGAGGAAACTGTTTCGCGGAAGAAAATGGTGGGCGCAGTAGGACTCGAACCTACGACCCGCTGATTAAGAGTCAGCTGCTCTACCGACTGAGCTATGCGCCCGCGCGGCCAACCCTGGCCATGACCAGAAGGTCCGGTCGGCGCGCGGTATAGCAAACGCCCCGCGGCCTGTCGATAACAAAAATTCAACAGTTAGTCCCGGGACTTACCGCGCTGTTTGCAAGGCTTAATTTTCCTCGCGACCAGAGCGGCCGATCTTGGCGTCCCGGTGGACATAGGTCGACATCATCAGACCGAATCCGGCCAGGACCGTCATCATCGCGGTGCCGCCATAGGAAATCAGCGGCAGGGGCACGCCGACCACCGGAATGAGGCCCATGACCATGGCGGTATTGATGAAGAAATACGTGAACAGATTGAAGCTGAGACCGAACGCCATCATCTTGCCGAACTGGCTTCGGCAGCGGAGTGCAATCACAACACCGTAGAGTACCAGCATCGAATAGAGCGTCAGCAGGACGACGCCACCCACCAGCCCCCACTCTTCGGCAAACATGGTAAAGATAAAATCGGTCTGACGCTCCGGCAGGAAATCGAGATGGCTTTGCGTTCCTTGCAGAAAACCCTTGCCCCAGACCCCGCCAGACCCAAGCGCGATCTTTGACTGGATGATGTGATAGCCGGCGCCGCGCACGTCTGATTCCGGATCGAGGAAAGTAAGAATGCGCGCCTTCTGATAGTCGTGCAGCAGGTCGGAGTTCCAGGCGAAGTATGCGCCCACCACGCCGATGGCAATGATGATCGCAAACTTCCACCATCTGACACCGGCAGCAAAGAACATGGCGCCACCGACGATCATCAACGTGACCGCTGTACCAAGATCTGGCTGCTTCATCACCAGGCCCGCCGGTGCCACAGCCATCAGCGTTGGCGGAATGAGGACCCAAGGCTTGCCGACCGCCTCCCAGTCCGTACCATGAAAATAGCGCGCCAAGCTGAGGACCAACGCGACCTTCATCATTTCCGAAGGCTGCAGCTGGATGAAGCCGAGATTGATCCAACGCTGGGCACCCATGCCGATCTCACCCAGGAATTCGACATAGACGAGAAGAACGAAGGCGAGTGCATAGAACGTGTAGGCAAAGCGCATGTAGAGGCGCAGGTCGATGAGACCCAGCACCAGCATGCCGATGAGGCCCAGGCCAAAACGCTTCATCTGCGCGGCCATCCAGGGCTCGGCATTGCCGTGTGCCGCCGAATAGAGCATGGCAAATCCGATCGACGCGACCGCCGTCACCAGCAGCACAAGGCTCCAATTGAGCTGCACCAGCTTCTCGCCCAGCGAGACCTTCTTCTGCTTGTTGCCCATCGGCGTCATGGCAAACATGCTAGACGCTCCCGCCAAATGGGGTTGTTGTGCCGAATTGCCTCATGGCATTTCCCGCCTGCCGCCTTCGTCATTGGGATTGCGGCGCGCCGGGTCACGACGCTGGCATTCAATGAGAATGTCGCGCGCGATCGGCGCGGCAAAGGTAGAGCCGCCACCGCCATGTTCGATGACGACCGAGATGGCGTAACGCGGCTGGTGTACCGGTGCGTAGGCGACAAACAAGGCATGATCGCGCTGCGGCCAGGGCAGATCTTCGTTCTTGCGCACTCCAGTCGCACGTTCCGACATGGTGATGCGACGCACCTGGCTGGTACCGGTCTTGCCCGCCATCTCCATACCTGGAATGTCAATGCGACGACGATAGGCGGTCCCGCGCTGATCGTTCGTCACCAGATCCATGCCGCGCCGAATAATGGCCAGATGGTTGGGATTGACATCCATCTTGGGTGCCGCCCCTTCGGCGAGACCGGCATTGGCGGCGAGTTCGCCGGCCTCCGCCGCGGCGCCGCCAGAGGCGCCATAGCGCTTGAACAGGCGCGGCGTGATGGCATAGCCACCGTTGGCGACCCGTGCGGTCATCAGGCAGAGCTGAAGCGGTGTCGTCTGAATGAAGCCTTGGCCGATTCCCGCGACCAATGTCTCGCCCGGATACCACTTTTCGCCCAGCGTTCCGATTTTCCAAGCCTGGTCTGGAATGACACCGGAATTCTCGCCGGGAAGATCGATGCCCGTGACTTTGCCCAGTCCAAACTTGCGCGCCATTTCGGCGATGGCATCGATACCGACCCGCTTGGCAATATCGTAGTAGTAGACGTCGCAGGAGTGCTTCAGCGCATCGGTCATCGAGACATGGCCGTGCCCTTCTTTCTTCCAGCAATGCAGGCGCATCGGCCCAAAAGTGTAGAAGCCCGGGCAGAAGACGCTGAAGTTGGGGCTTATGCCGGCTTCCTGAGCTGCCATCGTGGTCACGATCTTGAATGTCGACCCAGGTGCGTAGCCATCTGAAATGGTCTTGTTGGTCAACGGCCGGAACATGTCGGTGTTCAGCATCTGCCATTCGTCGCTTGAAATGCCGCGATAGAACGACGCGGGATCGAAGCTGGGCGTCGAGGCCATTGCCAGGATTTCACCGGTGAAGATGTCCATGACAACAGAGGAACACGATTGCTCGGCGGCGATGCGCTGTTGGGCGAATTCCTGCAGACCGATGTCGATCGTGGTGACGAGATCCGCGCCGGCCTTGCCTTCGACGCGTGACAGCTGCCGGATAATGCGGCCAACTGAATTGACTTCAATCTCACTCTTGCCGGCCGAGCCGCGCAGCGACTTGTCATATGTGCGCTCGAGACCATTCCGCCCGATACGAAATCCAGGCAGGGTCAGCAGAGGATCGGCATCGGCCGCTACCTCGCTTTCCGAGGCCGTCTGAACATAGCCGAGGATATGTGCGGTGAGACCGGCAAAGGGATAGTACCGCTTCTGGTCTTCTTCGATCGAAATGCCGGGCAGTTCCGGAAGGTTGAGCTCGACCTGGCTCATCTGCTCCCAGGACAGATCCTCCTTCACCGGGATCGGCGTAAAGGCCCGGTTGCGCTTCAGTTCACGCATCACCTTGGTGCGCTCGCGCTCTGTCAGCGGCACCAGGCGGGCGAAATCCCCAAGCGTCTGTTCCAGATCCTTGGTCTGCTCCGCGACGAGAATGGCGCGGTAGTTCGGGAAATTGGCCGCGAGCGGAACACCGAAGCGATCGAGAATGAGCCCCCGCGACGGTGGCAGGAGTCGAAGGTTGATTCGGTTCTCATCCGCGAGCAGGCGATACTTTTCGGATTCAATGACCTGGAGATAATAGAGGCGCGCAATGAGCGAGCCCACAAGCGTCGCCTGCATCCCGCCCAGGATCATTGCCCGCCGGGAGAATATTTTGGCCTGATTTTGAGCCTGTTGCTTATTTCCAGCCATGGCGCATTCTCAATCGGTCGGCAGCAATCGGCGCTCGATCCACGCGAAGACGTAAGCGAGGGGCGGATAGCAAACCAGTTCGAGCAGGAAAAGATTGAATGCCTGGGCTGGATTTACCAGCATCTCCTGCAGGAACGATACCAGCAGCCAGGTCAGCAGCGTGGCGCCGGCGGCGACGACACCGAACAATCCCCAGATCAACAAAAACGGCATCCCGTTGAGCGCCTTGCGCTGCCAAAGGGCGATCCCATGCACGATCAGGAGTACCAGAAGGCCAACACCGAAAGGCGCCAACGTCATCAGGTCGTGGATAAGCCCGATCGACAGCACGCCCCACATACTCATCAACCCCGGCTGATGCAACGTCCAGAAGAAGACCGAGATCAGCACCAAGGCCGAGGCAATGGTGCCGAGGCGCGGCAGATGCCAGGACAAGAGAGCCGCGAACATGAGCAGCAAAGTCAGTCCGACGGGTAGTGCTGCGCGCCAGGCGATATCCGCCTGCTGGCCCAGGCTCGGCCTGATCACTCCGATGCCCCGGAGGTAATCGTTCCGGCCTTGGCTGGACTGAGGGCCTTGGTTGTATCGACGCCGAGATCGTTGAGCAGAATGCCGGGCAGGCTGTAATCGATCAGTCGGATGTTCTCGAGGCGGCTGAAATCGACAAAAGGCTGGACGAGGATATGGCCGCCGGTGACCGAAACCACCTCACCCACCGGCAATCCGGCCGGGAACACACCGCCTTGCCCGGAGGTGACCATGCGGTCACCGATTTTGACGTCGCTGTCGCGGGACAGGTAAAGAAGCTCCGGCAGATCGGAATTGCGTCCAGCGAGAACCGCCTGGTCGCGGCTGCGTTCCGCCACCACCGGCACACGGGCATTGATGTCGGTGATCAGGAGGATGCGCGCCGAGCGCTCCCCCACCTCAAGCACGCGCCCCGCGAGCCCACTCCCCGTGACCGCAGCCTGCCCCTTGGCAACGCCGGCCCTGGTGCCGCCCAGCACGATCAGCGAGCGGACAAAGCTCGATGAAGTGTCCGCAACGACACTGGCCGTCACGAAACTAACCTTGGGGCCCGGCTGGAAGTTCAGCAGGTCACGCAAGCTGGCATTTTCGGCCTGCAGTTCACGCGCCACCCGCTGCCATTCCAAAAGGGTGTCGTTCTGACGCTTGAGCGCTTCATTTTCGGCCTTGAGCGCGAAGTAGTCGCGGACATCACTCGCCGTTTCACGGGCTGCATCGATCGGCCGGGAGACTGCATTGATCACCGGCGCCGTGATATCCATCATCATCATGCGAACGCGGCTGACCAGGACGGAATCAGGTTTGCCGATCAGCATCAGACCGAAGGCAAAGGCGACCAAAAGAACAAAAGTGAAACGATGGGTCCATGAGCGAGACGCCGCGGCGGCCCCGATCGATCCCATACGCTTGTTCACCTATGATTCCTCCCAAACCAAGGAGACCGACCACGAGTCTGAGGTCAATCAATCACTTAGGGCATTTTTCCACAGGCAGGGTTAAAGCGCAATTAATAAGCTGGCGAATTCTCGTGAGAAATCGCTCAGCGAGGGCCAACCGCCTCAATACATGTTGATGAGGACGTGCCTGTGGGCCTTGATGTCTTCAAGGCAGCGCCCCGTGCCCAACGCCACGCAGGAGAGCGCGTCGTCGGCGATCGAGACCGGCAGGCCGGTCGCGTGACGGAGGACGAAGTCGAGGTTGGCCAGCAGCGCGCCGCCGCCGGTGAGCACGATGCCCTTATCGACGATGTCGGCCGCGAGTTCCGGCGCCGTGTGCTCAAGAGCCACTTTGACGGCCTCGATAATGGCGCCTACTGGTTCGGCCAAGGCCTCTGCGACCTGACGCTCAGTGATCACCAATTCCTTCGGCACGCCATTCATGAGATCGCGACCCTTGATCTCCATGACGCGGCCCTCGCCGTCTTCCGGCGGGCAGGCCGAACCGATTTCCTTCTTGATGCGCTCGGCTGACCCTACGCCGACCAGAAGGTTATGGTTGCGGCGGATATAGGCGATAATCGCCTCGTCCATCTTGTCGCCCCCGACGCGGACCGAGCGGGAATAGACAATGCCGCCAAGGCTGAGCACAGCAACTTCCGTGGTGCCTCCACCGATATCGACGACCATCGAACCTGTAGGTTCGGTCACCGGCAAGCCAGCGCCGATCGCAGCCGCCATCGGTTCCTCAATGAGGTAAACCTTGCTGGCACCGGCGGATTCAGCGGATTCCTGGATGGCGCGGCGCTCGACGGCGGTGGAACCGGAGGGCACGCAGACGATGATCTGGGGACGCGCGAAGCTGCGACGGTTGTTATGCACCTTGCGGATGAAATGCTTGATCATCTCTTCGGCAACTTCGAAATCGGCGATGACGCCGTCGCGCAAGGGGCGGATCGCCTGGATGTTGCCGGGCGTGCGGCCCAGCATCAGCTTGGCCTCGTCGCCCACGGCGAGCACATGCTTCTTGCCCTTCACGTCGGCGATGGCGACGACCGACGGCTCGTTTAGCACGATGCCACGGCCCTTGACGTAAACCAGCGTGTTTGCAGTACCGAGGTCGATCGCCATATCGGCGGAGAACATGCCCATCAACTTCGAAAACATCAGTACCACCTGCTTGCCGCACCGCGCGGCGTTATTGTTCTTACCGGCATGCCCGTTACAGCCTGCTCGGGATCAGACATATTGCAATTCCTTGGCCTGCATTCCCCTGGTGCAAATCGCGCGCTGCCGGCAGATACCTTGGCGACGCCCTGATCTATCGGGAATATTCCTTGGTTTTGTCATGCCTTACTGGCCCGAAACGCACCCGACTCCGGAAGTCTGCGCGATCCGATCCGGGCTTGCTTTTACCGCCCGCATGTAACCGGGACAAGAGGATTTGTAATGGAATTCCAAACGAGTGCCGGGCATTTTGGAAAATCGAGGTGCGGATGCTGGCCCGGTCCCGGCAAAATCACCTGTGCATCACAAGGCGCCGGACGGCCAACTTACCCATGCCAACGCTGAACCTTGGCCGCAAAGCCGCCCTGGAGGGCTCGCTGTCGCGGGCAATTACCGTAAAAATTGCCCTATTTCCCGGCCGACTGACGGCACCTCCAAGGGCGGCCGGCATGTCGCTCAATGGCCGAAAAACAAAAGGACGGTTCCGATGGAACCGTCCTTGTCCTTGAGCGCAACCCGGCAGTCGCTTAATTCTTGGTCTTGTCGACCAGGCGGTTCTTGCCGATCCAGGGCATCATGGCGCGGAGCTTGGCGCCTACTTCTTCGATGCCGGCTTCGGCCTGACGGCGACGGGTCGCCTTGAAGCTCGGCTGACCGGCCGCGTTCTCCAGAACGAAGTCGCGCACAAAGCGGCCCGACTGGATGTCCTCGAGGACCCGCTTCATTTCCTTCTTGGTCTCTTCGGTGACGATGCGGCCACCGGTCACGTAGTCGCCGTATTCGGCGGTGTTCGAGATCGAGTAGCGCATGTTGGCGATGCCGCCTTCATAGATCAGGTCGACGATCAGCTTCACCTCGTGGAGGCACTCGAAATAGGCCATTTCCGGCGCATAACCGGCTTCGACCAGGGTTTCATAACCGGCCTGGATGAGGGCTACGAGACCGCCGCACAGCACGACCTGCTCGCCGAACAGATCGGTTTCGCATTCCTCGCGGAAGTTGGTCTCGATGACGCCCGAACGGCCACCGCCGATGGCGCTGGCATAGGAGATGGCAAGCTCAAGCGCATTGCCGCTGGGGTTCTGCGCGACGGCCACGAGGCAGGGGACACCGCCGCCCTTCACATATTCGCCGCGCACAGTGTGACCCGGGCCCTTCGGCGCGATCATGACGACGTCGAGATCGGGACGCGGCTCAATGAGCTTAAAATGGATGTTGAGGCCGTGGGCGAAAGCAAGTGCCGCACCCTGGCGCATGTTCGGCGCCAGATCCTCGGCATAGAGCTTCGCCTGCAATTCGTCGGGCGTCAGGATCATGATGAGGTCGGCCCACTTCGCCGCCTCGACCGGGCTCATGACCTGCAGGCCCTGCGAGGTTGCCTTGGCTTCCGACGCGGAGCCCTTGCGCAAAGCCACGCGCACGTCCTTGACGCCACTGTCTTTGAGGTTGAGCGCATGGGCATGGCCCTGGCTGCCGAACCCGACCACGGCAATCTTCTTGCCCTTGATCAGGTTCACATCGGCGTCACGATCGTAATAAACACGCATGGTCTTTCCCTTTCAGTAAAACAAGTCAGCTCCAGCTTTCGGGCCGGACGATTAGTTGGCTTCGCTGCCGCGCTTCATGGCGACGATCCCGGTACGCGACACGTCAGCCAGGCCCAAGGGCTTCATCAGGCCGATAAAAGCATTGAGCTTCTCAGTCGAGCCAGTCATCTCGAACACGAAGGATTCGATTGTCGCATCGACCACATGGGCGCGGAAGATGTCGGCGATGCGCAGCGCTTCGACGCGCTTATCGCCAATGCTCGCCACCTTGACCAGCGCCATTTCCCGTTCCAGCGAAGGTCCCTCGACCGTGAGGTCGGTCACGCTATGCACGGGCACCAGGCGCTGCAACTGGTTCTTGATCTGCTCGATGATCATTGGCGTGCCGGAGGTCACCACGGTGATGCGCGAGACATGCTGGTCGGCATCGACCTCGGCCACCGTCAGGCTCTCGATATTGTAGCCGCGGCCGGAAAAGAGGCCGATGACACGGGCGAGGACACCGGCTTCGTTGTCCACCAGCACCGACATCGTATGGCGTTCGATCATTGTATCTTTCACGTTTGTAGCCTCCCCGCTCAGCTTCATGCCACCGGCAATTCCGGTCGGCACGCCTGAGACAATTCCCAAACCACGACGCTTTGCATCACTCATGATCAGACCAGAACCATGCCCTCTTCCGAGACCGGCCGGGCAGACTGATCATCGGGACCAAGCAGCATTTCGTTATGCGGCGCGCCGGAAGGAATCATCGGGAAGCAGTTCTCCTTTTCATCGACGCAGCAATCGACCATGACCGGCCCCTTGATGTCGATCATCTGCTTGATGACGTCATCAAGTTCAGACGGCTTCGTGGCACGAAGGCCGGAGGCGCCGAAGGCTTCGGCAAGCTTCACGAAATCCGGCAGCGCATCGCTGTAGGATTCGGAATAGCGGCCGCCATGCAGCAATTCCTGCCACTGGCGCACCATGCCCATCCATTGATTGTTCAGGATAAAGATTTTCACGGGCAGCCGGTACTGCACCAGCGTCGCCATTTCCTGGATGTTCATCAGGATCGAAGCTTCGCCGGCGACATCGATCACCAGGGATTCCGGATGCGCCACCTGCACGCCATAGGCAGCCGGCAGGCCATAGCCCATGGTGCCGAGACCGCCCGAGGTCATCCAGCGATTGGGCTTCTCGAATTTCAGGAACTGGGCAGCCCACATCTGGTGCTGGCCAACTTCCGTCGAGATGTAGAAGTCCTTGTCCTTGATCGCCGCATAGAGCCGCTCAAGTGCAAACTGCGGTTTGATGATCGTGTCGTGCGGCTTGTATTTGAGGCAGTTGCGGCCGCGCCATTTGTTGATCTGGTCCCACCAGGTCGCCAGGGCCTTCTGGTCGGTCTTGATCTGACGCGCCTTCCAGATGCGCATCATCTCTTCGACCACATGCCCCACATCGCCCACGACCGGAATGTCGACGCGGACGCTCTTGTTTATCGAGCTCGGATCGATATCGACATGGATCTTCTTCGATCCCGGCGAGAAGGCGTTGAGGCGCCCGGTCACGCGATCGTCGAACCGCGCGCCGATATTGATCATGACGTCGCAGTCATGCATCGCATGGTTGGATTCGAACATGCCATGCATGCCGACCATGCCCAACGACAGCGGATCGGAGGCCGGGAAAGCGCCGAGACCCATCAAGGTCTGCGTGCAGGGAAAGCCCGTGAGGCGCACGAAATCGACCAGCATCTTGCAGGCCAGCGGACCCGAATTGACGCAGCCGCCACCGATATAGAACAGCGGGCGCTTGGCAGTCGCCATCAACTCGACGGCCTTCTCGACCTGCGCGCGGTCCGGCTTCTGCACCGGATTATAGGTGCGGTGACGCTGGCCGGCATGGTTGACATATTCGTACTTCGCCTGCTGCACATCCTTCGGCAGATCGAGCAGCACCGGGCCGGGCCGGCCGGAGCGGGCGACATAGAAGGCCTCATGGACCTTCCGCGACAAATCCTCGACCGACTTCACCAAGTAGTTATGCTTGGTGCAGGGCCGCGTGATGCCGGTGGTGTCGGCTTCCTGGAAGGCATCGTTGCCGATGAGATGCGTCGGCACCTGGCCGGTGAGGCAGACCAGCGGGATCGAATCCATCAGCGCATCGGTAAGGCCGGTGACCGCATTGGTGGCACCGGGGCCCGAGGTCACGAGGACCACACCGACCTTGCCGGTCGAGCGCGCATAACCCTCCGCCGCATGCACAGCCGCCTGCTCGTGCCGCACAAGAATGTGGCGCACCTTGTTCTGCTTGAAGAGCGCGTCATAGAGCGGCAATACGGCCCCGCCGGGGTAGCCGAAAATTACCTCAACCCCTTGATCAATCAGTGCTTTGACGATGATTTCCGCACCGGTGATAGGTTCTGCTGCCATGATCTGATCCTCAGGTTGCGCCCCCTTGGGCACAAGAAATTCCAATCGCAGGGCGAATTTCGCGCTGCGGTGGCCGGACCTTAGTGTCTGGTCCCTAAGGGGTCAACAGGAAATCGCGAATTTTGTGGCGCATTTCTGCCGTATAACTTTGCGAAAATTTCATAGCTGGTACGTCAGGCGATATAAAATATGCATCCGTGATTTGGTGGCGAAACCAGGTGAGTTGACGCTTGGCATAGCGGCGGGTCGCCTGCTGCGCTGCGGGGATCGCTGCTTGCAGGTCGGTGGCCCCTTGGACCACGGCTGCCAGCTCAGGATAACCCAGCGCTTTGCGGCCCCCGGCCACGGCCTGACCCGGCAGGCGTTCCGCCGCCGCGACCTCGGCCAGCGCGCCGCGATCGACCATGACTCTGAAACGCCCATCAACCGCCTCGTAAAGCGCTGCTCGATCCGGATTGATGACCAGCGTGAAGAAGCGATGCGCCGTCGGCGCCACGGGCGCTTGCGCCTGCCACCAGGAGAGCGGCTGGTCCGTCGCTGCCAGCACCTCCCAGGCCCGGGCGACGCGCTGCCGATCGGTCGGCTTTAGGCGCGCGGCACTGATTGGGTCCCGCTCCAGCAGCAACTCATGGACGGCTGGCGCGCCCTGCTCCGCCACCATCGTCCGGGCAGCGCTGCGGATGGCTTCGGGAATATCCGGCAAGGGGCTGAAACCCGTGATGAGTGCCCGCAAATAGAGCCCGGTGCCACCCACGAGGATCGGAACGCCACCACCTTCGATGACCTTACTTATCTCGGTGGCGGCAAGGTCTGCCCAGCGCCTTGCGTCGCAGGCGTCATCGAGATCGAGAAACCCGTAGAGGCGATGCGGCACGCTGGTGAGATCGGCCGGATCCGGCTGCGCCGTGAGGATGGGCAAGTCGCGATAGACCTGCATGGAATCCGCGTTGATGATAGTGCCGCCCAAGGATTCCGCCAGATCGAGCGCCAGGGCGGACTTGCCCGAGGCCGTAGGTCCCGCAAGCACAATGACGCGCCCAGCACCTGCCGGCTTGTCCTCTACAGCCCTTTCCTCTATACGCCCAACCGTCATGGAGCTCGTTCTCACCATCGTTTCAGCCACCGACAAGGCCCGCCTCGACCCGGTCAGGCTTGCCGGCATTGAGGCTGCTCTGTCCCGCGCCGGCGCCAAAGTCGCCGGTCCGGATTGGCTCGACCCCGGTTTTGCCTGCGATCTCGCGTTCACGGGCCTTGGTGCCACCAGCGCCCAGAATATCGCCCTGGCGATGCTGGGCGGCGATGCCGTCGATTGTTATGCCCAAGCCTCGGCCGGGCGCAAGAAGCAGCTTCTGCTCTGTGATATGGACGCCACCATCGTCACGGCCGAAACGCTCGACGATCTTTCGGTCTTTGCCACGAACAAGGCGGAGATCGACGCCCTCACCCAGAAATCCGTGAAAGGAGAGATCAATTTCACGCAGAGCCTGATTGCGCGGGTGGCGCTGCTTGCCGGCCTGACCGAGACCGAGTTCGCCGCCGCCTATGACAAGGTCGAAGTGTCGCCCGGCGCTGAGACCCTCATCCGCACCCTGCGGCGGGACGGTTGCTATACGGCCCTGGTATCGGGTGGCTTCCGCTATTTCACCAGCCGCGTCGCATCCCGGGTCGGTTTCGACATCGATATTTCGAACGATTTCGAATTCGAGGACGGCAAGACGACCGGCCGCCTGATACCGCCGATCGTCGATCCGGATGGCGAGTTCGGCAAGCTCGGCCGCCTGCGTCACCTCACCAGGGAATTGAACCTCGCGCCAGGGCAGACCGCGGCCATCGGTGACGGTTCCAACGACATCCCGATGCTGAGTGCAGCGTCCCTGGGCTGCGGCTATCGCGGCAAGGCCAAGGTCAAGGCAACCATCGGCTGCCAGCTGAACTACGCCGATCTCACCGGCCTGCTGTTTTATATGGGCTATCGTCGAGCTGAGTTCGTTCAGTAGCCGTGCGAGCTACTTCTTCCCGATCTTGACCGCGATCCATTGGAAATCGCCCTCACGATTGATCAGCAGCGTGACCAGACGATAGCCATTTTCCTGGGCCGACTTGACCCGGTCACGCACATCGCCGGGCACCACCACCGCCTTTTGGTCGACCTCGGCGATCACATCGCCAGGCCGCAGATCCTTCTCCGCCGCCGGACCATTCTCATCGACCGATAGAACAACGACGCCCTCGGCATCCTCCGGCAGCTCGAACCTTGCGCGCGCAGCGCCATCGATCTTGCCGACCTCCATGCCGAGAAGCTCGATCTTGTCACCCTTGTCGGGTGCCGCTTCAGGTTCGCCTTCCGGCTGGGTCGTCTGCAAGGCAGCTTCGGCCTGTTCGTCGAGTTCGCCCAGTTCCACGGTGACTGTCGTCTTGGCACCTTTGCGCCAGATCGAGACGGGCACCGATTTGCCGAATTGGGAATCCGCAACGAGGCGCGGCAGGGCCTTCATGTCGGCCACGTCACGACCATTGAACTCCAGGATAACGTCACCCTGCCGAATGCCGGCCTTGTCAGCTGGGCCACCGGCTGAGACGCTCGATACCAAGGCACCCTTGGCTTCAGGTAGCCGCAAGCCTTCCGCCAGTTCCGGGCTGACTGTCTGGATACGGACCCCCAACCAGCCACGTCGCGGATGGCCGAACTCCTTGATCTGGGCGATGACGCCCTTGGCAAGGTTGGAGGGGATCGAGAAGCCGATACCGACCGAACCGCCCGATGGCGAATAGATCGCTGAATTGATGCCGATCACCTCGCCATCCAGGTTGAACATCGGGCCGCCCGAATTGCCGCGGTTGATCGAGGCATCGGTCTGGATGAAGTCGTCATAGGGACCGGCGTTGATGTCGCGCTGGCGCGCCGAGACGATACCAGCCGTCACCGTGCCGCCCAGGCCGAACGGGTTGCCGATCGCCAGGACCCAATCGCCGATCCGCAACGCGTCGGAATTGCCCCAATTGACGGCCGGCAGCGGCGTCTTGGGTTCGACCTTCAGCAAGGCAAGATCGGTCTTTTCATCGCGCCCCACCAGCTTGGCCTTCAATTCCTCGTTGTCGTGGGTGATGACCGTGATTTCCTCGGCACCGTCGATCACATGATTGTTGGTGACGATGTAGCCGGTGGCATCAATGATGAACCCGGACCCCAAGGAGGTCGCCTTGCGTGGCTTGGGCCTTTCGCCATCCTGACGGTCCAGGAACTCCTTGAACATCTCATCAAGATCCTGGACCTGGCTGTCCGGCGAGACCATCTGCGTGGTTGAGATGTTCACGACGGCCGGCAGGGACTTCTCGGCAAGGTCGGCGAAGCTCTCCGGCGCTGAGCGCGCGGTGGCCAGTTTGAGGCCGGCCAGCATCGCCAGCAGCACCACCAACAGCGCCAACCCAAGGAGGCGGAGCTGGCCGATGCCGATCATCGGCCGCGCCACGGCAATTGCCCGGGTCTGTGCATGGTTCCGGTTTGTATGCATCGCCCTGTTCACCTCGTCATGATTGGCGCCAATGGTGCCGCCACCTGACTACGTGTTCGGCCGCCACTCGGATTTCATTACCCACTATAACGCAAAAACCGACCGGGCAAGATGCCCGATCGGTCCTTGTCAACAAATCAACAATGCTGTCGCAGCAAGGTTTCTTCAGCTCTTTACTGGGCAGACGGCTTTTTGCCCATCTCGGTTCCGAAAAACCGGAAGAAATCGCCGCTCGGCGGACCGACATAGGTGGTTGTGTCGCCGCGCAGGCCTTCCTGCATCGCCTGGAGCGAGCGGTAGAAATCGAAGAAGGCCGGATCGCGCCCAAACGCCTGGTTGTAGATGCCGATCGCTTCGGCCTCGCCCTCACCGCGCAGGATTTCGGACTTCTTGCGCGCCTCTGCCACCACGACGATCCGCTGCTTGTCCGCTTCCGACCGCTTTTCACGGGCCTCTCTGGCACCCTCGGCGCGGATACCGGCTGCTTCCTGGGCACGCTGTTTGCGCATGCTGTTGAAAACCGCTTCGCTGTTCTGCGCCGGCAGATCGACACGCTTGAAGCGCACATCGACGATCTTGATGCCATAGGGTTCAGCCGCCTGCCGCGTCAGCTCGCTGCGGATCTGCCGCATGATATCGGCCCGCTTCGGGGTCAAAGTATCGACGAGGGCGACATTGCCGATGACGCTGCGCAGGGTCGAACCCAGCACGCTGCGGATCTGGCTTTCCGCGTTCGAGTAAGTGCGGCCGACCTGATAGAACTTCAGGCTGTCAACGATCTGGTAGCGCACGAAGGCTGAGATCACGACGCGCTTCTGATCACGAGTCAGAAGTTCCTGCGCCGGCGCGTCAAAGTTCAGGACGCGACGATCCAGGATCACGAGCTGGTCGGCTACAGGCACACGGAGCTTCAACCCCGGCTCCTCAATCACGGCCTGCGGGTTGCCGAAACGCAGGACAATAGCAGACTCAGCCTGCTGCACCACGAATGTGGAACTGTAGGCAACAATCGCCGCCAGGACGATGACAATAGCAGCAAGAACGATCTTTCCCTGGCTCATTGCGAAGCTCCCGTAATGCTACCGGAAGCCGGCGCTGGATCGGTTGACGTCGTGTCAGGTGCCTGCTGGCGCGATTTCAGTAACTGATCGAGCGGCAGGTAGGGGACGGTGCCGCCGGCGCCTGAATCGTCAATCAGGATCTTGTTCATACCGGCAAGGATACCGGCCATGGTTTCAAGATAGAGTCGGCGCTCAGTGATATCCGGCGACTGCTTGTATTCCTCATAGACCGAGATGAAACGCTGCGCGTCACCCTGGGCGATGGCGACCTTTTCTGCCTTGTAGGCTTCGGCCTGCTTGACGATCTGGGTTGCCTGCCCTTTGGCCTCTTCGGTCACCTGATTGACATAGGCCTGGGAGTCGTTGATCGCCGCTTCGCGATCGGCCCGGGCCTTCTGCACATCGCGGAAGGCGTCGATGACTTCGCTTGGCGCATCGACCTTCTGCAGTGACAATTGTTCGATGATGATGGCGCCAGCCTTGCTCTCTTCGACTTCGCCAGCCGTGGGCAAGCGATAGCTGTCAAGCATCTGCTGCGCGAGGTCGCGCGCCTTCACTTCGATCTGGCCGCGACCCTCGGTAATCGCGAACTCAAAGCTGGACTGGCCGATAATCTCGCGCAACGCCGCTTCAACCGTGTTCTTGACGCTGGTCTCCGGATCGCCAATTCCGAACAGGAACTGCTCGACATTGTTGATGCGCCACAGAACGACCGCGCGCACGTCGATGATATTCTCGTTGCCGGTAAGCATCAGGCTCTCTTCCGGCACATCTCGGTCGGAGCCGCTGGCCGTTTCGGCCCGGAAGCCGACCTCGACGCGGTAGCGGGTCGCGACATCCGGCGTGTAGTGATCGCCGATCGGGACCGGCCAGTTCCAGCGCAGGCCCGGCGTGGTCTGGCTGACGAAGCGGCCGAACAGCATGTTGACGCCGACCTGGCCCGGATTGACCACATAAAAGCCGGTCAGCAGCCATAAGGCAACCGCTACGGCGCCGATCAGCGTCAGGGCCCGGCCGGAACCAAACCCGCCGGGCAGGATGGATTTCATCCGGTCCTGGCCACGCTTGATCATTTCTTCGAAATCGGGGGGTTGATTGCCGCTGCCGCCACCGCGACCCCAGGGACTTTGCCCGCCACCCCAGGGACCGCCCTGATTATTCCACGCCATAAGAATCCTCGAGACTGGTCATGAATGAGACCGCTGCCGGCCAGCGCCCTTTTATTGGTCGCGTCAAAGCCTTATATGACAGCCGCCGCACCACCGCAATCAAAGGACCTTAAGAGCTCGGTCCCTCTGAATGATTGGATGGCGCGCGCATCATATCGGGGTGGAAAGAGGGTATTTCAAGGATGGCCAGCATCACCGAAGCGGAAATTCGCTCGATTCTGTCGACAATTACCGCTCCAGAAGGCGGAAATCTCATCGACCGCGGCATGGTTCAGGGCTTGGTGCTGCGCGAAGGCCATGTCGGGTTCACCATCGAGGTCGATCCGGCCCTGGGCGACAAGCTCGAGCCACTGCGCAAAGCGGCCGAGGCGGCGGTCATGAAACTCCCTGGCGTCCTGTCGGTCACCGCTGTCCTCACTGCGCATAAGGCACCGGCGGCCGGTGCGGCGGCGCAACAACGACCGGCGGCACCCGGGCAGAAACCGGGCGGCGCCAAGGCATTGGTCCCGGGCGTCAAGCACATCATTGCCATCGCCAGCGGAAAGGGCGGGGTCGGCAAATCCACCACCGCCACCAATCTGGCCCTCGCCTTCACCACCCTCGGCCTCAAGGTCGGCCTGCTCGATGCCGACATTTACGGTCCATCGCAACCCCGCCTCATGGGCCTGAGCGGTCGCCCCGAAAGCAAGGACGGCAAGACGCTGGAGCCCAAACAGAGCTTCGGCGTCAAGGTCATGTCGATGGGCTTCCTCATCGAGGAAGACACACCGATGATCTGGCGCGGCCCAATGGTCATGAGCGCCATTACCCAGTTGCTGCGAGAGGTAAATTGGGGCGAGCTCGATATCCTGGTTTGCGATCTGCCGCCTGGAACGGGCGATGCGCAGTTGACCATGTCGCAATCGGTGCCGCTGTCCGGCGCCGTCATTGTCTCGACGCCGCAGGATATCGCCCTCCTCGATGCCAAGAAGGGCCTGAACATGTTCCGCAAGGTCGATGTGCCCGTGCTGGGCATCATCGAGAACATGAGCTATTTCAGCTGCCCCAATTGCGGCCATCGGACGGACATCTTTGCCCATGGCGGCGCGCAGCGCGAAGCAGTGAAGTTCGGTGTCGATTTCCTGGGCGAGATCCCTCTCGACATCCAGATTCGCGAGACATCCGATGCCGGCACCCCGATCGTCGCCAGCAATCCCACCTCGCCGCATTCGCTGGCCTATGGCGAGATCGCCACAAAGATCTGGACCAAACTGGAAATGACACCGCAGCGCGTCGCGCCGCGCATCGTGCTGCAATAGGAGATCTCCAATGAAAGCGCGTGTGACCTGGGTCGAGAACAAGACGTTTTTGGGTGAGAGCAACAGCGGGCATGCGGTCGTGATGAGTGCTGCCACGACGCCGGGTGGTCCGACCGTGGCGCCATCGCCCATGGAATATCTCCTGCTGGGTACCGGCGGTTGCACCTCCGTCGACATGGTCATGATTCTGCAGAAGGGCCGCCACGACATCCGTGGCTGCGAATGCCGGCTGGAAGCCGAACGGGCTGACAGCGACCCCAAGATTTTCACCAGGATCAACATGCACTTCGTCGTTACCGGCAGCAATCTGAAGCCGGAAGCGGTCCAGCGCGCAATCGACCTCTCGGCGGAGAAGTACTGTTCCGCCTCGATCATGCTCGGCAAGACCGCCGAGATCACCCACAGCTTCGAGATCGTTGCCGTCTAGAATCGAGCGCCTTTTCAGATTGCGTCGAGTGCGCGCGACAGTTGACAGTCGCTTTGCCCCCTGCGCCAATAAGGCATTGTCTGATTGTCGCGGGGTTGTGGGGTGGTGGCGCGACCAAAGTTGAAAACTGTGGCGGTTGTCGCCGCCGCAATCCTTGTTGCGGTGCTTGTCTTTCTCATAGGCGAATTTGCCTATCGTCGCGATATTGCCCGCGCTTCCGAGGCCCGCACCAGGAGCCAGCTTGAAACCCTTGCTAACAACTTCTTAACTGAGATCGCCGCGGGGACCGACCTCGGACTGGGTCTGGCTGCCCTTGTCGCCGCCGAGCCAAACATCAACGAGCGAAAATTCACGGCGATCTGCCGCACCATTTTGTCGGCACAGCCGAAGGTGCGCAACATCGCCCTCATCGTCGGCGAAACCGTCAAGTACAATTGCCCCTTCGGCGCGCCACCAATGGCCATCGAGGCCGATCCGAAAAGCGCAGGTGACCCACCGGGTTCTTATGACAAACTCACTCCAGTCCGACGATGCTGTTGTCTCGGGACCGATGCAACTCCAGTCGGGTACGTGGTCATCGTCGTGCGCATCCCGATCCGGATCAAATCGGAGACCGGCCTTCTCAACTACTGGGGTGCGATCAGCCTGCCGTTAAGATTGGACGGACTGCTGCAGCAATCGGGGATTTCCGATATGACATTGGGCCTCAAGATCGCCATCCGCGGCAACCGCCAGCCAATGCGCGTGCCGGATGTCATATTTGGTGATGCGGGCATCTTTGCCGCAGACCCGGTCGAAGTTCCCATCCGTCTGCCAGAAGGACAATGGTATCTGGCAGCCCAGGTTGTTGCCTCGGCACCGGACCACCAGCAGACGCTGCAACGCCTGTTCATTATTATTGCTGCCGTGTTCTGCGGCGCTGTGGTTCTCGTAGCGGTGCCCTATGTGGAACGTCGTCGGCGACTGGAGATAGAGGTCAATCGCAATCGCGATCTGTTGCGCGCGCTGATGAGAAACTCGCCTATCGCCATGTATGTCAAAGGCACGGATGGGCGTTACCTGGATCTCAATGAAGAGGCATTCAGGGCCTACAAGATCGGCGAACGGGATTTCCGCGGGCGGACGGCAGATGACTTCGTCAGACCGGAGCTTGCGCAGGAACTGGCACGGGACGACGCCCTCGCCCTCAAGGGGGAGGTTATCAGGGCGGAGCGTCGGTCGGACGATTCGAGCCTCTATACCTGGGAGCGGGAGATCAAGTTTCCGGTGATCGACGCCGCCGGAAAGGTCATTGCCATTGCCGGTTACGTGCTGGACATCACGAGTCAGAAGCAGGCCGAGGCACGCATGCTGGAGGCCTTGCGCCGCGCCGAGGCCGCAAATCGCGAGAAGTCGAAGTTCCTCGCCACGATGAGCCACGAGCTGCGGACGCCACTGAACGCGATTATCGGATTCTCCGACATTCTAAGACGAGAAATGTTCGGGCCGATCGGCAATGCCACATACCTCAACTATGCCACCGACATCCACAAGAGCGGCCAGGTGCTGTACGATCTGCTGGGCGGGATCATTGACCTCTCCGCCGTCGAAGCCGGACATCTCGACATCAAACCCGAATCTTTGACCCCGGACCAGCTTCTGAGTGACTGCCGCGCCATCCTCGATGCCCTGGCCCGGGAATACGGGCACAGCCTTAACATTCAGGTCGAGACGAATGACGCGTGCTGGGGCGATCGCCGGTTGATGCGCCAAGTCGTCATCAATCTTACCAGCAACGCCGCCAAGTACACCCGCAGAGGCGGTCTGATCGATGTCATTGTGGCGGCGGATGGTGATGATCTGGTGTTTCGCGTAATCGACAACGGCATTGGCATGGAGCCCGGCGACATCGAACAGGCCCTCCAGCCCTTCACTCGCCTCGGCGACCCGATGCGGGCGGAAGTGGGTGGTTCGGGCATCGGATTGGCGCTGGTGAAGCGTCTGGTCGAGGCCATGCGCGGGACATTGACGATCACGAGCGCGCTCGGCGCCGGGACCAAGGTTGAGGTGCGCATGCCGCGCGCCAGATAGCAGGTTCACCTCGCATCCGCGGTCTGGCCATCCGGCCCTTGGCATCGCAGCGGCGGCAAATGTTGACAGCATCAGCTCCCCCTGCCCCAATGACATCTCGGTATCATTCAGGGCAGAATCGCCATCATGCCCAAATCGCGCCTCGTGAGGTACCTCCTGATCGGTCTCGTCGCGATGGCCGTGTTTATGTCGAGCGAATACATGAACCGACAGAGGCTGGAAGTATCGGCGCGCAACAACCTGCGCAGCACTGGCTCTTGAAAGGCAGCATGCCTTGACGATTGTCGACGCGGCCAGATGCTCTTGTCTCGCTGACCGGCGTCTCCTTCGCCAGGTGCTGCTCAATTTGGCCAGCAATGCCGCCAAGTACACGCGCAAGGGGGGCAGCCTCGTCTTCGCAACAAGCGATGACGGCGACGTGGTGACGTTCCGCGTAACTGACAATGGGGTCGGCATGGCTCCCGAAGAGATCGAGCGCGCCATGCAGCCCTTCACACGCCTGGGCGATCCCATGCGGGCGGAGGTCGGTGGCTCCGGCATTGGCCTCGCCTTGGTCAAGCGCCTGGTCGAACTGATGCGTGGCCGCTTGACAATCACCAGCACCCCGGGCGTCGGGACGACCGTGGAGGTCGCCATGCCAAAGGCACAGGATGCTCAGCGTTAAGGCTGCTTGAAGAAGTCCTCCGGCAGTTCGGAAATGTCCGGCGGTACAATCAGTTTGGGTTCGAACTGCAGGGAGCGTTTCTGGGCCGCTTCCAACTGCGCCGGCGTCAATAGAGCGGCGACCTTCTCACGTCGCTCCACCATCTCCAGGCGCTCCTTGCCCTGCGGCAACTGCGCAACGGCGATGTTGTACCACATGTATGCCTTGCCCGGGTCGATGAGAGTACCGTCGCCGTTTTCATACATCTGCGCCGTGGGAGCGTAGGCGGCAAAGCAGCCCTGCATGGCCGCCTTTTCAAACCAGCTCAATGACGTACGCAGGTCCAGCGGCACGCCTTGTCCGAAATAATAGACATTGCCCATCAGCCATTCCGCCACTGGGTGACCCAGCTCGGCAAGCCGCGCAAAGACGGGCACGGCCTTCGTAAACTCGCCATTGCTGTAAGCAATCCATGCGGTATCGGTGCCCTTCTCAAGCATGTCCCAGGTATAGGGAATTTCCTCGACGAAGACCGTGTGCTTGCAGGCACGCTTTTCGTCGACGGGAGCTGCCGGCGCACTCGCTGCCAGCGACGGATCCGTGATGGCCGATGCTGGCCCCTCCCCGGGCGCTGCCGAGGCGCCGTCCGGCGGAGGCAGAGGGGTTGCTTCCTGGGCAGCGGCCAGGCGAACGACCAAAAGACCGGCACAAAGGGCCGCCGAGAACAGGATGTGTCTGATTTTCATGGACCGAACGTCAAAATTGCCCGCTTACCTTAGCATTTTCCGAGCCAGTTAAGCTCACAATCCGTTTATAACCTCTGAATTCCGCCACCCTCGGCTACCACCAGGCTTGCCAGGCAGGATCTGACGCCCCATCTGTGATGACGCTACGGGGAAGGAGAATTGTTTGACGGAGCCATCCAGATCGATGACTGAACCGGCCGAATCCGCCAAGTTTGAACGTGACAAGGCCAGAGTCGAGCAGGGATTCTGGCCGAAGGTGCGCCGTATCGCCAAGCGCATTCCCTTCCTGGATGAATTGGTGGCGGCTTACTATTGCGCCACTGACCCGGCCTCCCCCTTCAAGGTGAAGGCGGTGCTGATGGCTGCCCTTGCCTATTTTGTCCTGCCGCTTGATGCGGTCCCCGACTTTCTCGCCTTCTTCGGGTTCGCCGACGATGCCGCCGTGGTCTATGGGGCGGTAAAAATGGTCGCCAAACATATCACTCCCGAACATCGGGCGAAGGCCCGGGCAATGATCTCCAACCTCGATTCCTGAGGGTGCCCTACGTCCCGGGCAATTTGGCCTGCGACTGGCCAAGGCGCGCTTCGCGCTGGGCAATATAAACCGTGCTGCTGATGATGAGTCCGGCACCAATCAACGTCCAATGATCTGGCAGTTCCGCAAAGACCATGAACCCGACTGCGCCGGCAAACAGCAGCCGAAGATAGTCGAACGGCGCCACGACTGACGCCTCGCCCGCCTTGAACGCCAGGATCCACCAATACTGCGACATCGCCCCGGTCGCCCCGATGATGATCAGATAGAGCCATTCGATGGGCTCTGGCCATTGCCAATAATAGATCGCGGGGGGCGCCACCAGCGCGGTCGCGATGAGGCCATAATAGAACAGCATGATAAGCGGCGTTTCGCTTGCCGGCAGGCGCTTCAGGATGGTGATCAGGAGGGCGATCGACATGGCATCGCCCAGGGCCAGCAATGCCCAGGGGTTGAAAGCACCACTGCCAGGCTGCATCATCACCAGCACGCCGAGGAAACCGACGATCGTCGCCGCCCAGCGTCGCCAGCGCACGTCTTCCTTTAAAATGATCACGGCGAGCAACACGGCAAAAAGGGGTTTGGTGAAGCTCAGCGCCGTATAGGTCGCCAGCTCCAGCTTGGCGATGCCGAGATAGGAACAGGCCATGGCCACGATGCCCAGGCCAGAGCGCAGCACATGCGCCTTCAGATGCTGCGTGTGCAGGCCCCGCGGCCCTGTCTTCACGATGAACGGCACCAGCATCAGGAAACCGATGAAACAGCGGAAGAAGGTGATCTCGAAGGTATTGATACCGGCTTGGCCCACCAGCTTGACGAACGCCGCCATGACGGAAAAGCCAAGACCGCACAAGGCCATCCAGATGCAGCCGCGGGCATTGCCCGAGAGATTGAGGAAGCCCTGCCTCATCGCGGCACATCACCTTGGCTGGAATTTTTAGGGGCGTTGACGTCGGCGCCGATACCTGGCTGCGCACTCTCCGCGCTGGCCTGCATTGCAACCGCCTTGGTCCCACGCGAGCCGCGCAGAAAGGCTTCGCGCTGGGCGATGTAGAGACCCGCGGCAATGATCACGGCCGAGCCGATCCAGAACCAGTGATCCGGATTCTCGCCGAACCAGATGATGCCGATCCCGGTGGTGAAAATCAGGCGTGAATAGTCATAGGGCACGATGGCCGAGGCATCGGCCATGGCGAAGGCGCGGGTCCAGCACAGATGCCCCAACGTGCCGAACAGGCCCAATGCCACGACATAGGGCCAGGCGGCAAGGCTCGGCCAGTCCCAGTGGAAGAGCGCCGGCCCGAGTGCCAGCGGCGTCGACAGCAGGACCATATAAGTCACGATGGCCTGCGAGCTTTCGCTGCGCGAGAGGGTCTTGACGATGACCGAGACGGTCGCCGTCAGGAAGGCGCTGCCGATCACGAGGATCTCCCCCAGGCCGATGCCGGTCGACCCCGGCTGCAGCACGATCATGACCCCGGCAAACCCCAGCAGCGTCGCCGACCAGCGTCGCAACCGCACCTTCTCCTTGAGAACCAGGGCCGCAAGAATGGTCGCGAACAAGGGGGCGGTGAAGCTGAGCGAGGTCGCATTGGCGATCGGCATGTAGGCGAGTGCGGTAAAACCGCACATCATGGAGATGACACTGAGCCCGGACCGGAACAGATAGGTGCCGAACCGGCCCGTCCGCAAACTGCCCAGGCCATGGCGCCACAGCCAGGGAATCATGAAAACGAAGCCGAACAAATTGCGCCAGAAAGCGATGGCGAACCCATGCAGCTCGGTCGACAGATGCTTCACCGTAGCGCTAAGGCAGGCAAAAAAGACGCAGGCGCCGAGGGCCAGGAGGGCGGCCAGCATCGGGTCCGGCAGGCCGCTTCTCTTGTGGTCGGAACTCGTCATGTGTATGTCGGGAATCGTCTTGCCAGGGGCAGCGCGGCCTCGGAAGATGCGCTGGCTCGACACAGTAAGGGTCGGGCGCGGCAATAAAAAGGCTCGACAACGCGGCCAAGCCTTGCATTTTCCGCAGGTCGGGTCAGTTTGGGCATGTTGCAGCGCGGCGCGCGCTGGGCAGGTAAGGGGATTGAGAGTATGGACGATTTGCTGTGGCAGCCGAGCGAGGCCGTAATCGCCGGCGCCAACATGACCAAGTTCCGCACCCAGGTGGCCCGCGACTGGCAAATCAACCTGCACGACACCGCGGCCCTGTGGGAATGGTCGGTGGCGGAGATCGAGAAGTTCTGGGTCTCGCTGTGGCGTTATTGCGAGGTCATCGGCGACGGTCCCGGCCAGCACGTCCTGGTCGACGGCCATCTGATGCCCGGCGCCAAATTCTTCCCCGACGCCAGGATCAACATCGCCGAAAACCTGCTGCGCTTCTCCAAAGCCGGCAGCCAGCATGATGCCCTGGTCTTCTGGGGCGAAGACAAGGTCAAGCGCCGCCTCTCCCATGGCGACCTCCACGACCGCGTCGCGGCACTTGCCGCCCACTTCCGCGGCATCGGCCTCAAATCCGGCGACCGGGTCGCGGGCTTCGTGCCCAACATGCCGGAAAGCATCATCGCCTCGCTCGCGGCTGCGTCCCTCGGCTGTGTCTGGTCCTCCTGCTCGCCCGATTTCGGCGTCCAGGGTGTGCTCGACCGCTTTGGCCAGATCGAGCCCCGCGTGCTCATCACGGCCGACGGCTATTGGTACAACGGCAAGAGCCATGACTGCCTGGAGCGAGCCGCCGAATTCCTGGCGCAGCTGCCCAGCGTCGAAGAAGTGCTGGTCATTCCCTATATCAGTGATACACCGGACGTTTCGAAACTGCCCAACGCCCGCAACATCGATGACGTGATCGCCGCCAATATCGGTGCCGCCCTCCAGTTCGAGCGCGTGCCCTTCAATCATCCGCTTTACATCATGTTCTCCAGCGGCACGACCGGTGTGCCCAAATGCATCGTGCACGGCCAGGGCGGCACCCTGCTGCAGCATCTCAAGGAGCATCGCCTGCATTCCGATGTGAAGCATGGCGACCGCGTCTTCTACTTCACCACCTGCGGCTGGATGATGTGGAACTGGCTGGTCTCGGGTCTCGGATCCGGCGCCACGCTGCTGCTCTATGACGGTTCGCCCTTCGCGCCCGACGGCAACATTCTGTTCGATTTTGCCCAGGCCGAGAAATGCACCTTCTTCGGCACCTCAGCCAAATATATCGATGCCTGTCTGAAAGCCGGCATCGATCCGATCAAGACCCATGATCTCTCCACCATGCGCACCATCGGCTCGACCGGATCACCCCTGGTGCCGGAGAGTTTCGACTACGTCTATGAGCATGTGAAAAAGGATGTCTGCCTGTCGTCGCTCTCGGGTGGCACGGATATCGTTTCCTGCTTCATGCTGGGCAACCCCACCGGCGCGGTCTGGCGTGGCGAAATCCAGATGCGTGGTCTCGGCATGAAGGTCGAGGTCTGGGACGACAACGGCAAGCCTGTGCAGGGCGAGAAGGGTGAGCTGGTTTGCACACGTCCCTTCCCCTGCATGCCGGTCGGTTTCTGGAACGATCCCGATGGCAAGCGCTACAAGGCGGCCTATTTCGAACGCTATCCGAATATCTGGCACCATGGCGACTATGTCGAACTGACGGAGCATGGCGGCATCATCGTCTATGGCAGGTCGGATGCCGTCCTCAATCCCGGCGGCGTCCGCATCGGCACGGCGGAGATCTATCGCCAGGTCGAACAGGTCCCCGAAATCCTCGAAAGCATCGTCATCGGCCAGGATTGGCAAAGCGATGTGCGCGTCGTGCTGTTCGTGCGCCTGCGCCCCGATGTGAAATTGGATGAGGCGCTGGAGAAGAAGATCAAGAACCAGATCCGTGCCAACACGACGCCGCGCCATGTGCCGGCGAAGATCATCGCAGTGACCGATATCCCGCGCACCAAATCCGGCAAGATCGTCGAACTCGCCGTGCGCGATGTGGTCCACGGCAACGCGGTGAAGAACAAGGAAGCGCTCGCCAATCCGGAAGCGCTCGATCTTTATGCCAATCTCGCGGAGTTGAAATCTTGAGCCTGTCTGCCAACCCGCTTTTGGCCGCCGTTGCCGTACCACCCATCGCCGAGGCGCAAGGCTGGATCGAGGGCCGTCAGTTTCCGGCCGACAAACCGCTGATCGATGTCTGCCAGGCGGTTCCCGGTTATGCGCCGCCTGACGCACTGATCGCGCATATGGCCGAGGCGTTGAAATCGCCCGCGACCCATCGCTACACCGATATCAACGGTCTCGAAGATCTGCGCGCGGCCTTGGCCGTCGACATCAACCGCGTCTACGGCCCCGCAGACCGCGCCGTGGTGACGGCCGACAACGTCATGATCACTGCCGGCTGCAACCAAGCCTATTGCCTGGCGACCGCGGGACTTGCCAAGGCCGGCGACGAGATCATCCTGCCCTTGCCCTACTACTTCAATTACCAGATGTGGCTCGACATGATCGGCGTCACGGCGCGCCACGTCCGCTTCCGTCCCGAAGCCTGCGGCCTGCCGGATTTGATGGAGATTCGCGACGCCATCAACGCAAAGACCCGCGCCCTCGTGCTCATCTCGCCCAACAATCCGACCGGCTCCGTCTATCCGGATGAATACCTGCAAGCTGCCCTGCAGCTCTGCAAGGAGACCGGCATCGCGCTCATTCTTGACGAGACCTATCGCGATTTCATGCCCCATGATGCGGCGCCACACAGCCTGTTCCGAACCCATTGCTGGGAATCGAACCTCATCCACCTCTACAGTTTCTCGAAAGTGTTCTGCCTCACCGGCCACCGTGTCGGCGCCATCGTTGGCGATCCGAAACTGCTCGATCAGATTGGCAAGGCAATGGATTGCGTCGCCATCTGCGCGCCGCGCATCGGCCAGATCGCGGCCAAGCACGGGCTGCAGGCGCTGGGTGATTGGCGCCAGGGCAACACGGGCCTGATGCGCGACCGCCTGGCGGCGTTGAAGACGGCCTTCGCCCGCAACGATCTCGGCTATGAAGTGGTCAGCGTCGGCGCCTATTTCGCCTATTTGAAACATCCCCATCGCGGCCGACCGGCAACCGCCGTGGCGAAGCGTCTCGCCGACAAGCAGAACCTGCTGGCGTTGCCCGGCTCGATGTTCGGCCCCGGCCAGGAAGACTTCCTGCGCGTGGCTTTTGCGAATGTCGATGCGAAAGCGATGCCAGAGATCGCGGCACGGTTGGCCGCGGACGCTGCGGATAGGGTTTGGTAGGCCCCCTCACCCCAACCCCTCTCCCGCGAGGGGAGGGGCTTGTGCCACGCACTCTCACGCACCTCAACGCTAGATCGCATATTGCCGGCAGATCTCATCCCCTCTCCCCTCGCGGGAGAGGGTCAGGGTGAGGGGGTATGCGACGGCTCCCACCCATTCAGTCGTCGGAAAGTTTACGGCCGGATCTCGATCGGTGTACCCAATGCAACAGCCGACCAGATCACATCCATCGCCAGGTTGCTCACCCCGATGCAGCCATTGGTGAGCGGCGAGCGGTTGAACCAGCGCCACCATTGCCGCTGGCCGTGGATCATGATGCCGCCGCCGGCGTCCTGGCCGTTGGCCACCGCGCGCGCCGCCTGCTTCCTGGTCGGATACGACACCAACAGCGAGCGGTGATGCGTCGATGCGTCATTGCCCCAGATCAGCTTGTAGGAACCTTCCGGGGTGCGCTGGTCGCCCTCGCGGCGCTTCTGACCCACCGGGTTCTTGCCCAGCGAAATCCTGGTGCTCCACACCGCCTTGCCATCACGCATCAGCGACAATGTCCGCGCGCTCTTGTCGACCAGCACCTTGTCGACCGGGCCGATGACCAGCGCCATGATCGGACCCGGCAGCGTGTTGAGCGCCATCAAGACAAACGCCAGGATCATCGCGGCAAGCATGTATGACGCCGCCAGCGCACATACTTTGCGCGCGCGCGCGGAACGTCCCGCCAGTCTGCTACGTCGAGGGCAGCGATATCGAGGGCGATGTCCGTCATGCCCGATCAATCATTCCTGTCGAGCAGTGCCTGCAGCTCGGTCCATTCGCGCCGGCCCATGCCGCTTGTCTCCTGCGTCACAGTCTCGCCGGCGAGGCGCCGCTTCACGACGGCAAGCGCGTTCTTCGACAAGGTGACGGAATTCAATCGGTGCTGGACGAAGGCCTCATAGGTGAGCGGCACCCAGCGCTTGAGCATGTCGAGCATCGCATCGGCATAGACGCGGATCTCATACTGCGCATGGGCATCGGCCCGCAGCGACAGGAAGTGCATGAGGTTGTGGAGGTCGATCTTCCAATACCATTGGGTATAGAAATTGAGGCTGAGATTCATGCGCGCAAGCTCGCGGGCAAGGCCCGGGCGGCTGGGGTCGACCGGTTCACCGTTCTCGGTCTCGTTCAGCATCTCGGCGTAATGATCATAGGCCTGGGTCGAATCCTGCTTGAGGAGATCCAGCACCCTCTGGGCCTCGGCACCCTCCAGCACTTCGCCGCGCCCCTGGCGGTTGGAGGCGGATTGCGCCGCCAGATGCTCTGGCGCCGGAATGTAGAACTCCCGGTCGAGGATCGAATAGCGCGCCGAATATTCGTTCACATTGGCGGTGCGGTGGCGGATCCATTGCCGGGCCACGAAGATCGGCATCTTCACATGGAACTTGATCTCGCACATCTCGAACGGCGTCGAATGGCGGTGGCGCATGAGGTAGTGAATGAGCCCCTGGTCTTCCGAGACCTTCTTGGTGCCGCGGCCATAGGAGACGCGGGCCGCCTGCACGACCGCGTTGTCGTCGCCCATGTAGTCGATGACCCGGACGATGCCGTGATCGAGGACCGGCACGGCCTGATAGAGGATTTCTTCGAGGGCCGGGGCGACCGCGCGGCGCGTGCTGTTCGTCTGCGCGCGCTGGTCCTCGATCGCCGCCAATTGCTCGGGTGATAAGGGCATGCCGGGTCCCGTCTGATGATGCTGCGCCGGAAGGGCCTGATTCGCCGCCTCCCCCGGCCAAAGCCGGTCGCGCGTTTTACCGGGAACCGGTCTGGAGGACAAATCCGAACTTAACGATCTATTGCCGCGGGACTTTCACATCCCGCCCGGCACGCCTATATTAGGGATGTCGGGAGACCGACTATGGCGATAAACGCCTTGTGAAATAAGCGTTGCGGACCCGGGGGCGGTACCCGGCGCCTCCACCATTTAACCTTACCTATCAATCAGTTGCTGATTGCCGGTCGGGCTCCATGGGGGCGAAACAGGATCGACGTGCGCGGTAAAGACATGGCTTTTGCTCGGTATGATACCCGCCGTTATCGGGTCAAACCTAGAGATGCCAACGACAACGTTGCATCCGATCTTCGTATGGCTGCCTAACATCCCTAACGGGCTGTAAGTAGCTTACAAAGAACGCGGTACCAGGGGGCGCCGGGCAACGAAAGCCCCCCACCTGATTTCCGGCGCCACGCATGGGGCGCCTTGGTTCAGCCAGGGGGCTGGGCCGCCGGAACGGGATTTTGAGGGAGATGGGACGGCACTATGGCGAAAGATTGGTTGCGGTACGACCAGATGGTGGAAGACGCCCTGCGCGGCGTCGTGCGGCGGGTGTTGACGGAAGCAGCCGTGAGCGGCCTGCCCGGTGACCATCATTTCTACATCACCTTCCGCACCGACAGCCCAACTGTCCGCATTCCCAGCACCTCAAGGCCCAGTATCCGCGCGAAATGACCATCGTGCTTCAGCATCAGTTCTGGGGCCTCGAGGTCACCGATGACAGTTTCACCGTGACGCTGAGCTTCGGTGGCAAGCACGAGCCCTTGTTCATTCCCTACGACATGATCGTGAGCTTTGCCGACCCGTCGGTGAAGTTCGCCCTGCAATTCGATTCCGGCGAGAATGACGCGGAAGACGAAGGCGAGACCGATGAGACCGAGGGCAATGATCCGATTCTGGCCCTCGACAAGCCCGAGGTGAAACCGGCTCTGCCCGATCAGCGCGCTGGCGCCAAAGCCGAGGGCGATGCTGTCGCCGGGCCGAGTGGCGGCACGGTCGTTGCCCTGGACGCGTTCCGCAAGAAGCAGTAGCTGCTGGACGCAGCTACCCGGAAGCCACACCCACCTCCAAAATTTGCATCGATAAATTTTCTCGGCTTGACGGGAGTCGGCCTGCTGCGTATTTTCGCCGCACCTCTCGAACAAGGAGGAGGACCGTCGAATGAACTATGTCACCCGAAAGAGCTGCCAAGCAGCCTGAGATTCGATGTCGGCCGACGTGCCGATGACGTGTCCCTATTACCCTTGTTCTCCGGAAATCCCTTTCAACTCTAACCGCGTAACGTCGGATTAAAGCCGTCGCTGACTGACTCTCCCCTATGGAGATCCTGACAGCGCCAGCTGTCGATCCGTCACTTTCCGGATCCGCTTGGGTATTCGCACGCCACCGCCGCTCGCGTTGAGCGGATGCAAAGCCGCCATCGAATCTCAACCACAAACCCCAGCCCTTGATACCGGTCGTTCGCCCCTTTTAGGTGTGTTCGACGGAACGGTGGAACTTTGCCGGCATCACGGGCGATCTGAAAAAGAAGGAACTACGTCATGCCGATCCATCTCAATCTCTGGCCCATGATGCTTGGCCGCTGGCTCTATCGCTCGCGTCAAAGCAGCGCTTTGACCACCGTCGACAGTAGCCACGCTGCATGGGATCGCAGTGATGGCGACAAGCCAAGGCGCGGACAGGCACCACCGCTCGATCTGGACCGGTTGTCGACGCATCTGCGTCGTGACATCGGGCTGGAGTTCGATCGCGCTTAAGCTGAGAACCCCGGGGGCGAGGCCATGCCCTGCCCCCGGGATCCCGGCTATTAGAGAGAGTCCGTGACGCGCGCCAGGCGCTGGCTCGCCGTCAGCGCGATCTGCAGAATCTGCACACGGCGGCGATTGCCGTTGAGCGGCGATGGTGTCGGCTCCCGAAGGATGGCGCCGCCATGCCGATCGGCGACGATGAGGCCGCAATCCGCCGGCAGGATGTCGCGCGGAAAATCCGGGTCGACGGCGAAGAAGAACCGGTCGCAGAAATCCAGATAGTCCGGCCATTTCTGGTCCGACTTGAAATCAGCGCGGCAGGACTTGATCTCGACAATGATGATCTCGCCGGCATTGTTGAGCGCCACGATATCGGCGCGCCGCTTCACCCGCAGCGGAAATTCCTGCAAGGCCGCATAGCCCAGATCGGCAAACAGGCGCATGACGCCGCGGGCGATCCCGGCGGCAACCAATGGATTGCCGTTGGCTTCATCGGCGATGGGAAAAAGACTGTCAGGCATCGCAAAAATCCTCCATCGGCCGAGCTTGCCTTCACGTTCCCGTTTTGTCCAGATGCCTGCAGCTTGCCTGCCCGTCTCCGGCCAGATATCCAGGGCCCCTGTATGAGGCGGGGGGTTTTGAGGGGCGGCATGATCCAGGCGGAAATCAAGAAGCGACCGAGCTGGCTGCGCCGCGCCTGGCGACTCCTGATGCGCGTGATCGCCCTCTTCCTGATGATTTCCGTGGTGATGACGGCGGTCTATGCTTGGGTCCCGCCGCCGGTCACCTGGCTCATGCTCTGGCGTGTTGTCGAGGGCAATTGGATTCACAAGAACTGGGAAGCCTACGACAACATCTCGCCCAATCTGGTGCGCGCCGTGATCGCTGCCGAGGATGCCAAGTTCTGCGAGCATGAGGGCTTCGATTGGGAATCGATCGAGAAAGCGTGGAAGCGGAACCAGAACGGCAAGCGCATCCGCGGTGGCTCCACCATCAGCAACCAGACGGCCAAGAACGTCTTCCTGTGGCCGGACCGAACCTATGTCCGCAAGGGATTGGAGTTCTATTTCACCGGCCTCATCGAACTGATGTGGACAAAGAAGCGCGTAATCGAGGTCTATCTCAACGTGGTCGAGTTCGGGCCGGGCATCTACGGCGCCGAAGCCGCGGCACAAGCGCATTTCAAGAAATCCGCCAAGGATCTCAGCCGCCGCGAAGCAGCTCTGCTCGCCGCCGTTCTCCCCAACCCGATCCGCTGGTCCGCCTCGAAGCCCACCAGCTACATCCGCGGCCGCGCCGGCACGATCCAGGCGCGGATGAACGATGTGCCGGATCCCACCGGCGACCCCTGCGCCAAGGCGACGCCCGCCAATTAACCAAGACTCCATCGCATAACGGTCGCAAAATGGTGCATGCCCACGATCGGCAGCGCCGTCAACAATGGTCAAGGACAGGTGATCGGGAGATTGCCGGGTGGTGCGCCCGGTACCGAGACGCTTGTCGTGCGCAAATTGGCACAAGGCGAAGCGTCAACCGCTGCCGCACCGGCAAACGTCCCCGGACAACTCTCCGAGAGCGACCGCCGCGTCATCGCCGAATTGCAGCAGCGCGACCGCGAGGTCCGCAACGAGGAAGAACGTCACGCCGCCACGGCCGGCCAGTTTGCCGGCGCCCCGCAATACACCTTCAAGCGCGGCCCGGACGGCAAGCTCTATGCCGTCGAAGGCAAGGTGCCGATCAACGTCAACGTCTCGGGCACAGCGGAAGATCGGGAGCGCGCGCTACGCCGTGTGCAGGCAGCAGCAGTGTCGGTGCAATCGCCATCATCGGGCGATACCGGTGCGGTTGCCGGCGCCGCTGCGGCTTTGGTCGCGCAACGTGACAGCACCGAGCTCTCTTCGGCCGAACGACGCCAGCAGGCAGAGAAAGCCTATCGCCAGGGACAGGAAACAGAACGCGCAGCCGGCCTTGCCGCGCAGATCTTCGGCGCGATCGCCGATCAGCGGATCTAACCCCTCACCCCAACCCCTCTCCCCGGAGGGGCGAGGGGCTTGTTGCAATGACTGGATAGAAACTCCCTCGCCCCACGAAGTAGGGAGAGGGCCGGGGTGAGGGGCGTTCGCCGCAACTCGCTCCCTGCCTTGTCATCCCCCGCCCAGGGCTTGAGGCAGGGGCGGGGCATCCACGAGTTCCCCTTCTTCAGGCCACACCTCCCGTGACGTCGTACCCCGCATCTTCAATCGCCGCCACGACTTTGCCTCGGTCCGCAGCACCCGTGACCTTCACGGCGCCGGTCGGAATATCCACCGCAACCTCGGCCCCTGGGGCCGCCACGGCCAGCGCCTTCTTGATGGAGCTGACGCAGCCGCCGCAATTGATGCCTTCGACCTTCAAATTCAACATATGCCGTGTCTCCTGCCTGATCGCGTTCCAGGCCTGAATATGGGTCTTCCCATCATGGGAAGGTCAAGGCCGCCCGAAAATTTCTGATGCATGGGCTTGAAACAGACCGTATTTAGATATATCTAACATCAGATATATCGAAACAGAAAGGACAGATATATGTTTTTCAAACACTTAAAGGAATGTCGCGAGAGGCGCTTTGCTCGAGACGAGCTGGGCGGCGGCCGCGGTTTCGGTCATCGCCATGGTTTCGGCGGCCGTCACGGCTTCGGCGGTCGGGGCAAGTTCGCCCGGATCTTCGATCATGGCGACCTCCGCTATGTCATCCTGCAGATGATCGCCGAGAAGCCGCGCCACGGCTATGAGGTGATCAAGGCGATCGAGGAGAAACTCGCCGGCGCCTATACGCCCAGCCCCGGCGTCGTCTACCCGACCCTCACCCTTCTCGAGGAAACCGGCTACGCCACGGTGGCCGAGGCCGAAGGCAACAAGAAGCTCTACGCCATCACGGATGCCGGCAAGGCCTTCCTCGCCGAAAACCGCTCGATCATCTCGGCCATCTTCGACCGCATCAGCGAGACCCACGCGGCACACGGTGGCGGCCCCGCCCCGCAGATCCTGCGCGCGATGGAAAACCTGAAGGTTGCGATCCGCCTCCGCCTCTCGCAGGGCCCGCTCAATGACGAGCAAACCCGTGCCATTGCCGCCGCCATCGATGCGGCAGCGCAGGCAGTCGAGAATGTGAAATGATGGTGATGATGATGGCAGAATCCGTCGCGACCAAATTCACCTCGATGGCGCGCGTGCCGACGACCTCGCCCGCGCGCTATCTGGGGCAGCTGTGCAAGCATTTCGCCCACAAGGTCCCGGCGACCCATGATGCCGAGACCGGGCGGATCGAATTTCCCTTCGGCCTCTGCGAACTGGCGACCGGCAAGGACGTCCTGGTCATGTGCGTCTCGGCGATCGATCCAGACTCCCTCGCCCGGATGGAGGACGTGATCGGCAGCCACCTCACCCGCTTCGCCTTCCGCGAGCCGGTCGAGATCAGCTGGACGCGCGGCGAGGCGTGAGCCTTGGGGACGTCCCGGGTTACTGCGCCTGTTCCTTCACCTTGAGGAAGCGCAGTTTGGGGTGGTCCTTCTCGGCCCGGTCCAGATGCCAGGCGTTGCGCGCCAGGAACACGTGATCGCCATTGTGGTCCTTGCCGACACTGGCCCGCGTCTCGTCGAGGAAGGTCTTCAGCGCCGCCGGATCGTCGCTTTCGATCCACCGCGCCGTGTAGAGGCTGGTCGGCTCGAACCGCACCGGCAGGCCATATTCGGTCCGGATGCGGTCGGCCAGGATCTCGAACTGCAGGGCGCCCACGACACCGACGATGTAGTCGGTGCCGATCTCCGGGCGGAAAACCCGGGCGGCACCCTCTTCCGCCAATTGTTCCAGCGCCTTGCCGAGATGCTTGGCGCGCAAGGGATCATCGGCGCGCACGGCCTGCAGATGTTCCGGTGCGAAGCTGGGGATGCCCACGAACTGCAGCGGCTCACCCTCGGTCAGCGTATCGCCGATCCGCAGATTGCCATGGTTGGGAATGCCGAGGATGTCGCCGGCATAGCCCTCCTCCGCGATTTCGCGGTCCTGGGCCAGGAAGACGACCGGATTATGGAGGTTGATCTGCTTGCCCGAGCGGACATGCAGCATCTTCATGCCGCGTTCGAACTTACCCGAGCACAGCCGCGTAAAAGCAATACGATCACGGTGCTTGGGGTCCATGTTCGCCTGGATCTTGAAGACGAAGGCCGTGGTCTTTTCCTCTGTCGGTTCGACCATGCGTGTCGCCGCTTTCTGCGGACGCGGTGGCGGTGCCATCTCGGCGAGGCCCGTAAGCAGTTCGCCGACACCGAAATTGTTCACCGCCGAGCCGAAATAGACCGGGGACAGATGGCCTTCGCGATAGGCCGCGAGATCGAACGGCTTCATCAGCCCCGCGCCATCTCGATATCGTCGCGCAGGCGCTGCACTTCGTCCGGCTTCAGATTGGCGTCGAGCTTGGGGTCATCAATACCTTTAATTTCAACGACATCCTCGTCCTGCTTGCCGCCACGCTCGAACAGGATCAGCCGATCCTTCAAAAGATCGTAGCAGCCGCGGAACGTCTTACCCATGCCGATCGGCCAGGATGCCGGCGTCACGTCGAGCGCCAGCTGCTCTTCGATTTCCGAGAGGAGATCGAGCGGCTCGCGGCTTTCGCGGTCCATCTTGTTGATGAAGGTGATGATCGGCACGTCGCGCAAGCGGCAGGCGGCGAACAGCTTCAGGGTCTGCGCTTCGATCCCCTTGGCGGCATCGATCACCATCACCGCGCTGTCGACCGCGGTCAGGGTCCGATAGGTGTCTTCCGAGAAATCCTCGTGGCCCGGCGTGTCCAGCAGGTTGAACGCACAGCCTTTGTACTCGAAGCTCATCACCGAGGCGGTGACCGAGATGCCGCGCTCACGCTCGACCTTCATCCAGTCCGACCGCGCGCGGCGCTGCTCGCCACGCGCCTTCACGGCACCGGCCAACTGGATGGCGCCGCCGAACAGCAGCAGCTTTTCCGTAAGCGTGGTCTTGCCGGCGTCGGGGTGCGCGATGATCGCGAACGTCCTGCGCCGGGATACTTCATTCGGCAGATTGGCCATGAATCTCTCGGGGTGTCTCAAGGGCAACGGATTGGTGCGCAATCTAAGCAATTCGGGCGGATTTTCCACCCAAATCCACGCTCAAGGCCGATTCGCAACCAATTGATTTTCAGGCTTTTTTGGAACTGACCAGCATGACGCCGCCCAGCACAAAGCCGGCACCCACCATCTGTTCGATTGAGACGTCCTCGCCCAGGATCAGCCAGCCGAAAAAGATCGTGGCCACCGGCCCGATCGACCCGACGATCGAGACCTTCGAAGCCCCGATCAGCTGAATCGCCTTGGCGGTGAGGAAGATCGGCAGGATGGTCGAAAGACCAGCCATGGCCGCTGCATAGGCATAGACCTGCCAGGGCTGCTGGACAGCCTCAACCAGGGGGCTGGCAAGCATGAAATGGATCATGACAGAGACCGCGGCGACGCTGGTCGCGAGTGCTGCAAAGCGGGTCGATCCCATGCGATTGGTCATCTGGCCGCTGCCCACCAGATAGATGGCGTAGGTGATCATGCACAGAAAGATGAGGCCGCCGCCGATCATCGTCGCCCGGTGGTCGCCGGTGATCTCGACGTCGTGCAGGAAAGCAATGCCGATGCCGATATAGGACAGCACCATGGCGAAGATCGCCCGCCTGCTGATGGTCTTCCCGAACATATAGACCGAGATCAGCACGACCACGGTCGGATACAGGAACAGGATCAGGCGCTCGAGCCCGGCCGAAATATAGGCAAGACCCAGGAAATCGAGCAGGCTGGAGAGGTAATAGCCGACGAAGCCCAGGAAGATGATGTTGCGCCAATCCCGCGCCGTCAGCCTCAGTTCGGAATTCCGGCCGGACCACCAAGCCGCCGCCAGCAGGGCCGGCAGGGAGAACGCCATCCGGAGCGCCAGGAGCAGCACAGCGTCAACGCCATAGAGATAGGCGAGCTTGACGAAGATGGCTTTCATCGAGAAGGCGGCGGAGGCAAGAAACGCCAGCAAAACGCCGCGATTGGCGAGCATGATTTGGTCCCGGTCGGAAACGCGTGCAACTCGTTTCCGACCCTAAACAGCCGGGCCATCTCTGAGTAGCGCGAAACCATGGCCCCATCTGCCGGAAATCGCATGGCGGGCCGACCCGTCACCTTCTCCCTCACCCCGACCCCTCTCCCGCGAGGGGAGAGGGGCTTTTGCCACGCGATTCCGGTGAGATCACGCGGCCAGACTGTTTATTGCCGGCAGATCTCTTTCCCTCTCCCCTCGCGGGAGAGGGTCAGGGTGAGGGGGCCTTCCTTGCCACCGACAATCATTCCCAAACCTTGATATCCGCCCCCTGAATCCCCATATGCGGCAAGGGCTTGGTCCGGGACCCTCGCCCTCCTCACCCATCCATGCAACGAACCTGCGACGTGAACTATGCCGCACGCCACGCCGCTCATTGCCACGATTGTCGGCAGCCTTGCCTTGGCCTTTGTTTTCGGCACCTTGGCGCACCGGCTGCGCATCTCGCCGCTGGTGGGATACCTGCTGGCCGGTGTGATCGTCGGCCCCTTCACCCCCGGCTATGTCGCCGATCAGGGGCTGGCGCTGGAGCTGGCCGAGATCGGCGTCATCCTGCTGATGTTCGGCGTCGGCCTCCACTTCTCATTGAAGGACCTGCTTTCGGTGCGCGCCATCGCCGTGCCCGGCGCCGTCGTGCAGATCGCCTTCGCCACATTGCTGGGCTGGGCTCTGGCCTGGGCGCTCGGCTGGCCGATGGCCGGCGGCCTGGTTTTCGGCCTTGCTCTCTCGGTGGCGTCGACCGTGGTCCTGCTCCGCGCCATGCAGGAACGCCATGCCCTGGACACGGATCGCGGCCGCATCGCCATCGGCTGGCTGATCGTCGAAGACTTGGTCATGGTGTTCGTCCTCGTCCTGCTGCCGCCCATCGCCGCCGCCTTTACCGAGGGCCAGGCAACCGGTTCCGAGGGTGGCGCCGATTTCCTGATGCCACTGCTGATCACGCTCGGCAAGGTCACGGCCTTCGTGGTCTTCATGCTGGTGGTCGGGCGGCGGGTCATTCCCTGGATCCTGCATTACATCGCCCATACCGGTTCGCGCGAGCTGTTCCGGCTTGCTGTCTTGGCAATCGCGCTGGGTGTCGCCTTTGGTGCGGCGGCCCTGTTCGGCGTGTCCTTTGCACTCGGCGCCTTCTTTGCCGGCATGGTGCTGGCAGAATCCGAGCTCAGCCACCGGGCCGCCGAAGAATCCCTGCCACTGCGCGATGCCTTTGCGGTCCTCTTCTTCGTCTCGGTTGGCATGCTATTCGACCCAAACATCCTCATAACCAGCCCATTTCTAGTCGCAGCCACGTTCGGGATCATCGTTTTCGGGAAATCGATCGCGGCCTTCCTCCTCGTCCGGCTGTTCCGGCATCCGACCGGCACGGCCCTGATCATCTCGGCCAGCCTCGCGCAGATCGGCGAATTTTCCTTTATTCTTGCGGCATTAGGCGTCGAACTGAAGCTGCTTCCTCAGGAGGGGCGCGACCTCATTCTGGCCGGCGCCATCCTCTCCATCCTGGCCAATCCGGTCCTCTTTGCCGCCATCGATCGCCTCAAAGGGAAAAAAATCGAGGCTCAGGAAATTAGAGCCTCCGCGGACCAGCTCGTCACCACCGGCCTATCGCATCACACCGTCATTGTGGGGGGTGGCCGGGTCGGCAACGCGCTCATCGACTACCTGCGCCGGGCAGGGCTGCCATTCCTGGTGATCGAGGACCGGGCGAACGCCCTGAAGCGCCTGCGGGCGGACGGGATCGAGGTGATCGCCGCCAATGCCGCCGATCCGGAAGCCATCACGGCTGCCAATATAGCCGGCGCGAGGCGGTTGTTCGAGGCGATCGACAATGCGTTCGAGGCAGGTCAAGCCGTCGAGCAGGCGCGTGCCGCCAATCCATCGCTGGAGATCATCGCCCGCGCCTTCTCCAGCGACGAGATCGACCATCTCAAGCTCCACGGTGCCGACCGCATCGTGGTGGGTGCGGAGGCGATCGCCCAAGGCATGCTTGGCACGGCCTTCGGGAATCAGGCCGACATCAGTTCAGCGCCACCTCAAACAGCTGGCTAGGTCTTAGCCGACAGCCTGCAGCGTTTCCGGTTCCGGCTGGTCGATGCCCCACATCTTTTCCAGGCTGTAGAGCTTGCGCACATCCGGCCGGGAACAGATGGATGATGATGTCGTTGCCGTCCACCAGCACCAGTCACCCTGGCTGATGCCTTCGATGCCGATCGGCTTCGCCCCGGCCTTGGCAAGCTTTTCGGCAATGTGATGCGCCATGGCAGCCAACTGCCGCGTATTGCGACCGGTGGCGATCACCATGTAATCGGCGATGGCCGATTTGCCGGAAAGATCAATCGTCACGATGTCCTCGGCCTTGTCCGCATCCAGGGACTTCTCGACCATCTTCAGGAGATTGCGCGACCATTGGTCGATCGGCCGGGATGCCGTCGGCACAATAGACTTTGTGCCAATCGCCTTCACCGCGGGCTTCTTGCCAGCGGTTTTCGACTTCACGGCCGTCTTGGATTTTGTCGCCACCTTGGACTTCACGCCATTGGACTTCACTGGCGTCTTCTTGACAGCAGCCTTCGCTCCCTTGGGAGCAGATGCCTTCTTCGGCGCGGCCTTCTTCGTGGCGGGTTTGCTTTTGCTGGTGCCGGACGCTTTTGTTGCGGTCTTCCGGCGAACCGCGGTGTTCTTTTCGGAAATGGCGTTAATCCTCCTCAAGCCGGCGTCATGGGATAGAAATCATCGGGGCATCGTCGGCTCTGCCGCCCGTGGACCTGTCTCGCCCCAAAGCCGCCTACGGCGAATTTCGGTGGCAGAGATCGGGTTCAATCGATGATGCACAAACGTCCACGCCGGCGGTGGCGACGTAACCAGCGTTCGGGCTGCTTGCTCCCGCGCCCGAAAACAGGCGAATCGCCGTGCCGCCTTAGCGGCCAGTGCACGGTAAGTATATGTCGGACGGTCAAAAACCGCAATTGGCACCAGATGAAAGATCTGTTGCCAATCCTTCCACTGGTCCATGCCGGCAAGGTTGTCGGCCCCCATCAGCCAGACAAACCGAAAGTTGGCGAACTTGCGGGTGAGGTGCCGGAGGGTATCCGCGGTATAGCGGGTGCCGAAACGGCGCTCGATATCCGTCACCCGGATGCGCGGGTGATGCGCCACCCGTTTCGCTTCCGCCATCCGGGCTTCAAACGAAGCCATGCCGGTGCTGCTTTTCAAGGATCCTGGGGTGCCACCATCCACCAGATCTCATCGAGGCCGAGATAAGCCAAGGCAGCCAGGCTGATATCCCGGTGCCCGTCATGGGCCGGATTGAAGGAGCCGCCCAGGATGCCGATCTTGCGCGCGACCGTGCCCACGCTTACGGCCGTACCTGGCCGTCGCCGCGCACGATGTATTTATAGGAGGTGAGCTGCTCCGCCCCCACCGGCCCGCGGGCATGGAGCTTGCCGGTCGAAATGCCGATCTCGGCCCCCATGCCGAACTCACCGCCATCCGCGAATTGGGTCGAGCTGTTCCAGATCACGATGCCGGAATCGATTTCGTTGAGAAAGCGCGCGGCCGTCGCCGCGTTCCTGGTGACGATCGCTTCGGTGTGATGAGAGGAGTGACGCTCGATATGCTCGATGGCACCATCCACACCGTCGACCACGCGGACCGACAGGATGGCATCGAGATATTCGGTATCCCAATCTTCCGGTGACGCCGGTGCAACACGCTTATCGAGGGCCTGGATCGCCGAATCGCCACGCAATTCGCACCCGGCCTTGATGAGATCGTCGAGGATCGGTTTCGCAAAGGCGAGCGCCGGCCGGTCGATCAGCAATGTTTCGGTGGCACCGCAGATGCCGGTCCGGCGCATCTTGGCATTGACCACGATCTTGCGCGCCATCTCGGGGTCGGCTTCACCATCGATATAGGTGTGGCAGATACCGTCGAGATGCTTCAGCACCGGGATGCGGCTTTCATTGGCGACGCGTTCGATGAGGCCCTTGCCACCGCGCGGGATGATGAGATCGATGCTCTCGGTCATGCCGAGCATGATGCCGACGGCGGCGCGGTCGGTGGTCGGCAGGCGCTGGACCGAAGCTTTCGGCAGGCCGGCCGCGCAAAGACCTTCCTGCAGGCAATCGAGGATGGCGGCAGCACTATGCGCACTTTCCGACCCGCCGCGCAGGATCGCGGCATTGCCCGATTTCAAACAGAGGCCCGCGGCATCCGCTGTCACATTCGGCCGACTTTCATAGATGATGCCGATGACACCGAGCGGCACCGAGACGCGCTCGATCTTCAATCCGTTGGGACGGTCCCAGGCACCGAGCGAGCGGCCGACCGGGTCCGGCAATTGCGCGATTTCCTCAAGGCCCGACGCCATGGCCTCGACCCGCTTTGCGTCGAGCAGCAGCCGGTCCAGCAAGGCACTGGAAAGACCGCGCGCTTGCGCCGCTTTCATGTCGCGTTCATTGGCGGCAAGGATCTTCGCCGACTGCACGCGAATTTCAGCAGCCATGGCTTTCAGCGCCAGGTCCTTCTTCTCCCGCGGTGCCTGGGCAAGCTTGGTGGAGGCCGCCTTGGCCGCACGGCCCAGCGCCAGCATCTCGTTCATCAACGAATCGCCACCGACATCCTTCTTGAGCGCGGTCATTTGTTGTCCCTAGCTGACGACCAGATCATCCCGGTGGATCATCTCATCACGGCCGCGATAGCCGAGCAAGGCCGCAATCTCCTTCGACTTATGGCCCATGATGAGCTTGGCATCGGCGGCGTCATAGGCGGCAAGGCCGCGAGCGATCTCATTCCCGGCATTGTCGACCACCAAGACGGCATCCCCGCGCTCGAAGCGGCCTTCGACCCGGGTGATTCCGGCAGGCAGCAAGGAGCGGCCGCCCTTCAATGCCGCCAGGGCGCCATCGTCGACCACGAGCTTGCCTTTGGCTTTCAGCGAACCGCCGATCCAGCTTTTGCGCGCGGCCTGGACCGCTCGCCGGCAGGAACCAGGAACAGGTGCCGCCATCGAGGATCGCCTGTAGCGGATTCATCTCCTTGCCGCTGGCGATCACCATGCGGCAGCCGGCCGACATGGCGATGCGGGCTGCGGCGATCTTGGTGACCATGCCGCCCGACGAATAACCGGCCGGCGCCACGCCGGCCATGGCTTCGATATCGGCCGTGACCTCGGTGATCTCGCCGATAAAGGCCGCCGACTTGTCCTTGCGCGGATCGGCGGTGTAGAGGCCATCGATGTCGGAAAGCAGCACCAGCGTATCCGCGCTGATCATGGCGCCGACACGCGCAGCCAGGCGGTCATTGTCGCCAAAGCGAATCTCGCTGGTGGCCACGGTGTCGTTTTCATTAATGACGGGCACAGCGCCCATCTGCAGCAGCGTCGCCAAGGTCGAGCGCGCATTGAGATGGCGGCGCCGTTCCTCGGTATCGTCGAGGGTGAGCAGGACCTGGGCCACGGTGATACCGTGACGCGCCAGCGTTTCCTGATAGGCATGAGCCAAGCGAATTTGGCCGGTTGCGGCAGCCGCCTGTTTCTCTTCCAGGCGCAGGACACCATCGGTCAGCCCGAGATGGCGGCGACCAACGGCGATGGCGCCGGATGATACCAGCAGCACTTCCTTGCCCTGGGCACGCAAGGCCGCGACATCATCGGCGAGCGCATCGAGCCATTTGCGGCGAATACCACCCGTCTCGTCATCGACCAGCAGCGCCGAGCCGATCTTGACGACGATGCGCTTGGCGCTGGCGAGCGATCGCTCTTTTCTTGATACCTTCTTCTTGTCACTCATGTCAGCGCCCCCTCGCGCTTCACTGACCCTTTAGGCGTCGCCAGCATCGATTTCGATGCCCTGACTCATATCCTTCGCCGCTTCCGCTTCGCGCGCCTTGTCAGTATCGATGATTCCAAGCATGGTGCGCATCAATTCCTTGACGCCCATGCCGGCAGCCCCCGACACCCGGTAGACCACTTGCCCTTTCTTGAGCTTCGCGGCTTTCCTGAGCGCGGCAGCTTTTTCTTCGATTTCCTCTTCGGTCAGCGCATCGCATTTGTTGAGGGCAACCAGTTCCTGCTTGGCGGCGAGCATCGTGCTGTAGGATTTCAGCTCGGTGCGGATGGTCTTGTAGGCGCCGGCCACATCTTCCTGGGTCCCGTCGATGAGATGGAGCAGCACACGGCAGCGCTCGACATGGCCAAGGAACTTTGTGCCGAGGCCTGCCCCTTCATGAGCACCCTCGATCAAACCTGGAATGTCCGCGAGCACAAATTCCCGCTCATCGACATGCACAACACCGAGCTGCGGCTTCAGCGTGGTGAATGGATAGTCGGCGATCTTCGGCTTGGCCCGCGACACGGCGGCCAGCATGGTAGACTTGCCGGCATTGGGCAGGCCGACAAGTCCCGCATCGGCGATCAATTTCAGGCGTAGCCAGATCCAGCGCTCTTCCCCTGGCCAGCCCTGTCCCGCCAGGCGCGGCGCCTGGTTGGTCGCGGTCTTGAAATGCGCATTGCCGAATCCGCCATCGCCACCGCGACACAAGACGACGCGCTGACCGGGCGTCACGAGATCGAACAGCAGCGTTTCCTTGTCTTCATCGAAGATCTGAGTGCCGACCGGCACCTTCATGACGATGGTCTCGGAATCGGGGCCGGTGCGATTCTTGCCGCTGCCGTGATAACCGCGACGCGCCTTGAAATGCTGCTGATAGCGATAGTCAATCAGCGTGTTCAGATTCGCCACGACCTCGACGATGATGTCGCCACCGCGCCCGCCATTGCCGCCATCCGGCCCGCCGAATTCGATGAACTTCTCGCGCCGGAAGGAGACGCAGCCAGCGCCACCATCACCAGACTTCACGAAAATTTTGGCCTCGTCGAGAAACTTCATTGTATTGGTCTTTCACCAAGATGCTGGCAGAAGCGCAGCAAATATCCGTCAGGGTCCTGCACCAGGAATTGGCGCTGGCCGGTCTCATGTTCATCGACCCGGTACCAGCGGTCGACAGGCTCTCGATAGAAGGCAATGCCAGCCCGCTTTACTTTTGCCGCGAGGTTATCGAGATCGTCGATCTCGATCTGCAAGTTGATGCCGCGGCCATAGGGCTGCGCCATCTCGCCGGTGAGCCACGAACCTTCATTGCTGAACTGCTCGATCATGAGCTGTGCCGCACCGCGTTCGAGATAGGCAAACAGATCTTCCGGCCGCTCATAGGCCGGACGGAAACCCAGCAGATCGACATAGAACGCCCGCGACCGCGCGAAATCGCTGCAGATCAGTTCGGGCACCAGGGCGTTATAGGCAAACTCGCTCGGTTTCATGTTCAATTCCAAAAACGAAAAAGGGGAATGGCGTTTCCGCCATTCCCCTTTTAAACCGCTTCAGCGAATGGCCGCGCCCTCAGGGGCGCAAATGGCTCACTCGGCTGCCGGGAGTGCCACAGGCAGCACCGACACGACGGTACGCCCGCCAACGCCGGTCTTGAACGTCACACGACCCGCCGCCGTAGCGAACAGGGTGTGGTCCTTGCCGATGCCGACATTCTGGCCGGGGTGAACCTTGGTGCCGCGCTGACGGACAATGATGTTGCCCGAGACGATGACTTCGCCGCCGGCCTTCTTCACGCCCAGGCGACGGCCAGCGCTATCGCGACCGTTGCGCGAACTACCACCGGCTTTTTTATGTGCCATTTGGAATTCTCCCTAATTCGATCAGGTCGGCCCTCAGGCCGCCTTGATGCCTTCAATCTTGAGCACCGTCACGAACTGACGATGGCCGCGCTTGCGGCGGTAGTTGTGGCGACGGTTCTTCTTGAAGATAAGAACCTTGTCGGCCTTGCGCTGCTCCAGCACCGTGGCCGTCACCGAGGCGCCAGCCACATTGGGCGCGCCCACCGTGATGTTGCCACCTTCGCCGACCATCAGCACGTCACCCAGGGTGACGCTCGAACCCGCTTCGGCCTCGAGCTTCTCAACAAGGATGATATCGTTGGTAGCGACCTTGTATTGCTTGCCGCCCGTCTTGATCACTGCAAACATAATTGCCGTCCTAGAGGCGGGTCGCGGGTCGGATCTAAACACCGGGCCGCGCAGCGCCATTTCATGCCAAAAGCTTCGGGCCGCCGAAGGGCGACCCGTTCGAGGTGGGAAATAGACGTTATCGCCCCTGCCTGTCAACCGGATTCGCGGCGAATATTGTCCACCCGGTGCGCTTTCCGAAGGCGCTGTAACTGACCCTAAGCCCTTGGTTTCAGGCCCTCAAGCCGCAGAATCTGGGTGGCCGGGACAGCGCTGTCGCCAGACTGTTCCAGGCCCAGCACCACCATATCACCGGCGACGCAGTCCATCATGACAGCTAACCGGCTGTATTTATTAAGAACAGGATAGCGCAGCCAGTCGAAATCTGCCGGCAAGGCCGCCATCTCTCGGGCCAGGACACAGGCATCCCGGAACCGCCCGGCACTATCCACCCCGCGCTTCCAGCCGGGCGGCCAGGCTTTGGCCACACCTGGCAAAGCCGGCCAATGATTGGAAATGGCGACGGGGCCAGGGCGCAGCCGATAACTCGATTCCAGCCGTTCGACCACGACCGACTGGCCATCGGCGCCAGTCAGGCTGAACAGGGCCGGCATCGACAATTCGGTATCCCGCAGCAGCGCCAGCGCTTCGTCAAAATTACACGCCTTTTCAAATACCTGACGCAGGAGATGGGTGGGCGGAATGGCCTGTCGCCGGCCGACACGGACACGCTCAAAAATCCAATCCAAAGGCCTTATCCAGGTCACTCTCCGGATCGGCGGCTGGTTGAAGGAGGCAGCGAAGCGCCCCGGCGCTAGTCCGGTCAGCACCCCCACAAAGCCCGGCCAAGTCGCCTGCCACCAGGCCCCGAGGGGACAGTCGTGCCGCGTCACGGTGAGACTAGGTCCCATGCCATGAAGTGGCCAATCCAATGTCCGCATCAAGCGCCCGCCATGGACCATGCTGGAACAGGCCCATTCGGTACTGATATTGAGGGCGTAGACACCGGATACCCCTGGAATGGCTGCAACCCGGTCGATCTCCACCTTATAAGGGGTCACATTCCGGGCGAGCCAGGCTTTGGAGCGCCAATCCATGAGCGCCTGGACCGGTCCCGTGACGAGGGCGCGACCGGCGGCTGCCAGCAGCAACACCTTCTCGGGCGCGGATGTCGCCAGATGGTCGAAGCTCAAATGCTTGAGATCGACCACCGGGATGATCGGTAATTTGGCAGGGGCCATGTTCACAGCCCCTCCTCCGGGCTTCTGGCCAGAGGATCGGCGTTAACTGTGAATGGGGTCAAGCCGGGCTTGCGAAGACTGATTCACTTCGTTAGGTTCCGCGCGCGTCAAACGGCCCGGATTGCCCGGATCCCTGCGGAGGGGTGCCAGAGTGGCCGATTGGGACAGTCTCGAAAACTGTTGTACGTGCAAGCGTACCGTGGGTTCGAATCCCACCCCCTCCGCCATCGCACCGCTGTAAACAGCCGCTTTCCTCACACTTTTTAAACGACTGTTCCGAGAGCCGCCCATCGATTTCTGGGACAATCCGGGACAAAAGGGTTTTTGAGGAATGGCCAAGCGCAAGCTGCCATCCGACGTAAGTTACCGGGGCAAAAACACAGGACGGACAGCCCAAGCATCTGGGCAAGGTCCGGATGCGCGGCCACAAGCTGAAAAAGCTCTTCATCGGTCCAGAATCCGATCTCGAAGCTGGCCGATGGGTCGTCGAAACCAAGGCGGCAAATCGCGGCGACGACGACAAGGACTTTAAGAAGGAAGATGAAGGATACATCTGGCATCTTCCGGAAACTAAGAACGGCACTGCGCGCGATGTGGCGCCTCTTCCGGAAGCGGAGGCGCTGGCATTCGAATTGATGGATGTAGCTCCAAAGCGCAGGGACGTTTATGTCTTCGGCGACCCAGATTTGCCAGCTTCCGAAGGTGGCTTCAATACGAACTTGGTGACCATGGCTCACCGCAATGCGGCGATCCGATCAGGTTATCGCGACCCCGGCGACACCGAGGGAGACATTGAAGACGACGAACTGGATCGGGATCTCGATAAAATCGCAATCGGTGCTGTCTTGGAGACCGACTCAGAGGGTGAAAAGAAAGTCGAGCTTAAGGGCAAGTCGACAAATCACGATCTCCGGCACACCGCGATCACTATGCTCGCGAAATTCCACCCAACATTCTCGAACTCCAAGAAGTCACGCACCATAAAACGCTGAGCTAACTGAAGCGCTACTACAATGTGTCACGTGCAGAAAAGTAGCAAACTTGAAGCGCTGTCCACGCAACCATACGCGGAAGCTGGGAGACGACCGCATTGCTGCAAAGAAGGAGCACCTGCGCGGCGAGCCTGCGCCTGTCAGTCCTCATGAAGAGAGGCCCGAGACTGCTGCCGGCGCGGCATTGATTGATCGCACGGCCTGCCTGCTCGCCCCGCAGGCGAAGGGCTGCTAGATCAGCCTCGGCAAGCATATCTTGGAAGAGCAGGTTCGCCGGGTGAAGCAGTTCCTCGTGCTCTGATCGCGCCGTCCTCTACGCCCCCTCCGTCCGCCATCAATCCTGATCAAGCGCTTCACGTCCCCATTCCTGGCTGGCGCAATCTTGCCAGCGGCGCCGAGCCAGGATGGATTCGTTTCGGATTCTAGTCTGCCAATTTCGCCATCGCGACTGCTATATCCTGGCGACGTCCCGCATCGGCGTCTAGACGATCGGGCCGTGGGCGGCGGCAAGAGCTTTCTGCAAGTATTGCGCAGCCTTCTCCTTTTCCCCCTGCTCTATCAGATAATCGGCAAAGAAATAGTTTTCATCAATTCCGGCCGGATTCAAGGCTAGGCCCTTCGTCAGATACTCGGCGGCCTTGTCGTCGTCGCCGAAGCCCAAAGGCCATCCCGGCACCCGGTAGTAGAGTGCGCCAATCGACGTGTCGATACCGCCGCCGATTGCCTTCTCATCGATTTCTGCTGCGGCCTCCAACGATTGAAGCGCCCGCTTGGCGAGGTCGAGCGCGCCCAGCCCTCTCTTGGCACCGGCATATGTACTGAGGATGATGCCGCGCCACGCCAATAGCGCCGCAGATTGCGGGTATTTCTGGACAGCGCCATCGGCCATTGGGACGAGCGCCTTGAAGGCCTCCTCACGTTCGTTCTCTGGAACCTGGTAATTGGCGGTCGCCCAACGATGCTGCAGAGCGAGGAGTACACTCGCCTGGTCATCTCCGGCGAATGCCGTTCCGGCCAATCCCCCCAACGGCACAATGACGGCCAAGTGTATCATCAATTGACGTATGTTCATCTTAACTACGCTCCTCTTCAAGTAAATGTCGGGTAGCAATTTCTGGTGCATGAGCCAGGATCTTACGGTTCGTCCGGCTGAGGCCACGATCAACAAGCCGGGGAATTATGGCATTCAGCTTGGCAAATGCCCGCTCCGGCCAGCCGATAAGCGTCTCCGGGCGTTGATTGACGATCGCCTCAACAATGCGTCTTGCCACGGCATCTGGAGCATCCATTGTCATGCCGGTCGCTCGCGCCATCCTGTCAACCGCTCCGTCGTTGAATGCGGTCTTCGTGTAGCGTGGCGCGATATAGACAACCTTGACCCCGGTGCCACTAAGTTCCCGACGCAGAGCTTCTGAAAATCCGCGCAAGGCGAACTTGCAGGCGCTGTAGACCGGAAACCCGGCAAAACCGATGCTGCCGAAGACAGAACCGATGTTGACAATGATCCCACGCCCGCTCCGCCGCATGCCGACCAGCGCCGCGCGGGCCATGCGGATCGGCACCGTGACATTCGTGGCAATCAGCCCGTCGATATCCTCATCCGGCATATCCGCAAAATGACCAAACCAGTTGATGGCTGCGTTGTTGATCAAGATGTCGATCGGACGATTGCTGTTGGACACGCGTTGCAGAAGTTCCGGATAATCTGATTGTGTCCCGAGAGACATGGCGATCTCGGTTACGGTGATTTCCTCATGCCGCAGTTCGTCAGCAAGTACAGCCAAACGTTCCGGATCGCGCGCAATCAAAGTGAGGTCACATTTCATGCCAGCCAGTCGGCGAGCTATTGCCGCCCCGATGCCGCCGGTGGCGCCTGTGATCAGGACGTGCGGTCGCGAGTTCATGCCGGCGACCGGTCAATGCCACGGAATACATCGGCATAGAGGCGATAGAAGGCCCTGGCCGCATGCACGACCGCCTCCTGATCGTCGCCTTGATCGAAGCGGTTGACGAGGCTGGCGAACACTTTGGTATGTTCAATATCGAGTGTGCCGTGGGACGCCAAATAGGTGAAGGCATTGGCCGGAAGTGCGAGCGCCTTGTGCAGGACATCTGCAGCCTGACTCGCCAATTGTACGCTGGTACCCTCCAGCACATGCGCCATACCGAAGAACACGACCGGATTGCGGCGTAGAATACCATCATAGGCATAGGCGACCATCACCTCGGTCGCATGGCTGGGGGGACTTTGCGTACGGCCGCCGAATTGCCGCCGGCGTGATCTATATCTGACAGAATCCACTCGTCATGGCCGGTCTCTTCATCAATATAGTCAACGATCGCGTCCCGCAACCAACCCATCCGATCGGGCAGACGCGAGCCACACGCCATCAGCAAGGGTACTGTGTGATGCACATGATGATAAGCTTGCGCCAGGAAATCGAGATAGCTTTCGCGTGTGACATCGCCGCGCAAGGCATCTTGAATCAGCGGCACTTCGAACAGCGCCTGTCGTTCCCCTTCGGTGCGAGCGACCAGTTCCTCAAAAAACATCTGCGGCATCCTCTTCATACAAAAAATCAATACGATTTTGATAGATGGCGGCTATCTGTTGACGGCGCAGGCGACCATTCCAAGTCATCAGACCATTGCTCGTGAGGAATGGCTGATCGATCGTCAACCAGCGCCGAATCCTGGCGTAGTCAGGCAGACGATCATTGACGGCTGCGACCTCTCCCGCCACCAGATCTCGACAAGCGTCGTTGCCCTTTGCCAGCGCCTCTGACCGCGGTACGATCACCGCAACGTTCCAGGGCCTAGCCTCGCCGAATACAATGGCCTGGCCGATGGACGGCATCGCGGTGAGTTCGCATTCGACCCAGTCGGGTGCAACATTTCGGCCATAGGCGGTAATGAACATGTTCTTCTTACGCCCAAGCAGATAGAGATAGCCGTCGTCATCGAAGCGACCGATGTCACCGGTTGCAATCGGGCCCGACGCCAGATCTGACACGTCGCCGTTTGGCTCGAGATAGCCCACAGCGCTCGAACCGTCGACCAACACTTCACCATCCTCTGCCAACCTCACATCGCAATGGGGCATTACACGCCCGACGCTGCCGGGACGATTGTGAGTGCGAGTGTTCAGAGAAACGACAGAGCCGCATTCAGACAGTCCATAGCCCTCGAAGACCGGCAATCCCAGGCCCCTCGCCTGTTCCACGGCACCCAGCGGCAATGACGCGCCGCCTACTGCCACATGGCGCAGATAGTCCTGTCGCCATGATGCCTTGTGCACCATCTGCATAAGAACTTTCAGTATCTGCGGTACCGTAACGATGCTGCTCGGCTGATAGCGATCCAGCGCCGTTATCAAATGTTGTGGCTCAAGGCCGGAGGAACCGGTGAACCCCAGAGAGGCGAGTGGCAGCGCACAGATTTCGGCACCAGCCATCAGCGTCACATCGATGCCTGCAATATTCTCCAGCAACGCGGGATAGGGCAGGATGCTGAGGTGCCGATCATGGGAAATGCCCTCAGTGGCAACCAGAAGCGTGTGTGCGACCCTGTCAATAACAGCATCGCTGAGGCAAACACCCTTTGGTTGGCCGGTTGTCCCGGATGTGAAAGTGAGTTTCCGTGCATGCGGTGGCAAAGACGGATGCGCATCGCCTGTTTTGTGATCGAGTCGGAACAGCCGCACCCGCTGCAACTCGAGGTCTTTGCCCAGTGTCGTTTGCGATGGAATCAGTCTGGCCATGGCCAGACGTCCCAGACGCTCGGGCACGTCCGTAACAACAAGATCAACACCCGCACGGCGCAAGACATGATCGATCTGTGCCTCCAAGAAGTATCCAGGCAGCGGTACTGACACGCAGTTTGCCTTTCGGAGCGCCAGATCGGCGACAATCCAGCCGAGCCCATTGTCCATAAAGATTGCGCATCTCTTGCAGGATGCTGCATCCAAAAGGGATGCTGCCTCAGTGACCATCTGCTGCAACTCACTGAAGCTAACGTCACGTCGCTCCGTACGAACTGCGATTCCGTTCGGCCGCGAACATGCCCATTGACCCAGGGCTGTCAGGGAATCCGGGGGCTCCCGCGCGTCACCGCCATGACACCGGGCCCGACGACGCTGTCGCTTCAAGCATGCGATAGCCATTCCGGATATCGCCAGCCATCACCTGCGGTGCGGCTGTGAAATAGTCGCCCCACTTTGCCAGGTCGGCCGGTTCGAGGCGGCTTGGCTCAGCCGCGGCAAGGATCATGGGTTGAAGGCCAAGTCGGGAAAATGCCGCCCGCAGCGCTGTAACGCCAGTAAACACCACCCAATGAAAGTCAGCGTTATAAAGATATCGGGTCAACGTCACGATCAATGATCGGGCGTTTCCGGGCATGGAAGCCAAGTTGCCGACCTCGATCACTTGCGACCGGTCAACGGATCTGCATGCACGCTCCGCGATAACACTCTCGACGGGCTGATCCAGGTATTGTTCCATGTACAGCCTCTCCTTGGCGGCTTCACGCAAGCCAAATGCACAAACCAGCTGGCCATCACCATCTGCCATCGTGAACAGGCGTGGCATCAATGTGTGGAGATCTGCGCCATATGACTTTCGGAAGCGGCCGCGGATAAGTTCTTCAGTGCGAGATCGATCCGTTCCCATGCACTCCCGAAGGACTGACCCTTCAGTGCCTTGGGGCCATTTTGGCAATACTGACATTTCCCTGTCCTCGTCTTTTCGCGACGCATCGATCTCTTCACCCCACAGTCACGCAAAGTGAATGGTCTCTAGACCACGGGCGTCGTCTGTTGCGCGACGGGACCTTAGGCCGGGCATGCTGACGGATCGCTGTCGGTTTAGATGCGACGCATTGACCTCAAGCACGACTCTCGATCATTCACGGGTAAGTGAATGGCGACAGCTTTCAACGCTGTCTTCAACGCTCAGCTAGCTGACTTTATCCTGACAAGGGATTGGACTCTGAACACGAGCAAGGTGCGCGCGTTGATCAGTCTGCGACGGTGCACAATCTCGTTGGCAACGTTCGCCCTGAAATCGAGGGAATCCTCGTTACTGTAGCAGCGCTCCGCAGCAGGGACGGGATGACTCGCGCTACAGCCATGATGGCCACCTGCCCGACATCGTGAAGCATACCAGCTGAAAGGATGCCCGCACGTGCGACTTGCGGGCCAATCTCCGCACGCATCCGGCGATGGTAGACTTCCGCGGCCTCACCAATGAGGCAGGCCTCTGATGCAGCAAATGCCGTATGCAAAGCGATCGACATGCCATCGCCAGTGAAGGATGGCGTCACCGCCAGCTGATCACCGAGGCGGAAGAAGGCACTGTTGTCACAGTTGTTCGGATGGTGAACGAACCCAAAGGGGATGCGCGAGATGGCCAGCGGGCGCTCCAGTTCCTCGACAGCACCCATCAGCCGGTCGCGCAATTGGAGGGTCTCCAGTTTCAGGCTTGCGATGAGACTCATCCAATCCTGACCAGCCTCGTCGAAACGCTTGCGTCGCATCAACAGACAAAGATTGGCGAGGTCGCCCTCGACCATCTGCAAGCCTGCATAGCCGCCACGGAACAGGATGATTTCAACCTGCTCCCGCAGGGCATCGACCTGATCCGGCGCCAAACGGAGATAGGTTTTCAACCCGATCAGGTCGTTCGGCCTTGCGGATGACCTGCGCCCAGCCCCACGGATTTCATGCTTGCCACAGGCGAGGAACAGCGCCTCGGGGCGCACTTCTCCGATCTCATCCACAACAAGTCGCATTTCCCCCGTCAGATCAATTTCCCGAATGACATGACCCCGTATCACTTCGGCACCGTGGCTGGTAGCCAGCTCCAGCAGCGCCTCGTCCAGCACATGACGCGACAAGCTCATGCCGCGGAACGGCAAGTCAGCACCAATGGCATGCTTCCGATGCAAAAGCCGAACGCGATCGATCGGAATAGCGCCGAGTTTCGCAAGATCGAGGCCCAACTCGGAAAGATAGTGTTGAGCCTCGTAGCTCAGGAACTCCCCGCATACTTTGTGCTTGGCACTTCGTTCACGTTCGATCACGCAGACGGCCCTTCCGGCCCGCGCCAGAAGGCAGGCAGCCGCGGCCCCGGCCAGGCCGCCGCCCGCGATGACCAATGGCTTCCGGGTCGCCCTCATTGCCCTCTCGAAGAATGATCGAGTTTCATTCTACTCACGCAATAGCGGAACGGCATGTGCCAGCGAATTGTCGCTGATACACCGGCTAGCCTCAGGAACGCCTCCCAATCCCCGCGACGGAAGCTGCGAGCGATCGAGACCGGACCATCGTGGCGCACGAATCGATGCCAGCCAGCGATCCCAGCCATCAACCGGAAAATGTGATATGGGGCAGGATGCCGATGAAGGTCGTTGATGAACCATCCGCCGATCGACTGACCTTCCAGCAAACGCAAGAACGAGACCACCTCGTCATTCGACAGGTGATGCGTCAGGAGCGAGCAGATGATGAAGTCGAACTGCGGCGACGCCGGCAACGCAAACACATCGCCTGTTCGGTAGTCGATCTGCATATGGGACGGCGTTGCCCGCTTCGCAGCGGCTACGCTCAGCGGATTGAGATCGACACCCACCAATTCGGCCTTCAAGCCGCGCCGTTGGCACATTTCCCAGATGGCTCGCAGCATATCGCCCTGGCCGAAACCGACGTCGAGAACCGTGATGGCACTCCCGGCTGGGAGCGGGCGGAGCGCTGCAGCCAGCCAGGACAAAGTCGGCTGCTTCGCCATCGTGAGGCGATTGACGGTCGCAAGATCTGCTAGGCAGGCCGCGAAATCATCGGCCGTAACGATCTCGGTATCCATAAGCTCCGGGAGCGTGCTGCGCTGGGCAAAGTCCATGGCCGGTCATGCCGCGAGGGAAAATCGGGCCGTCTCCGCCACCATGCCGGGGCCGAAGGCCATGGCCATGCCACGAGACAGAGAGCTTGCCTGGAGTTTTGGCTTGCGCAGCATCCGCTCCAGCACGAACATGATGGTGGCCGAGGACATGTTGCCATAGTCACGCAACACGGCGCGCGAATGGTCAAGCGCGTCCGCGGCCAGCGACAACCCATGCTCGACAGCATCAAGAATGCTCTTACCGCCGGCATGAACGGCCCAGAGGTCGACCGCCTGGGTTCCCTCCCCGCGCAACAGTCCATCAGGCCCTTCGCGCCCCATTTCCTGGCGCAAGGACTGGCTGATCCGCTTCGGAACCTCACCTGACAGATACATGTCGAAACCCTGATCGCCAATCTGCCAAGTAATGAGATTCGCCGTTTCCGGAATGATGACCGATCTGAAATCCTCAAGCGCGATGCCGCTCTCTTCGCTGGATATCAGGGCAGCAGCGCAGCCATCCCCAAACAAGAGAAAAGACAGCATGGCTTCGAGATCGTCTGTCTCCTGAAGATGCAGCGTGCAAAGTTCAAGGTTGACCACAAGGATGCGCGCCATGGGTTCGGAGCGAATGATGTGATGTGCCGCGCGCAATGCGGGGATCGCCGCGGAGCAACCCATGAAGCCGATCATCTGTCGCTCAACATTGATTGAGAGTCCCAACCGATGCGCCAGTTGCAGATCGAGGCCCGGCGCGCTGAAGCCGGTGCAGGATGCGACGATGAGATGGGTTATGCCCGCCATTTTCCGGTCGAGCATCAGGCCATCGATCGCCTGCCCAGCCAAAGCCAGCGCGTCCGGCGCATAGCGCTCCATACGCCGCGCCGTGGTGGGGAAATTGCCGTGTTCATAGAACCGCACGCCATCGACTGCCGTGAGAACGTCGCTCCCAACCGGCAGGAATGAATAGCGGTGAGATATCCCGCTGCGCCGAGCAGCACGATCGAACAAGCGGATACGATCCAGGTTCCCCAGCATATGGCGGGCGTGGGCGAGAAAGCCCTCGTGGACATCATGGGGTGGCACCGCGATACCGATGCGATTGATGTGAGCTTTGGCGACTGTCTTCATATTTGTCACGGCTGTCTCTGCTTTCTGGCCAATACTGACTGTTCGATCTGAGCGACTGGCGCTCGTCCGAGCCCAATCTTGGGGTGGGACTCCGGTTTCGCGCGCTACACGTAGCTGACAATCAATGGCTGCCGAGTGAAATGGTTCACTTTACGATCGCACCATCACATATTAGCTCTGATGGCAGCCACATCACGGAGAAGAACAGATGCCCGCCTATTGTATCGTCTACGAGCATATTGACGATCCAGCGCTATTCGAGATCTATCGGTCACAGGTCATGCCGACGATCAATGCCTTTGGGGGCAAGTTCCTTGTCCGCGGTGGCAAGTTTACCACCCTGGAAGGCGAAATGCCGTTCGAACGGATTGCCATGCTGGAGTTTCCCAGCCGCCAAATTGCCGAGGATTGGTATAACTCACCGGAATACCAGCGAATTTTGCCCTACCGTCTCAAATCAACGCGCTGCCAGTTCATTGTTGTCGATGGGGTGGACTGATGCGGAGCCCGACATCTGGCGCTTGAGCAGCAGAGCCACCAGCAACGCTGCGAACCAGAGCGTGGCCGTTGCCGCGAAGGAGACGGTCCGGAACCCGGCTAGCGTGTAGACGGTGCCGAAAATGGCGCCGCCAAGGCCCACGGCGACATAGGTGATGAACGAGAAGAGCCCCATTGCGGTGCTGCGCGCCGCCGGCGGCGCCGTGCTGATAAAGGAGACCAGCACGTTCATGCAGACATGGTTGGCAAGGCCCCAGACGAAGGGGAACAGGAACACCGACCAGATCGCCAACATGGCAAAGGGCAGGATCACGTAATTGAGGCCGACCGCGAACAGCGACAGCGCCATGACCCGGACTGGACCCAGCCGATCCAGCCAGGAATTGCACAGAATGGCGGAACCGAAACCAATGCCGTAGGAACAGGCAACCACACCACCCAGCCAGGCACCGGCCTGGTGTAGGTTGCGCACATGATCGCCGATGAAAGTATAGGTCTGATAGAAGCCGATCATGTAGGCAAAAGTCGCGATCAGGCAGAGCTTCATCCCCGGCACGCTGAACACCTGCGAATAGGAAATGCGCTCCGACGCGATGGTGCCGCTGCCGCGTGGAACAAGGCCGACCACGGCCACCATGACCATGCTGACCATGGAAATGAGGCCGAATGTGCTGCGCCAATCGAGGAGGTCGGCCAGGAAGGCAGCGAGTGGAATGCCGCCAACCATGGCAACGGACCAGCCGAAGATCACCTTGCCGATGGCGCGCGAACGCATCTCGGGTGCCGACAATTCCGCGGCAAGGCCATAGGTCGCCGGCAGGATGATCCCTGCCGAGAGTCCGGTCACGAATTGCCCAGCCACCAGAACACGCCAATCCCAGGCGAGGCCGCAAAGTGCGAGACCCAGCGCCATGACGGCAAAGGCGAGTTGAATCGCCAATGCCTTGCGCCACTGACCGAGCCGAGGGGCGGCCAACAACGCCGCCAACGCAACGCCAACGCCGTAGGCGCCGGTTGCAAAGCCGATCTCCCGCGGCGATGCGTGCAAAGCGGCTGCGATGTCCGGCAGCAGGGGCGAGAGCATCAGGGCTTGGATTCCAACCGCGGCGATCCCGCACATCAAGATCAACAGGCTGCCGCTGGAGGATTGGATCACATTGTTACTGGACATGAAACTAACTATGTTTTGTCAATTTATACAATTGCCGTACTATGTTATAATCTCACTTACAATAGGCAAATTTCTTACTCTAACGCCATTCGAAAAGCCGAGCTCATGGACGCCACCGACCGAAAATTGTTAGGCCTGCTCGCCGACGATGCCACCATCGCATATCGCGATTTGGGCGAGAAGTTGGGCCTCTCCGCCCCCTCCGTCTTCGAGCGGGTCAAGAAACTAAAGGCGCAGGGAGTCATCAAGCAGACCACCATCGCCATCGACGGCGAGGCGATCGGCCGGCCGCTCATGGCCTTCGTCCATGTCATGACCGAAGGTTGGGGCAAGACGCCGGAAATGATGGCCCTCGAGACCGATCCACGGGTGGAAGAAATCCATGCCGTGGCCGGCGACACCTGCATGATCCTGAAGGTCCGTTGCGAAGGAACCCGCGCGCTGGAGCAGTTGCTGAAGGCCATCTATGACATTCCCGGCGTCAAGGAGACTCGCTCCTACATCGCGCTCAACACCTATCTTGAACGCAATGTGCGGGTGGAACTGGCCTCAGGCTGAACAGTTCCCGCTCAGTACATCCGGCCTTTGCCGCTCGGGCCCTTGTATTCCTGGATCGAGTTGCCGCCATCGACCACCAGCATCTGCCCGGTGACATAGGATGCGTCGCGGCTGGCAAGGAACGCTGCCACGGCCGCAACCTCGTCGGGTCGGCCCGGACGCTTCGCCGGCGTATGATTGCCGGCGACAATCTCGGATTTTGCGGATGAACCTGTCTGGATCCAGCCTGGCGCCACCGCATTCACCGTGATGCCCTTGTCGGCGACTTCGATCGCGAGTGCGCGCGTCAGGCCCACCATGGCGGCCTTGGCGGCAGAATAGCCGGCGCTACGCGGGTTGGTCACCAGCGGCCCGGTGACCGAGGCGATGTTGACAATGCGGCCATATTTCCGCCGCAGCATCTGCGGCAGCACGGCGCGGCTGACATGAAAACATGTGTTGAGGTTGATATCCATGGTGCGCAGCCAGTCTTCGACAGCGATCTCGTGGAAGAGGCGCGCCCGTTCGCGCTTGCCGGTCTGGATCATGCCGGCATTGTTGACCAGGATGTCGATCCTGCCGAGCCCGGTATTCACACCCTTCACGAGTTGCGCGACCGCTTCGGCGTCGGTGAGGTCGGCAATGAGCGCCAGATGCTGGTCTGCACCGCCCATGTCCTTGAGCCGGGATTTGATGCGGTTGGTGGTTGACGTTATCGCCACCCGAGCACCTGCCGCCGCCAGTGCCTGGGCGATGGCAAAGCCGATCCCATCTGGGCTGCCCGCCCCGGTCACCAGGGCCACCTGGCCGGTCAATGTCGTCATTCCTGCGTCCTCTGCTGGCATGTGCGGCAGCGGAGACTAGCGCGGCACCTTTTCAATTGACAGTCCGTCGCGCCAGTCCTACCAAACGATCGATTGCTGGGCGCATGTTGGCCCCGGCCTATGTCAGGAACTGTCACATGAACCGGGCACAATCCACCGCCGCAGAGCCTCCCAGTACGCGCTCAACTGGCGCGGCGCGGACCATCACAGGCCCGGACTCATCCGCAAGCACAGGCTGCCACTAACCATCTGAGCCTGTTGCTGCCGATGCCTTCGGGTGGAACGTCACCATTCGTTTACCTTCGGAGGCCGGCATGATCACCGCTTATGTCCACCAAGAGGACGTCCTCACCAAGATCGTCGTGAGCGGGCTCGCAACACGTCCCGTCGTGACCGACCTGCCCGCCGCCGAGATGCTACCGAGCCGCCTGCAGGATGCCGCCGACCATGCCGCCGAGACCTTGCCGCGCGATGCCGTCTGGGTCGATCTCCTGGAGCCCACCCCGACTGAAATCCAGGCGGTCGAGACTGCCTTCGCCATCGAGGTGCCAACACGCGAAGAAATGCATGAGATCGAGGCCAGCAGTCGCCTCTACAGCGAAGAAGGCAGTTTGGTGATGACGGTTCCCGTCTTGCACAAGGCCGCGACCGAGCATCCGGAGAGCGGCGCGGTCACCTTCATCCTCACGCCGACCGCCTTGATCACCGTGCGGTTTGTCGACCCCCTGCCCTTCGCGGTCTTTGCGCGGCGCGCCCTGCGTCACCCCAACATTGCAACCGGCGCGCAGCCGATTCTTCTCGGCCTGCTCGAAGGTATTGCTGACCGCCTCGCCGATATCCTGGAACTGGCCGCAGCTGATATGGAGCAAGTCTCGCGCGACATTTTCTCCAAGCAAACCGGTGCCATAGGTTCACGGTCGCAGAACAAGGGTCGCGGCGCACATAAGAGCAGCAGCCTCCAGGATGTGTTGCGGCGTATTGGTCGCAACGGCGATCTTGCCACCAAGGCACGGGACAGCCTGCTCGGCCTCAGCCGCGTCGTATTGTTTCTCAACGCGCAGAACAACATGAAGAAGGACGTCAAGACGCGCGTCAAAACACTGTCGCGCGACGTCGCTTCGATCGCCGATCACGCGACCTTCCTCGCCGGAAAGATCAACTTCCTGCTGGACGCGACGTTGGGCCTCATCAATATCGAGCAGAACGCCATTATCAAGATCTTTACGGTGGCGGCCGTGGCCTTTCTGCCGCCCACCTTGATTGCCAGCATCTACGGCATGAATTTCGAGCATATGCCGGAACTGTCCTGGGATTACGGCTATCTCGTCGCCATCGGCCTGATGGTGCTCTCGGCCGTCCTGCCCTTCTGGTATTTTCGTAAACGCGGCTGGCTCTGAGTTAACCTCCTCGCCAGGCATTTGACGCCTTCGCTGCATTGCGGCAGCGCAACAGCCCATTGCGCCTCAAGGGGTTAAGCCCGCCTCTTGCTAATCCCCCTGGGCAGTCGTTATCAATGGCGCCTCTTTGGCCCGTCGCGGCCGCAGCAGAAGGACAGAGTGCACGCATCATGGAATTATCGGAAGCCGGCCTGCCGAAGGCGCAGGTCGAGGCGATGACAAAGCGAGAGACTGACCGCTACATCCAGTCCAACCCGATTTCACAGCAGCTGGGCGAGGCAGCCCGCGCCAACTGGATCAAGGGTGTGCCGCATCATTGGATGCTGGATTGGTCGACTCCTTCCCTCTCTTTGTCGCCGATGCCAAAGGTGCGACACTCACCGACGCCGACGGCCACACCTATGACGATTTCTGCCTGGGTGATACCGGGTCGATGTTCGGCCATTCACCGGAACCGGTCGCCAAGGCCATCGCCGCGCAGGCATCCCACGGCCTCACCTATATGTTGCCGACGGAAGACATCATTGCCGTTGGCCGGCTGCTTGAACAGATGTTCGGCCTGCCGCAATGGCAAGTGACGACGACGGCGACGGATGCCAACCGCTTCGTCATTCGCTGGTGCCGTGCCATCACCAAGCGCACCAAGGTGCTGGTTTTCCACGGCGCCTATCATGGCGCGGTCGACGACACCTTCGTGCGCCTGAAGAATGGCAAAGCCATTCACCGGCCGGGCCTCATCGGCCAGGTCTATGACCTCACCACACATACCAAGGTGGTCGAGTTCAACGATGTGGCGGCGCTGGAAGCGGCCCTCAAGGAACGCGACGTCGCCTGTGTCATCACAGAGCCAGCCCTCACCAATATCGGCATGGTGCTGCCACAGTCGGGTTTCCTCGATGCCCTGCAGAAGCTTTGCCGCAAGACCGAAACCCTGCTGGTAATCGACGAAACGCATACGATCTCGACTGGCTATGGCGGCTACACCCGCACCCATGATCTGAAGCCGGATTTTCTCACCTTGGGAAAGCCCGTCGCCGGCGGCTTACCGACGGCCGTCTTTGGCTGTACAGCCGAAATAGCCGCCCGCATGCGCGTCGCGGAACAGGAGGCGGGATCGGGCTATAGCGGCATGGGCACGACGCTGTCCGCCAACGCCCTCCAGTTCAAGGCGATGCGCGCCAATCTTGAGCATGTCATGACGCCGGCAGCCTATGATCACATGTTGCCGCTGTCAGAAAAACTTGCCCGTGGCATCGAAGCGGAAATCCGCAAGCGGGATATCCCCTGGCATGTCTCCAATGTCGGTGCGCGCGCCGAGTTTGTCTGCGCGCCAAATCGGCCGCGCAACGGGACCGAAGCACAGGCCGCCATGCATGGTCCGGTGGAACTCGCTGTCCATCTCTATCTACTCAACCGAGGTCTTTTGATCGCGCCCTTCCACAACATGACGCTGGTCAGTCCCGTGACGACGCCGGCGCAAGTGGATCGGTTGGTCGCGACGATCGGCCAATGTCTGGACGAATTGGCTGCCTGATCTGGCGCCGTTCTAAATTTTGGGGGTTTCTATGAGTACGACTGTCAGCAATATCGCCGAATGTGATGCCTTCCTCGCCGCCCATCCGGACGTGAAGTTCGTCCAGATTTTCTTCACCAACCAATCCGGCGTACCGCGCGGCAAGAATCTGCTGCGCCAGGACATCCGCCCGATCTTCGAATATGCCCGCTTCCTGCCCGGCACCATGCTGGCGCTCGATATCACCGGCGAGGATGTCGAGGAATCCGGTCTGGTCTGGGCCGATGGCGATGCCGACCGGCTGGGCAAACCTGCCCCGGGCGGCCTGACCCTGGCGCCCTGGCTGGGCGATGATTTCGCGCAGATGATGCTGTCTGTCTATGAACTCGACGGCACGCCCTGCGACGTCGATCCGCGCCATGTGCTGAAATCCGTCATCGACCGGTTCAAGGAGTTCAACCTCATCCCGGTTGTCGCCTGCGAGATGGAGTTCTATCCCATCGACCGGCAACGCCGTGCCGACGGCACGCTGCAGCCGCCGGTCTCCGCGGTGACCGGCAACCGCTCCTGGGACATTCAGGCCTATGGCCTGCGGGAGCTGGACGATTTCGAACCCTTTTTCCGTGACGTCTATGCCATGGGCGAGAAGATCGGGCTGCCGCTCGAATCCGCCATCTCCGAGTATGCGCCGGGCCAGATGGAGTTGGGCCTCCGTCACCAGGCCGATGCGCTCCAGGCCTGCGACGAGGCGGTGAAGTACAAGCGCCTGGTGAAGGGTGTCGCCGTCCGCCATGGCTTCGAGGCGACCTTCATGGCCAAACCGCACAGCGATATCGCGGGGTCCGGCATGCATCTCCATGTCAGCCTCGCCAATCCGGACGGCAGCAACGCCTTTGCCAGCGATGACCCGGCCGGTACGCCGCTCCTCGCCCAAGCCGTCGCCGGCATGCAGGCGCTGCTCAACGACTCGATGGCGATCTTCGCGCCCAACGCCAATTCCTACCGCCGCTTCCGGGCCAACTCCTACGCACCGGTCGCCCCCACCTGGGGTATCAATAATAGAACGGTGAGCTTCCGTGTGCCGGCTGGTCCGGCCAAATCGCGCCATATCGAGCACCGGATCTGCGGCGCGGATGCCAACCCCTATCTCGCCGTGGCGGCGATGCTGGCGGCGGTGCATTGGGGCCTCAAGCAGAAGCTCGATCCCGGTGCGCCGATCGAGGGCAATGGCTATGCCAAGGCCCAGGAAATGGGCTTAACTATCCCCACCAACTGGCAGGCGGCCATTGATCTGTTCACCCGCTCGACACGGATGAAGGAGTATCTCGGCGAGCGCTTCCACCACGTTTTTGCAGCCGTGAAACAGGCCGAATACGACCGCTTTAACGCCCGCGTGACCGAACTCGATTACGCGTGGTATTTGCGCAACGCCTGAGGGATCGCAAATAAGGTCACAGCCTTGGCACCACACGACCTTGTTCGGTTCGGGTTCAGATGCTACGTTCCCGCCCGAATCAAGGTCATAGCCGCCAAGATGCCGGTAAGTCCCGGGGCCGACTCGGCCAGCGGCCGGCCTGTTAACGATCGCTGCCAGACGAGCGCTGAAGACATGGGCCTGTTCAGTTCCAAGAAAGACAATCGGGTAACGGTCGGCGCGCGCTACAAGTCCGCCGACACGAACCTGATCACCTGGGAAGTTGCATCGATCTTCAACGGGATCGATGGCACGCCCTATGCCCACATCTTCTGTGTCCAGGATCAATCCCGGCGCAAGACCGTGGCGCAAAGCTCGCTGGAGTCAGGGGTCCAATACGTCCGCCTGCCAAACCGACCGGCCTGAGCCTCGGCGCGATGGCCAAGCAACCACTCCAGGTCAGCGAACGCCTATACAGCTACATCCTTGAATTTGGCTTTCGCGACGACCCGCTCCTGCAGGAGCTGCGCGCGGAAACGAGCAAACTGCCCGCCAGCATGATGCAGATTTCGCCCGAGCAGGGACAGTTCATGGCCCTGCTCGCCCAATTGATGGGAGTCCGGCGGGCCATCGAAATCGGCACGTTTACCGGCTATTCGAGCCTCTCGGTAGCGCGCGCGCTGCCGGCCGACGGCAAGCTGATCTGTTGCGATGTCAGCGAGGAATATACGGCCGTTGCGCGCCGCTATTGGGCCAAGGCAGGCGTCGCCGGCAAGATCGACCTGCGTCTGGCGCCGGCGCTCGATACATTGGCAGCGCTGAAGAAGTCGGCTCCGGGCAGCTTCGACATGGCCTTCATCGATGCTGACAAAACCAACTATCCGCATTATTACGAGGCCGTCCTGGACCTGCTCCGGCCGGGCGGCGTGGTCCTGATCGACAATGTGCTGTGGGGTGGCGATGTCGCCGATCCAGCGTCGCAGGATCTGGAAACGACCACGCTGCGAAAACTCAACAGCTTCATTGCCGCCGACGCCCGCGTCGATTTCTGCCTGCTGCCGATCGCCGACGGGCTGACGATCGCCCGCAAACGCTAGGTTATGGCGTCGGCTGGGTCGGCTGAGCCGGCCACTCCACCAGATCGCCCGGCTTGATCCCCAGTTGGGCGGCCGATCCGCCCAGGATTTCCAGAACAGCCTGAGCCGGCCCGTTGGAACTGATCGGGCTGGTATCGAACGGCACGGCCATGGATGCCACGTGAATGATGCGGCCTTCCCCGCCGATGAAGAGCAGATCCAGCGGCAAAGGCGTGTTCTTCATCCAGAAGGAGACCGGCTTGGCCGTCGGATAGAGAAACAGCATGCCTTCATTGGCAGCAAGCTTCTCGCGGAACATGAGGCCTTGCGACCGCTCCTCGGCCGTATCGGCGATTTCGGCGGCGAACTTGTAGGTGCTGCCGCCTGCATGGATCAAGACGGGCACCTGCTCAAGCGCCGCAGTCGGCGACGCGATTGCCAGTGAGAAGGCGATGATGGCGTACTGCCATAGGTTCCCGAGTTTCAACGATCCCTCATATGCAAGATGCTATCCCCGGCAAAGATTGGCCGTGTTGGCGGACCAGCGTCAAGGACAAGCCGAGCCCGTTGACAAGATGTGACCGGCGCGCCTCTATTCTGACCCCATGTCAGGTGGGAGTTTAAGCCATGGAAATTTCCGGCATGTATCCGATCAAGGCCCCGCGTTCTGTGGTTTGGGCAGCGCTCAATGACCCAGATGTGCTGAAAAGCGTCATCGCTGGTTGCAAGGAACTGGTCCGCGACGGCGACGGTTTTACGGCAACCGTGGTGGCCAAGGTTGGCCCCGTGAAGGCCAAGTTTGGCGGCCGCATCACGCTGTCCGACCTTGATCCACCCAATGGATACACCATCACCGGCGAAGGCCAGGGCGGCGCTGCCGGATTTGCCAAAGGCAGCGCCAAGGTGGCTCTGGAAGATGACGACAGTGGCGGCACAATCCTCAAATACACCGCCGCCGCCCAGATCGGCGGCAAGCTCGCACAGATCGGCTCCCGCCTGATCGAAGGCACCGCCAAGAAAATGGCCGACGATTTCTTCAGCGCCTTTGCAGCCGCCGTGGCGGCGCAGCCGGCTGTTGCGACCTCGGAAGCAGCCGCCGAGTCAGACATTGCTGCCCAGAGCGAGATGGTATCCCCCACCCTTAGCACACAGACACCGCCCGCGCAGAAGGGCCTGCATCCGGCCATCTGGATTACCGGGTTGGTCGTTGTTCTTGGCGGCGTACTCTACTTCTTCATGAAGGAATAAGGCACTCGCTGCCAAGCAGGACAAAAGTCGAATAGAGCACAGATGGTCGCGAACCTTTCGCAGCGAGGGCGCCGGTATCACCACGCCAAAATCTGACGCAATGCAGCAATGAACAATAAATAGGCAGGCTTCCGTCATCAGCCTGTCGCATGTTCCGCACGATAGCAGTGCGACGCCCGGGTTCTGATTCTAGACCTTGACATTCAATTGACCGGGCAAGCTTAATTCTCTCATTCGATCACGACGAACCGGCCTCACCCAGGTGAAGGCCGGCAAGACGCAAAAGGCAGCTAGTGGCGGCAAGCCACGGCAACTCAGGGAGGATCGTTATGCCCACCGTTAAGATGACGGTGAACGGCAAGGCTGTTTCGGCAGATGTCGAAGCACGTACATTGCTCGTTCATTTCCTACGCGACAAACTGGCTCTCACGGGAACGCATGTCGGTTGCGACACCGCGCAATGCGGTGCCTGCACCGTGCATGTCAACGGCAAGGCCGTGAAGTCATGCAATGTCCTGGCCGTTCAACTGGACGGCGCGCAGGTGACGACGATCGAAGGCCTGGCGACGGGCGACACCATGCATCCGATGCAGGAAGCTTTCCGCAATAACCATGGCCTGCAATGCGGCTTCTGCACGCCCGGCATGGTGATGAGTGCCATCGACCTGGTACAGGGGAAGCCAGCGCTGAGCGAGAGCGAAATTCGCGCCGGCCTCGAAGGCAATATCTGCCGCTGCACCGGGTACCACAACATCGTGAAGTCCGTGAAAGCGGGCGCCGAAGCGATGCAAGCTGGGAAGGGGAAATAAGCCATGGCTGACTCTGGACAAGAAACTGGCATCGGCCATTCACCCAAGCGGAAGGAGGATTTCCGGTTCCTGACCGGCCGCGGCACTTATACCGACGACATCAACCGCCCTGGCCAGACCTATGCCTATATCCTGCGCTCTCCGCATGCCCATGCTGAGATCGTCAAGATCGATACGGCGAAGGCCAAGGACATGCCGGGCGTTGTCGCCATCTTCACCGGCGCCGACTATGACAAGGGCGGCGTTCCCTGCGGATGGCAGATCCACAGCAAGGATGGCAGCCCGATGATCGAGCCGCCGCATTTCCCACTGTGCAAGGACCGCGTCCGCCATGTCGGCGACCAGGTGGCGCTGATCATCGGCGAATCACTGGCCGAAGCGCGTGATGCCGCGGAAGCCGTCAACGTCACTTACAAGGAATTGCCGGCAATTGTCTCAACCGGCGGCGCTGACAAGCCGGGTGCCGCCCAGGTCTGGCCGGACGCGAAGAATAATACCTGCTTCGACTGGCATATCGGGGACAAGGCCGCCGTCGATGCGGCTTTTGCGAAGGCACATCACGTCACCAAGATCGACCTCGTCAACCAGCGTCTCGCCCCCAATGCCATGGAGCCGCGCGCCGCTGTCGGTGACTACGACCGCGCCACCGGCGAGTACACGCTCTACACCACCAGCCAGAACCCGCACGTCATCCGCCTGCTGATGGGCGCCTTCGTGCTGCAGATTCCCGAACACAAGCTGCGCGTCGTGGCACCGGATGTGGGTGGCGGCTTCGGCTCCAAGATCTTCCATTATTCGGAAGAAGCGCTCGTTACCTGGGCGTCCGAGAAGGTACGCCGGCCGATCAAATGGACCTCTGACCGTTCCGAAGCCTTCATCACCGACGCACAGGGTCGCGATCATGTCAGCCATGCAGAACTCGCCCTCGACAAGGATGGCAAGTTCATCGGCCTCCGCGTCAACACCATCGCCAATATGGGCGCCTACCTCTCCACTTTCGCGCCTTGCGTGCCGACCTATTTGTCGGCAACCCTGCTGGCCGGCGTTTATACGACCCCGGCGATCTATGCCGAAGTGAAGGCCGTCTTCACCAACACCGTGGCTGTCGATGCCTATCGCGGTGCCGGTCGCCCGGAGACGACCTATCTCCTGGAACGCCTGGTCGAGAAGGCGGCACGCGAGACCGGAATCGACCGGGTCGAATTGCGCCGCAAGAACTTCATTCCGAACAGCGCCTTCCCGTACCAGACACCGGTCGCCCTGCAATATGACAGTGGCGACTATGGTGCCACCCTCGACATCGCCCTCAAGCTGGGCGACTGGAGCGGGTTCGAAGCACGCCGGGCCGAGGCCAAGAAGCGCGGCAAGCTGCGCGGTATCGGCATCTCGACCTATATCGAAGCCTGCGGCATTGCGCCGTCGGCGGTCGTGGGCTCGCTGGGCGCCCGTGCCGGTCTCTATGAATGCGGCTCGATCCGCGTGCATCCGACCGGATCGGTCACCGTCTTCACGGGCACCCACAGCCATGGCCAGGGCCACGAGACGACCTTTGCCCAGCTGGTGTCGGATACGCTTGGCGTCGCGTTTGAGAGCGTCGAGGTCAGCCACGGCGATACCAACAAGATCCCCTTCGGCATGGGCACCTATGGGTCGCGCTCGCTCGCAGTCGGCGGTTCAGCCATCGTCAAAGCGATGGACAAGATCATCACCAAGGCAAAGCGCATCGCCGCTCATTTGATGGAAGCCTCGGTGGCCGACATCGATTTCAAGAACGGCGAGTTCACCGTGAAGGGCACCGACAAGAAGGTGACTTTCGGCCAGGTGGCGCTGACGGCCTATGTGCCGCACAACTACCCGATCACCGAGTTGGAACCAGGGCTCGAAGAGACCGCGTTCTACGATCCGCTCAACTTCACCTATCCGGGCGGTACCCATATCTGCGAGGTCGAGATCGATCCGGAAACGGGTGTCACCCAGGTCCTGAACTTCACCGCGGTCGACGATATCGGCCGGGTCATCAACCCGATGATCGTCGAGGGCCAGGTGCATGGCGGCGTTGTCCAGGGTATCGGCCAGGCGCTGCTGGAAAGCTGCACCTATGACGAGGTGACGGGCCAGCTCCTCACCGGCTCCTACATGGATTACACCATGCCGCGGGCCGATGACGTGCCGAACATCACCGTCGCCAACCACGCCACCATGTGCACCCACAACCCGCTCGGCTCTAAAGGTGTCGGCGAAGTGGGCGCCATCGGCTCGCCGCCCGCCGTCATCAATGCCGTGCTCGATGCGCTGCTGCCGGTGGATGTCACCGATATCTCGATGCCCGCGACCCCGCACAAGGTGTGGCAGGCCATTCAATCCGCCGGCAAAGCTAAAGCGGCAGAGTAAGGGAGGAAGCAAATGCATAATTTCGCATTCCATAGGCCGGGCTCTGTCGCCGATGCCGTAAAGGCCATCGGTGCGGCAAGCGACGGCAAGATCATCGCCGGTGGCCAGACCTTGCTGCCAACGCTGCGTCAGCGCCTGGCGGAACCCAGCGATCTCATCGATCTGGGCGCCATTGCCGAGCTCAAGGGCATCAAGGCGGAAGGTGAGGGCATCACCATCGGGGCCATGACCACCCATGACGAGGTCGCGAACTCCTCCGTCGTCAAGGGTGCCATCCCTGCCCTCGCCCATCTGGCCGGTCATATCGGCGACCGCCAGGTGCGCTATCGCGGCACGATCGGCGGATCCTTGGCCAACAACGATCCGGCGGCGGATTATCCGTCGGCGGTGCTGGGCCTCGGCGCCACCATCCGCACCAACAAGCGCGAGATCAAGGCCGACGACTTTTTCCAGGGCATGTTCACGACCGCGCTGGGAGAAGGCGAGATCATTACCGCCGTTCATTTTCCGAAACCGGAAAAGGCCGGCTATGAGAAGTTCGTACAGCCCGCCTCGCGCTTTGCCCTCGTCGGTGTGTTCGTCGCCAAGACCAAGGGCGGCGTGCGCGTCGCGGTGACGGGTGCCGGCCAGGAAGGTGTCTTCCGCGCCAAGGAAGTGGAAGCGGCCCTTTCTGGCAGCTTTACCGCCGAGGCGGCCAAGGGCGCCAAGGTCTCGGCCGGCAACATCAACAGCGACCTCCACGGTTCAGCCGCCTATCGCGCCCATCTCGTGAGCGTGTTGGCGGGGCGGGCAGTCGCTGCAGCGAAATAAGGGGTTACCTCCGACCGAACGGAAACGGGCGGGACCTTGGTCCCGCCCGTTTTCTATGCAATCCCGTCTTTGCGATCAGCCGGCGCGAATCTTGGCGATGAACGCATCGACCTCGCGCCGCAAAGCCTCAGATTGCTGCGACAATTCGGATGACGCGCCAAGGACCTCGCCGGCAGCACCACCGACCTCGGTTGCCGCCTGGTTGACGCCGCCGATATTGCGGGCAACTTCATCAACGCCCATCGCCGCCTGCTGCGCATTGCTGGAAATTTCCTGGGTCGCCGCCGATTGCTCCTCGACCGCAGCGGCGATCCCCGAGGCAATATCGTTGATCCGGGCGATGGTCGAGCGGATGCTGCCCATGGCGCCGGCCGCGGTGCGTGTCACCTGCTGCATGCCGCTGATCTGGAAGGAAATATCCTCGGTTGCCTTGGCGGTCTGACTTGCGAGGTTCTTCACTTCCGACGCCACCACGGCAAAACCCTTGCCGGCCTCGCCGGCCCGGGCCGCCTCAATTGTCGCATTGAGCGCCAGCAAATTGGTCTGGCTGGCAATGTCATTGATGAGCTGAACAATCCCGCCGATCTTCTCAGCTGCCACCGCGAGGCTTTCGACCGTTTCGCCCGTCTTGGCGGCCTCATCGACCGCCGATTTTGCGACCGTCGAACTGTCGGCGACTTGCCGGCTGATCTCGGTGATGGATGAGGAAAGCTCTTCCGCCGCCGCTGCCACAGTCGTCACATTGGCCGATGCCTGCGTGGTGGCTGCTGCCACCGCCGTCGACTGGCGGGTGGCCTCTTCCGCAGTACCAGACATCGAGGTAGCACTCGACTGCAGCTCCGTCGCTGCCGAAGAGACACCTTCAACCACACCTTTGATCGCCACTTCGAATCCATCGGCAAGATCCAGCATGGCTTTGCGCCGTTCAGCCGAGACCCGCTGCTCAGAAACCTTCTGCTCTTCCCGCAGCCGGTCGACCTCGATCAGCTTCTCCTTGAAGAAGTCGATGGCGCGCGCCATGACACCAAGTTCGTCGCGGCGCGTGGTAAGAGGCACGTCAAGGGCGGTATTGCCGCCTGCCAGCCCCTCGACGGCGCCGGTCAGTTTGCGAACTGGGCTAGCAGCGAGATAGCCGACCAGCAGGGCGATGATGATACCCAGCGCAGCAACGATCGCGGCAGCGACGATCAGCACCGTGTTGGTGAGTTCATTGACCGGGGCTTGTATCTTGTCCTTTGGCAGATTCACCAGCACCGACCACCGATCGCTAGAGAGGCCAGCGGTCACCGGCATGAAAATGCGCGTGACATCGGTATCGAGCGACTGAGAGTGATCCTCTGTTACCAGCCGTTCGCCGTCCTTGATCGCCGGCAACGCTGCCTTGAGCGTCGCCGATGCTTCTTCAATCGGCTTACCAAGTGCTGCCACGTCCGTATAGGCAGCCCACAAGCCGCCGTTGGAGATGAGTGATACGGATCCTGTTTCAAATGGCTTCATCTCGCCCAGCAGGCCGTTGAGCCCCTCCAGCAACAGGTCGATGCCCGCGACACCGACAACCTTGCCATCGGCCACGATCGGCACAGCGGCGCTGGTCATCAGCACATCCTTGCCGTTTACGCGATAGAGGTAGGGTTCCAGCAACTGCTCCTGACCGCTGTCGCGCGCCAGCAGATAGTAATCGCCAAGGCTCGGCGTTTCGTAGTCGGTTAGTGCCGTCAGGCTCGACCCTTCCCCATCCCGCGCCACATAGGGCACGAAACGGCCGGTCGCATCGTGGCCTTCGGCGGACACGAAGCTTGCATCCTGGCCATCAAAGGCATTCGGCTCAAAGGCGACCCAGGTCGCCAGCAGGCTTGGATTGTCGGCCAGGAGTTTGCGCAATGAGGCGAGCACGCTGGCGCGGCTGGCTGATTTTCCTTCGATTTGACCCACTGTGTTGGCCGCCGTGGCTCGCGCGGAGGCAAACGCGCCGGCAATAACATTCTCAACCTTGTCAGCGGCGGAGACAGCTACCTCCATACCAAGGTCACTGCTGAGCTTGCCAACGGTCATGCTGCTTTGAGAGACTGTGACCCAAGTGGAAAGGCCGAGGCCAATCAGAAGCGCCGCCGGGATGGGCAGCAGGATCTTGACTGCCAATGAGCCCCCGGAAATACCGACACGTGACATATGAAATTTCCCCCGCTGAAATATTATTTAACAGTGGGAATTTCGACTATATCCCTTAATAAGTTATGAACGCTCTCGATCGAAGATGGGGCGACTGCCTTCATGGTGGACCGGTTGGCACCGGGGAGCATGATCGAAAACGATACCCGGAAGGCACAGCTGGAACCACCCGGCAACGACAACCGGCTCATCGCGTGGATTGACAATTACCGCATTAGAGTCACGAACTGCACATCTCTGTTCACTTGGCAGACAATGCCCGCCATCTCGTGACAGGTCGCCGAGTGCCGCAACGTATCATGATAAACTTTCTGCCCAATGCAGCGAAATGCAACAGGCATGATGGCAGCATCTCCGTTGCGTCGCGACGAAAGGATACCGGCGTGCTTCTTGTCATCGAAGGCACGGGGCCTGGCTTGCCAATCGTCCACGCGTTGATCGCACTCATCGGCGGAGATATCTCCCATACATCCACCGATGGCATTGGAGCACGGCCTGAACTTCTCCCGCCAGACTGAACGAAAGAGAGTATCTGCGTCGCGTGATTCTTTAGAGACGCCTGCAGATGCGTCCTTTTGGTTTGTCAGACAGCTCATCCGCATGGCCTTTCACATAGTCGCGCAGAGCATCAAGGTCACCTCCGCCCTGGACCAGGTTGCGCCCTTCGGTCAGGATCTTGAAGCGATCTCCGCCGCCAGCCAGGAAGTTGTTGACGGCAATTCGATAAACTACATCCGGCCTGAGAACCTCGCCGTCGAGGCTGATCGTTTCTGCAAGGATCTTGTTTCCTTCGGCGCGACGGTCGTCGTAGCAATAGCTGAAACCCTTGGAGATCTGCAGAATGCGCGGCTTTCGGTCATCCGGCTGACCGATCCACTGCTGTTCCAGAAGAAGCTTCAATTGCGCACCAGAAACATCCATGACCACCAGATTGTTGCCAAACGGCTGCACCGCAAAGAGATCACTCAGGGCCACCCCCAGGCCTTTCTCCGGGTCACTGGGAAGATCCTGGCGGATGCCGCCAAGATTTGTCAGGGCAATAACGGCTCCAAGATTCCGCGTTGCCGCCAGCTGCGCGTCTGCGACGACGTCACCCAGGGCTGACTCGCCTGCTTCATTCTGTTGACGTGTGAGAGCGGACGGCAAGGTCGCTGCTTTCTCCTGGCGGATCGGCGCGGTCGCCACTTCGGCAAGGGTCAACTCAGCTAGGATGCCAGTATCCGGGGCGACGTCATGCGTAACAGCGACATTGTGCGCCGACGCCGAAGTAATCTCGCCGTCGGCAGGATCGAGCAGCAGATCGACTATGCTCATTGATCGGCCATAATTTCCTGCCTGGGTCACCAGGCGTCCACCCAACCGGCAGGCATAGCTTTGATGCGTATGTCCCGTCACGAAAAGATCGATCGCCGGATCCACCCGGGCAACGATTTCATTCAGCTCCCCGGAGAGGCCGACACAGTCCGATCCGTCCAACGGCGTATCCGGGCCAGCATTTGACCCCTCGTGAAGGACCGCAACTATGGCGCGGACGCCGCGCTTGGTAAGTTCCCTGGCATAGCGATTGAGTGTTTCGGCTTCGTCCAGAAATGTCAGGCCGGCAACGCCGCGCGCGGCGACGATACTGGGTGTTTCTCTGGTGACCACACCAATGAAGGCAATCTCGACGCCTTCGAACTCGCGCACCACATAGGCTGGGAACAATGGCTTGCCATTATCGGCATCGACGACATTGGCCGCCAGATACTCAAATGCCGCCCCAGTAAAGGAGCCTTCCGGGCAAAAGAGCGACGTGGCACAATCGCCCAGCGATTTCCTCATCAGTTCGCCGCGACCAAGATCGAACTCATGATTGCCAACAACATTGATATCTAGCCCGATCTGATTCATGACTCGGATGGTCGGCTCGTCCTTTAACAAGCCTGACAGCATCGGGCTGGCTCCCGTCAGGTCGCCTGCGCTGATCAGCATCGTGTTGGCGTGATCGGCGCGTTCACGCGCGACGATGGCCGCGAGGTAGGCCGCACCACCAACCTCGACCAATTCCTGTTTGCCATCCCTGACGACGGCAACGCGTCCGGGGCTGGGATCACTGGACTGGATGTTACCGTGGAAATCGTTGATGGCGAGAAGTCGTAGCTCTACGGGGCTCGATGTCGTTCCGGCGCAGCTTGCAAGCAACATAGGCAGAACGACAATGAGAGATCGAGGCGACATGTCCCTGGCTCCTGATTAATGTCTGCCAGCTACTTGTTCTGGTGCTGCTCGTCCGGTGCCTTTGGCGCTGGAAGTGTGTTCTGTCCGGGTGCAGTTTCTCCATTGCCCTCGACATCCGGAAGTTCTGTTCCGTCATCGGTAAAAAGATCGCGAATAAAGCCGGGGGCGAGCGCCGACCATTCATTGACATCAATCTTGGGTTCGTCAAGGTTGCCGGTAACGGCGTAAGTAGCCGCGAAAAGACCCTCGCCCTCACCGCCTTGGATGATGGAGCCAATCAATGGAATATTGCCAAGCACGCTGTTGATGGCATAGGCCGGTACGAGCGTACCTTTGACATTGATCAGGTTTCGATCCAGGTCGATCTGCCCCTGTGCGGTCATGCCCACTGACGGTCCTGCACTGCGAAACCGTGAAATCTCTATGTTACCCCTTGTCTTCGTAAAGCGCCCCTCGGCACCACCAAACAGAAAACCCTCACCTGTGACCGCATCCACGACCCCGGTGATCGTGGCTACTGTCAGGAAGCGTGCAACGAATGGGGTGTTGATGACGCGGAAAGACGACATCGAGATCTTGCCGCGCAACGGCCGCCAGGGCTGGTTGTCCTTTACGGTCCCGGTAATGGATAGCGTTCCACCTTTGATGGAATCATAGAGATCGAGAATGCGCAAAGCGCCACCGCCATCCTTGGTCGAGATGTTGAGCGCGTGCTGACCTGGCTTGCCCGGCCTGTAGTCGAAAGTGATAGGCGCTCCACTAGGTAGCGTCGCCTGGAAACTCACGACATCCCACCAATAGGGGTCATGGATTGCCTCAATCGTCGCATTGGCCAGTTCACGTCCCTCACCAAGTCGCAGCTGCGCCAGCTGACCCTTTAGAGTGAATGGGCGTTGCTGCTCAGGTCCGGTTTGCGCCAGTTCTTCGGGCGTCAAAGTTGACGTGTCTTCGCCCAACCATGGTTCTGCGTCCAAATTGCCGCCAGCAACTGTGACCAGCGTCCAGCCCTCTTTCAGCTCAGCATCGAAGCCGGTCAAGTGTGACGGCCCGATCTTCAGCTCGGGCAATGTCACGCGAGAAATGGTCCCGTCTGCGGCGAACTGAATCGCGCCACCCGTGGCAAGATCGCCGGCGGATACCATAAAATGAGGAATAGCGACCGGCTTGTCGTTCAACATCTCAAGGGTCAATTCGGCGCGTCCGGCAACGCCCGCATCCTTGTGCCATTTCGCTGCCGGTACGTCCAACACGGACGCGGTGAGGTCGAATACGCCCTGCAGGGTTGCTCGACCATCAGCCAGGGTCGTATAGGTGACATCGCACTGGCAACTGCCTTCGACCCAGGGGCGATAGTCGAAGCCGAGGGATGCCAGTTGCTCTGCGGTAGCCGCGCCGTTGACGTGCAGTTTCTCGTCGAACGCGGCGTCGTCCGAAAAGGTCTGACTCCAATCGAGAATAATCGGAATATCTGCGAAGACGATTGGCCCAGCGATGTTCATGCCTTTCTCGTCAAGATTCAGCTTGAGCACGCCCTGCGTGACATCCTGATCGAAGCGCATCTTGGCGATTTTGACATCGTTCATTTCGGCCGCCACCTTGACCTTCACTTCGGCGAAGGTGAGTTTCTTGGCAGCCGGGAAGTCGAACAGGATATTTGCCTTCGCGGTGCCGCCTGCCGTCTTCGGGTCGATTCCCAGTTTCTTGGCATATCCAAGGCGCGGATGATCGAGCAGGTCGAGGGCGTCCTTCAACGGTGACGCGACATCGCCACTGACTTTGATAAACTGGTCCTCGACATCGAGCCCGGTAATGAGCAGATCACCCGCCGTCACCTTGATGTTGCCCACCTCGCCGCCCGTAATCTTGGCGGTAAAGGTCTTGGCATCGAACTCCGCCGTCGCAATACCTTTGGTAATGGGCGGCATCGGCCGCAGATAGTGCACCGTCATGTCGCTGGTCTTGAGGATCCCCTTGACGGATTCAACCTTCGCGCCAACGACGTCGAGTGGCAGTCGAAGGACAAGATCAGCGCTCGCTTCTTCGACCATTCCATGAGGAATGTTGGGCACAACCCAGTTTCGCGTGTCGCTCGCCACCGTTTCTGGCCAATAGGGGTCCAGCAGTTCCGCAGGCAGTTTGGTAACTTTGATGGCGGCAGTCAGCAGAGGCGCGGCACCGTCTTTGGCCTTACCACTGAAGGCACCCTGCCAATCCCCGTTGGCAGTGATATGCGGCCCCCCGATATCAAGATCGAAAGCCCTGATCGCCATGATATCCTGGTCCCTGTCGACGCGCCCTTCGACCGAGAGACTGGCAACTGGAATCGGCTCCTTTGTGAGACCCGGCAAATCTAGGGCGCCAGCGCCGCTTGCCAAAGTGAAATCAACCTCGCCAATGTCGCCGAGATGCTCGCTGGCAATCTGGATGGACGTCTTTACCGTCGCCGTCACGGCGAGATCGGCCGTCGACAAATCGGAAAGCGCCGGCTCAATCAGGCCGAGCGATGACAATTGAAGAGCCGCTACCGCTGCATCAATGCTGAGCTTCTCGCTGTCGCGGCGATAGTCGAGCTTGGCGCTGACGATGGCTGGATCGCCGAATTGCGGCATCGCCGCGAAGAGATCGCCAACCAGGCCGCCTACATCGCGTCGCGCCTCCGCGCCGAAATTGTCGGCCTGCCAGGTCAGGCCGGTGACATGGTCGATGATCTGAACGCTGCCATTGAGGATGGCGGCCGAGGTCAGGTAGCCCGTCGGCTTGGTGCGATCCGGCGGCTCCAGCATATCGCCAGCCAGCAGCATGAGCGCTTCGAAACTGCCATCGGATTCCTTCGTGGTCGGCGAACTGGTGACACCACCGGGGCCAAAGGCTAGTGAGCCGTCTGCGTTCCGAATCAGGGTTAGCTTGGGGCCGATGATCTCGATCTTGCTGGGTGCAACCAGTCCTTTCAGCAACGCCCGAGCACTGAAGGTAATTGATACTTCCGGCAAATTGGCGAGTTCGCGGCCTTCCTGGTCCCGTACGCGCAAGTTGATCGCGCGCACGTCTAACGCCCGGTCCCAGCCCGCCCAGGTCAGGACTGTATCGTCGATCGAAATGCGATAGGGTTGGTCATTGCGGATCAGCGCCTGTTCCACATAGGAAGAGAGAAAGCGCAGATGGATCGGACCTTCCTGAGTCAGGCGCCATGTCAGAAAGGCAAGGATGATCGCTGCGCCCGCAAGGGCCGCGCCGAGAACTTCGAGTGTTATTTTTGTCGTTCGACGAATCACGCGCGGTTAGCTCCGATCGGCAGGCGGTAAGGTCAGAAGCACTATTCTGCTGAAGAAACACGTCCCGGTGCCAAGGGTTTCCGCACCCCATACAAAGCATTGGCTTGACCAGGACCGGTAGCTTCAGCAGTCTCTCGGTTTCCCCGCTGACAACAGCCAGACAATGCCCCTCGCAACCATTGCCGCCATCGACCCCGCCTTGCTGCCGCGCCCGAGTGATCAGCGGCAGGCCGAACTCCATCTGGAACAATTGACCCAGAACCTGACGCCGGAGGCAGCCTCGCTCCTGGCAACTCCCACCGTTGCCGGTCTGCTCGCTGCGCTTTTCGGCAACTCTCCCTTCCTGGCTCGCTGCCTTTTGGCAGAAACTGAGGTGTTTTTTGAACTTTTAACCCAGGATATCGATTCTGTCTTTAACAATGTCGTGAAGGAGATATCACCCAAAGCATTGGAAAGCCTCGATGAAGTAGCGTTAATGACAGCCTTGCGCCGAGCCCGCCGGCAAGTGGCGCTCATCGTAGCAACAGCAGATATCTGCGGGTTGTGGGACCTCGGCGAGGTAACTGGTGCGCTGAGCAGCTTTGCTGACGTCTGTCTACAGGCAACGATCTCGCACCAGTTGCGCAAACTCGCACTTTCCGGGGAGATTTCCTTACCGTTTCCTGACGAGCCGGAACGGGATTGCGGCCTGATCGTGGTCGGCCTCGGAAAGCTTGGTGCCGGCGAACTCAACTATTCCAGCGACATCGACCTTATCCTGCTCTTCGAACGTGACAAGGTTCGCTATACGGGGCGCAAGACCGCCCAGGAATGTTTCGTCCGCCTGGCGCGAAATCTGGTGCGGATTCTGCAAGATGGAACCGCCGAAGGCTATGTCTTCCGCATCGACCTGCGCCTGCGACCCGACCCGGCTTCGACACCGCTGGTGATATCCACCCTGGCCGCCGAGACATATTACGAAGGCATGGGGCAGAACTGGGAGCGCGCCGCCATGATCAAGGCGCGTGTTGTTGCAGGCGATATCAGCGCCGGCGAGGTTTTTTTGTACCGGCTTAGGCCGTTCATCTGGCGCAAACATCTGGACTTTGCAGCCATCCAGGACATTCACTCGATTAAACGGCAAATCTACGCCGTCAAAGGGCATCGTCATGTGGCGGTCGCCGGTCACAACATCAAACTCGGCCGAGGTGGCATTCGCGAAGTCGAGTTCTTCGCACAAACCCAGCAGTTGATTTGGGGCAGACGCGCCAAGGAACTGCGCAAACGCGCGACCTGCGCGGCGATCGAAGGCCTCGTCCAAGTCGGCAAATGTCGGCGTGACGTCGCCGACGAGCTGATCACCGCCTATGCCTATCTTCGCAAAATTGAACATCGCCTGCAGATGATCGACGATCAGCAAACCCAGACTTTGCCGGACTACGGGCCGGCGCTGGACCGGGTCGCTATCTTCAGCGGTCATGCCAATACAGTGGAATTTGAAGCGATGCTGCGCCACCATCTGGGGCGGGTCGAAGATCACTACGCCGAGCTTTTCGAGGAGGCACCGACCCTGGGCGCCGAAGAAGCCGGTATTGCCGGCAGCCTGGTCTTTACCGGCACCGACGACGATCCTGAGACGGTGCGCAACCTTGAGAGCATGGGCTTTCCCAACGGCAGCGCCGTCGCCGCCCAGATTCGTGCCTGGCATCATGGGCGCTACCGCGCAACGCGTAGCGCTCGGGCTCGCGAATTGTTGACCGAGTTGATGCCGCGCCTGCTGACAAAGCTCGGTCGGACGGCAGAACCCGATACCGCCTTCCGCCGCTTTGATGATTTTCTGCGCGCCCTTCCGGCAGGCGTTCAGTTCTTCTCGCTCATCTATTCCAATCCAGCCCTGCTCGACTTGATCGCGGAGGTCATGGGAACGGCGCCACTGCTGGCCGAACAATTGGCACGGCGCCCGGCCTTGCTCGACGGCGTCGTTGCCGCCGGCCTTTATGACGCCAATGCCGATCGGGCAACATTGTCCTTGGATCTCGACCGCCAAATGGATCTGGCGACCGACTTCCAGGATGCCATTGACGTTCTGCGGCGCTGGACCAAGGACCAGCAGTTCCAGATTGGCGTGCGTATCCTGCGCGGTACCTTGGACGGAGATGACGCCGGTCCTTTGCTGTCGGACGTTGCCGACTGCGCATTGGCAGCATTGTTTCCGCTTGTTGCTGCCGAGTTTGAAGCCCAGCACGGGAAGTTGCCGGGCCGCGGCCTGGTCTTCTTGGCGCTAGGCAAACTTGGCAGCCGGGAAATGACCATCACGTCCGACCTCGACCTGGTCTTCATCTATGACGCCCCGGCAGACGTGCCTGACTGGGATACAAAGCTGTCCAGTGGTGCCAAGCCACTGGCACCGATCCAGTACTATGCCCGCCTCGCCCAACGCCTGATCAATGCCATCACGGCGGCCACGGGCGAAGGAAGGCTGTTTGAGGTCGACATGCGGTTGCGGCCGAGCGGCAATTCCGGACCCATCGCAAGCGGCCTTTCGCCGTTCGAAAAGTATCAAATGACCGAGGCATGGACCTGGGAGCATATGGCCCTGACGCGCGCGCGCGTTATCGCCGGCGATCCCGGTCTGGCCAATGACACGATGGCGATGTTGAATCGCGTTCTGCGCCAGAAACGCGATCCTGAAAAACTCCGGATCGATATCCTGGATATGCGGCGCCGCATGGCCCAGCAGTATCGCACTGACGACATCTGGGATCTGAAACACTGTCGTGGCGGTCAAGTTGATATCGATTTTATCTCGCAATATCTGGTTCTTAAAAATGCTGCCGAACACCCGGACATTGTCGCAGGCGACCCGGTTATTGCCTTGGGTCGCGCGCATCTCCTGGGGTTGATTGATCCCGTGACGGGCGACAGGCTGATCACCGTGGCAAGGCAGTGGCACCGCCTGCAGCAAGTCATCCGCTTGATTGTCGGTGGCAAACTGGAGGAAGAAAAGCTCGGCGCGCCGGCCAAGAAACATCTTGCTCAGATCGTGAGCGAACCGGATTTTCCGACACTTAAGGCCCTGATCATCGAGCAAGAGGCAATGGTTTTCGAATGCTTCGAGACCATATTTGACGTTGAATCCATCCCGGAATGAAGGAGACCACAATGGCACTCGAAATCGGCGCCAAAGCGCCTGCTTTCTCCATGAAGACCGATGGCGCAGGAAAAGTCGCACTGAGCGAGTTGAAGGGCAAGAATGTGGTCCTTTATTTCTACCCCAAGGATGACACCAGTGGCTGTACAGCAGAGGCATGCGGCTTTCGTGACCAATTGCCCAAGTTCAAGAAGCTGGACGCCGTCGTTATCGGCGTGTCGCGCGACAGCGTCGAGAGCCACGACAAGTTCAAGAAGAAGTACGACATCAACTTCACCCTCGGCTCGGACGAGTCCGGCAAGGTCACCGAGGCCTATGGCGTCTGGGTCGAGAAGAACATGTACGGCAAGAAATACATGGGCATTGAGCGCGCGACCTATCTGATCGACGGTAAGGGCATCATCCGCGGCGTCTGGCGCAAGGTGAAGGTACCGGGCCATGTCGAGGAAGTCGCCAAGGCGATCAAGAATCTCGATTGATGCTGGATCTGGCGCAAGAAGCCGTCGGGATTCTCACAACCGCCGACCCGCTGGAAAAGGCGGCTGCCGCCCGCAGTCTCGGCGTAGCGTGGCGTGGCGGGCAGGTGACGATCCAGGGCCCCGGCTCCCCACCGCCGCGGCCGGCGCGGCCGCTTCGCCCTGATCTCCGGCGCCCCGGAGACATGCCAAAACGCAAGGCCAACGGTGGGCTGGAGAAGCGTGTCGCCTTGCTGCACGCCTTGGCGCATATCGAATTCAACGCGATCGATCTTGCCTGGGATTTGATCGCGCGCTTCGGGTCAGCCGATTTGCCACGTGCCTTCTTCGACGATTGGGTGCGCGTGGGAGACGAGGAGGCACAGCATTTCACCATGCTGGCCACACGCCTTAATGAACTCGGCGCCAGCTACGGCGACCTGCCGGCCCATGACGGGCTGTGGCAGGCGGCCGAGGAGACGTCCCATGATCTCCTCGCTCGCTTGGCCATCGTCCCATTGGTGCTGGAAGCGCGTGGGCTCGACGTGTCGCCGGCAACGATTGCCGACCTCAGACGCTCGGGCGACGAAGCCTCCGCCGCCGCCCTCGACATCATCTACCGCGATGAAATCGGCCATGTCGCGGCTGGCAAGCGCTGGTTCGACCATGTCGCGCTCGCCCGCGGGCATGATCCAGCGACGATCTGGCAGCATCTGGTGGCCAAGCATTTCCGCGGCCGGCTGAAACCACCTTTCAACCGCGCTGCGCGCGACGAAGCCGGATTCTCCGCCGCCTTCTATGAACCCATCGCGCTCGCCTAGGCGGGCAAGGCGCCGAACAGCAGGTTATCTAGACCGCGTACCAGCCCCTTCAGCGCCACGACACGCCGCGCTGCCAGCAATGTGCCCGCAACATAAGGACCGGCCGAGGTCCCGGCATCATGACGGATGGTCAGACGCTCGCCATCCTTGCCAAAGATCGCTTCCACCGCGAGCACGTAGCTTGGCAGCCGCACGGCATGGACACGTCCGCCACCCACGTCGGCGCCGCGCGCTTCTTGGGGGCCGATAATGTCCTTAATGGGATAGCCGGGAACGCTCTTCTGGATGGCGCCCATACGCTCGGCCAACTCGCGGGCCGTTCCCGAAGGCACATCCGGCTTGGTCGCCTTCGCATAATCGATGATCTCATAGTCGGATACGTGCTGCGCCGCCAGGAGCGAAAAACGCGTCAGCAAGCTTGCTGTGATCGAGAAATTGCCGCTGGCGACAACGCCCAACCCTTGCTTGTCGGCGAACTTGGCGATCTCATCATATTCGGCGGCGGCGAGACCCGATGTACCAACCACCGCCGGCACACCCATCTCCAGGGCCTTCAGCACATTCGCCTTCACCGCCGATGGATGTGTGTAGTCGATGTAAACGTCGGTCGGCTCGGACTTGAGCGCCTCTTCCACGCTGGCCGACACCCCGAGGCCCAGCGCGTCCAGGCCGGCCACGATCCCGGCATCCTGGCCGGCTGCTTTGCGTGCCACGGCGCCGGAAAGGGAAAGATCCGGAGCCGCCACAATTCCCGCCACCAAGGCCTTTCCAGTCCAGCCGGTGGCACCACCGACGCAGATACGAAGCGACATAACTAACCCCTTCAAATAAGTATGATGTTTACCAGAGGTGCGACGGCATGCCCCACAGCCGGCAATGGCTCGGGGCTTTGACTTCGGTCTGGCGACAGAGGATATTGCCATTAGCGTCATAGAACCAGCCGCCAAGGATGGCAAACGGCTGGTCTTTTTATGTTCGGAACAGGGATATCATGACCGCAAGACCCAATTCGCTCGCAGCGCGTGACGGCGCCTTTCATTTCCACGGCTATACCAATGCGCTGAAGAATGAGCAGGAAGGCGGTTTTGTCGTCACCCGTGGCGATGGCCCCTTCGTATATACCGAGGACGGCAAGGAGTATTTCGACGGCTTGTCCGGCCTGTGGTGCTGCTCGCTGGGTTTCGGCCCGCAGCCGCGCCTGGTCGAGGCGGCGAAAAAGCAGATGGAAACGCTGCCATTTTACCACACCTTTACCCAAAAGGTGGCGGCCCCGGCCGTGGAACTGGCTGAGAAGCTGGTGCAGCTGGCACCGGTGCCGATGTCGAAGGCCTATTTCTGCAATTCAGGCTCGGAAGCGAATGATACCGCGGTCAAGATGATCTGGTATCTCAACAACGCGCTGGGCCGTCCGCAGAAGAAGAAGATCATCGCCCGGGTGAAGGCGTATCACGGTGTCACCGTCGCTGCAGCATCGCTCACCGGCCTGCCGGCGCTCCACAATGATTTCGATCTGCCGATCGCCGGCATCCTGCGCACCGACTGCCCGCATTACTACCGCTTCGGCGAAGTCGACGAGAGTGAGGAAGCGTTTGCCACGCGCTGCGCGGACAACCTTGAAAAGCTGATCCTGGCGGAAGGGCCGGATACGATCGCGGCACTGTTCGCCGAACCGGTCCAGGGCGCCGGCGGCGTCATCATCCCGGCCAAGACCTACTGGGCGAAGATCACCGCCATCCTGAAGAAATACGACATCCTGCTGGTGGCCGACGAAGTCATCACTGGCTTCGGCCGGACCGGCAACTGGTGGGGTACGCAAACCTTCGGCCTGCAGCCGGACATCATCACCTTGGCCAAACAGCTCTCCGCCGGACAACTGCCGATCGCCGCCGTTCTGATCAACCAGCGCGTGTTCGAGGCGCTGCGCGACAACTCCAACAAGCTGGGCGGCTTCGCCCACGGCCTCACCTATTCCGGCCATCCGGTTGCCGCGGCCGTCGCGTTGGAGACGATCAAGATCTATGAAGACCTCAAGATCGTCGATCACGTCCGCGCCGTGGCGCCGCATTTCCAGCGCGAGATGTTGGCCTACGCCGCTCATCCGCTGGTGGGCGAGGTGCGCATGGTCGGCCTGGTCGGTGCCATCGAACTGGTCAGGAACAAGCAGACGCATGAAAGCTTTGATTCCAAACTCGCTGTCGGTCCGACGCTGGTCAAGTTCGCCCACGAGCATGGGCTGATCGTGCGCCCGGTGATAGACTCGCTCTGCTTCTGTCCGCCGATGGTATCGACCGAGGCGCAGATCACCGACATGTTCGGTCGCTTCGGCCGGGCGCTGAAGGACACGCAAGATTGGCTGAAGCGTGAAGGACATGCCTGACAAACAGACCGACTTCGCAACCCTCTTTGCCGCCCGTCTCGAGGCGCTGAAGAACGAGGGCCGTTATCGCGTCTTTGCCGATATCGAGCGCATCGCCGGCCGCTTTCCCAAGGCGCTCTACCGCAGCTCGCTGGGCGGCACGCCGACCGAGGTAACGGTCTGGTGCAGCAATGACTATCTTGGCCAGGGTCAGGATCCGGCGGTCATGGCCGCCATGCAAGCGGTCATCGCCAGAACCGGGACGGGTGCCGGCGGCACCCGGAACATCTCCGGCAACAGCCACGAACTGGTCGAACTGGAGCGCGAGCTCGCGGTGTGGCACGGCAAGGAAGCAGCGCTTACCTTCACCTCCGGCTTCGTCGCCAATGAGGCGGCGCTGAGCGTACTTGCCCGTCAGATCCCGGATTGCATCGTCTTCTCCGATGCCTCGAACCATGCATCGATGATCGCCGGCATTCGCAACAGCCGGGCCGCGTACCAGGTCTTTCGCCATAACGACGTGGCGCATCTCAGGGAACTGCTGGCAGCGGCGCCGGCGGGTCTGCCAAAGCTCATCGCCTTCGAGAGTGTCTACTCGATGGATGGCGATATCGCCCCCATCGGCGCGCTATGTGATGCCGCCGCCGATTTTGGGGCGCTCACCTATCTCGACGAAGTTCATGCGGTTGGCCTTTACGGCACAACCGGTGCCGGCATTGCCGCGCGCGATGGGCTCTCGCATCGCCTCGACGTCATCCAGGGAACTCTCGGCAAGGCATTTGGCCTGATGGGCGGCTACATCGCCGGTTCGGCCTTGCTCGTCGATTTCGTGCGCAGCTTCGCGCCTGGTTTCATCTTCACGACGGCTCTGCCGCCGGTCATCGCCGCCGGTGCCAGGGCCAGCCTTGCCAGTCTGATCGCGGCGGGTGACCTGCGGCGGAGGCACCAGGCAAATGCCGCCCAGCTGAAGCAGTTGCTGGCAGAGGCCGGCCTGCCCGTATTGCCCAGCGAAAGTCATATCGTGCCCCTGATGGTCGGCAATGCCGACGCCTGCCGGGAAGCCGCGAGGCTCCTGCTGCAGCGTCATAAAATATATGTCCAACCGATCAACTTTCCGACCGTGCCGCGTGGCACGGAACGCTTGCGCCTAACCCCGACGCCTTTCCACGATGAGGCCCTGATGATGGCGCTGGTGGATGCACTACGTGATGTTTGGCGCGAATTGTTTCTGCCACTTGCCGCCTAAGGTTGCTGCACCAATTCACTGAAAGCTCTCTGAATTGAGACCATCTGCGTTTTGCATTTGACTCATTAAGCTCGGTTGCTTTAAACGCGGATGGCGGGAAAAAATGCCGCGGCCGCGAAGGGGTCCTTTGGATGCATTCGCGGTACTAAAAAAACCAGAAACAGCGAGTGATGTGACCTGTCAGGGTTACTCATACGGGGGCTAAGCTTAGGGACGATGGGAACGACCAACGATCCGTTTGTCACATTTACCGATGTCCAGAAAACCTATGACGGCGAAACTCTGGTCGTCAAAAACCTCAATCTCAGGATTGAGCAAGGGGAATTCTTGACCCTTTTGGGTCCGTCCGGTTCTGGCAAGACGACGACGCTCATGATGCTGGCCGGCTTCGAAGTGCCGACCCATGGGCGTATCGAAATGGGTGGCGTAGAGATCAACAACGTCGCTCCGCACAAACGCAATATCGGCATGGTGTTCCAGAACTATGCCCTGTTCCCGCATATGACGGTCGAGGAGAACCTCGCCTTCCCCCTGCAGGTGCGCAAGGTCGCCAAGGACGAAATCACCAAGAAGGTCCAGCGCGCCCTCGACATGGTGCAGATGCCCCAGATGAGCAAGCGCCGGCCGGCGCAGCTCTCCGGCGGCCAGCAGCAGCGCGTAGCACTCGCCCGCGCCCTCGTCTTCGACCCGAAATTGGTTCTGATGGACGAACCATTGGGCGCCCTCGACAAGCAGCTGCGCGAGCATATGCAGATCGAGATTAAGCATATTCACGAGCGCCTGGGTGTTACCGTGGTCTACGTGACCCACGATCAGTCCGAAGCGCTCACCATGTCGGACCGGGTCGCCGTGTTCAATGACGGCATCATCCAGCAGTTGGCCAAGCCCAGCGATCTCTATGAGCGCCCGGAAAATTCCTTCGTCGCGCAGTTCATCGGCGAGAACAATCGCCTCAGCGGCAAAGTCGCCTCGGTCAATGGCAAGTCCTGCGGTGTCGAGATCCCCAATTTTGGACTGGTCAATGCGATACCAGTGAGCGTGCAGAGCGTGGGCAGCCCGACTACCCTGTCGCTCCGCCCTGAACGGGTGCGGATCAACCCGGAAAGCGGCGCCTACGCCAACCAGTTCGATGCCGAAGTGCAGGAACTGATCTATCTAGGCGATCACACGCGCTGCCGCGTCTCGGTCCTCGGCAATTCGAACTTCATTATCAAGGTTGCCAACGCCGAAGGCGTTCCCAGCCTGACCCCCGGACAGATCGTCCGGGTGGGCTGGAAGCCTGAGGATTGTCGCGCGCTGGACGCCTACTGACGCGGAAGTGTTTGGGCGGTCGCCCCCTGCGACCGTCATGATGTGCGGACGTCACCATTTGGCTACCGGGCCCGGGCTTCACACCGCTCCGGCCGGGCTCCGGGAGAGACGAGCGGTAAGCTTAAGCGATTCCAGGCCGAAACCCGTTTCGGCCGGGGCAACAGGGAAGGTTCCACAATCATGAAGAAAAATCTCCTCACCACGGGCTTCGTTGCTGCGGTTGCAGCGGCGGGTGTCCTCGCATCGGTCGCCTATGCGGCTGATGGCTTGACCGTCGTCTCCTGGGGCGGTGCTTATCAGGAAGCGCAGCGCAAGACGATCTTCGAGCCGTTCAACGCCAAGACCGGCAGCGCGATCAAGGAAGAAGAATATAACGGCGAAGTCGCCAAGATTAAGGCGATGGTCGAAAGCGGCACAGTGAGCTGGGACATAATCAGCGTTGATACCGCCACCGCCCTGCAGGGCTGCGATGACGGCGTTCTCGAAACGCTCGATTACTCCAAGATCCTCGACAAGGCCAAGGTGCTGCCGGGTGCGGCACTCGATTGCGCGATCGGCAGCGACGTGTATGCGACGGTGTTTGCCTACGATACGGCCAAGCTGCCGAACGGCCCGGCCAGCATCAAAGACCTTTTCGATCTCGAGAAGTTCCCGGGCAAGCGCGCGCTGCAGAAGAACCCGTTCGTCAATCTCGAATGGTCACTGATTGCCGACGGCGTTGATCCGGCGCAGGTCTATGACGTGCTCGGTACGCCGGAGGGCGTAGATCGCGCTTTCAAGAAGCTCGACACCATCAAGTCGCAGGTCGTGTGGTGGGAAGCCGGCGCTCAGCCGCCGCAGCTGCTCGCCGACGGCGAAGTCGTGATGACCTCGGCCTGGAACGGCCGTATTGCCAACGCGATCAAGGAAGGCAAGACCTTCAAGATCGTCTGGGACGGCCAGGCGCCCGACCTCGACATGTGGGCCATTCCGAAAGGCACGCCGAACCTCGACAAATCGTACGAGTTCCTGGCCTTCGCCAGCTCGGCCGAAGTCCAGTCGGCATTGGCGCCGCACATCCCCTACGGCCCGACCAACCTCGATGCGGTTGCCCTCGTCGATCCGGAGCTGGCCAAGTCGTTGCCGACCCATCCGGACAACCTCAAGGCCGCCATTCCGCTCAATCCGCAATTCTGGGGTGACAATGGCGAAGAACTGCGTGCCCGCTTCAATACCTGGCTGGCACAGTAACCAAGACTGAGACGGCCCTGGCGGAAGGTCACTTCCCGCCGGTATCGTTTTGGTGACCTGAGTATTTTTGACGAACCATTTTGATGGCGGCTTCCGGCGACATGAGTGTCAGCGCAATATCCGATGATCGATCGACCCTGAAATCAAGACTGCGCCGCGCCGAGCGCGTGCAGCGTCTCCGCGCCATTGGCCTCGTGCTGCCGTTGTTCCTGTTTATCCTGGTTGTGTTCGTGACACCCATCATCATTCTGATGACACGGGCGGTCGACAATCCCGAGATCGCCGACAGCTTGCCACTTACCAGCGCCGCGCTCGCCAATTGGGACCGTGAAGATGTTCCGGGCGAAGACGTGTTCGCGGCTTTTGCCGTCGATCTGGTCGCGGCCCAGAAGAACAAGGCTACCGGCCTTATCGGCAAGCGCCTCAATTACGAAATGCCTGGCACACGCAGCAAAGTGCTGCAGGCCGGCCGCGCTGCCGAAAAGATGACGGCGGCCCCCTACAAGGATGCCTTCCTGAAGCTCGACCCGCTCTGGGGCAAGATCGAAACCTGGAAAGTGCTGGAGCGCGCCAGCCACCGGAACACCACCTTCTATTTGCTGAAGGCGGTCGATCTGCAATGGAGCGCCAATGACGAGATCGTCAATGTGGCGCCTGACCAGGCCCTGTTCCGCGATGTCTTCGTTCGCACGCTCGGCATCAGCACGCTGGTGACGTTCGCCACGCTGCTGCTGGGCTTCCCGCTCGCCTATATGCTGGCGACATTGCCGCCCAAGCATAGCAATATCCTGATGATCCTGGTCCTGCTGCCGTTTTGGACATCGTTGCTGGTGCGCACCACCGCCTGGGTCGTGTTGTTGCAGACGGAAGGACCGATCAACGATCTGCTGCTCTTCCTCGGCCTTACGGACGAGCGCCTGCAGCTCATCTTCAGCCGCTTCGGCACCATCGTCGCCATGACGCACATTCAGCTGCCGTTCACCCTGCTGCCCATCTACAGCGTCATGCGCACGATCTCGCCGAACTATGTCCGCGCAGCGCGGTCCCTGGGCGCCGGCCCATTCCACGCCTTCTGGACGATCTATTTCCCGCAGACGATGCCTGGCATCGCTGCCGGCTGCCTGCTCACTTTCATCCTGAGCCTCGGCTACTACATCACCCCGGCGCTGGTCGGTGGCCCGACCGACCAGATGATCAGCTACTTCGTGGCGCTGTACACGAACAAGGAACTCAACTGGGGCCAGGCATCGGCCCTTGGCGCCATCCTGCTGATGGCGACACTGGTCCTTTATGCCGTCTATAACCGTCTGGTCGGCATCGACAAAATGAAGCTCGGATAAAGATCATGATGGCCTTGCCCCCCTACGCATCACCGCTTGAGCGCCTGTGGCGCGTCGCGTTCATCCTGTTGTGCGCCCTGGTGTTGCTGTTCCTCATCTCGCCGATCCCTGCGATCATGCCGCTGAGCTTCAATGCCGAGCCCTACTTCACCTATCCGATGCCTGGCCTGTCCATGAAGTGGTATGCGGACTTCTTCCAGGATCCGCGCTGGCTGGATTCCGTGCGGGCCAGCGTCTTCATCGCGGTCTGCACGACTGGTCTTTCCATGGTTTTCGGCACGCTTGCTGCCCTGGGTCTCAGCCGCAGCAATTTCCCGCACCGCGCCCTGGTCATGGCCTTCCTTATCTCGCCGATGATCGTGCCGGTCGTCATCACCGCCGTCGGCATGTATTTCTTTTTTGCGACGCTTGGCTTCAACAACACCTACTTCGGCATCATCCTGGCGCATACGGCGCTGGCCACGCCCTTTGTCGTCATCACCGTGACGGCGACGCTTATCGGCTTCGACCAGTCACTGATCCGCGCCGGTGCCAGTCTCGGCGCGCCGCCAATGACCGTGTTCCGGAAGGTAACCTTCCCGTTGATCCTGCCAGGCATTATCTCCCGCGCGCTGTTCGCCTTTATCACCTCGTTCGACGAAGTGGTGGTGGTGCTGTTCATCGCCAGCCCCGACCAGCGCACCCTGCCCAAGCAGATGTTCAGCGGTATCCGCGAGCAGATCAGCCCGACCATCGCCGCCGCCGCTACTTTGCTGATCATCTCCGCTGCCTTGATGCTGGTTGCGGTCGAACTGCTGCGGCGACGTTCCGAGCGCCTGCGCGGCATCAGTTCCTGATCAGTGATGCCCGCGCCGCGACGGCATAGCGGCCTCGTTCACCGATCCAGCCGGCTTACCGTCTATGCATTAGCGGGATTGCTGGTCGTCAGCGGCTGCGCGACACCGACACCGACACCGACATTATCCCCGCACCTTGCCTACGGGACCGAGCAGATGGTCGCGGTCGGCCATCCCAGCGCAGCGCGCGTTGGCCTTGATATTCTCAATCAGGGCGGATCGGCCGTCGATGCCGCTATCGCCATGCAGATGGTCCTTACATTGGTTGAACCACAATCGTCCGGGATAGGCGGTGGCGGGCTCCTGCTCCACTATGCCGCTGCCCGCGACCGGCTGGACAGCTATGACGGGCGAGAGAAAGCGCCGACAGCGGCACGCAGCGACATGTTTCTCGGCACGGATGGCCAACCCCTGCCGTTCATGGAGGTGATGCCGGGCGGCTTGTCGGTTGGGGTGCCGGGTGTCATGCGCATGCTGGAGATGGCCCATCGCGACCATGGCCGCCTGCCCTGGCGCGACCTGTTCGCACCGGCGATTGGGCTCGCAGAGCAGGGTTTCGACATTTCGCCGCAACTCGCCGCCAAGATCGCCGGTAACGAGATTCTCGCCAGGCAACCCAGCACCCGATCCTACTTCTTCGACAGCGCCGGAAGGCCGCTTGCGGCCGGTGCCCACCTGACCAACCCCGCCTTGGCACATAGTCTGCGCGCCATTGCCGAAGGTGGAGCCGATGCCTTCTACCATGGCGCCATCGCAGCTGACATCGTCAAGGCTGTGACCGGCGCGCAGCCGCGCCACGGTCAGATGACCCTCGAGGATCTGGCAAACTATGAGGCGCAGAAGCGGCCTGTCCCCTGCCTCGACTATCGCGACAGCAAGGTCTGCTCCATGGGCCCCCCTTCCTCAGGCGGACTCGCGGTGTTGCAGATCCTCGGACTTCTGCGCCGCTTTGACATGGCTGCTTTGCCGCCGGACAGCACCGCGGCTGCGCACCTCATTGCCGAAGCAAGCCGGCTCGCCTTTGCCGATCGGGAGCGCTATGTCGGCGATCCGGATTTTGCGCCGGTACCAGTGGAACGCTTGCTGGCGCCGGAATATCTATCGGCCCGCGCGGCGGAAATCGATCCCCGGAAGTCCATGGGCGAGGCCAAGCCGGGTCGCCCGGCCGACGCGGCCCTGCTCGGCAGTTTACCGTCTCCGCCCCTACTACCGGAACCGCTGTCCACCAGCCACATGGTGATCATCGATCGCGACGGTAACGCAGTCAGCTTCACGACCACCATCGAGGGCGCATTCGGCGCCCATATCATGGCCGGCGGCTTCCTGCTCAACAACGAACTGACCGATTTCGCCTTTGCACCAGCCGCCAAGGGCCGCCCCGCCGCCAACCGGGTCGAAGCCGGCAAGCGGCCACGCTCCTCCATGGCGCCGGTCCTGGTCTTTGACCGTAAAAGCGGCGCCTTGACCGCTGCCCTTGGATCGCCCGGCGGCGGCAACATCATTGGCTATGTGACCCAGGCCCTGATCGGCCTGATCGACTGGCGCCTGGACCCATTTTCGGCCATCGCCGCCCCACATGTACTCAACCGCAATGGGCCGACGATCATCGAGGCCGAACAAGGTCTTGAGACGCTGGCGACGGACCTTGAGGCCCTCGGCCACAAGGTTAAGGTGCAGGAACTCAACAGCGGTGCTAATGTCATCGTCGTTCGCGACGGGCAACTAATCGGCGCCAGCGACCCCCGGCGCGAAGGTGTCGCCCTGGGTGACTGACCATCCGGGCGTGTGACCCCCGATCCGCTCACCTTATCAGACTGAAAAGACAGGATATCTTCTATGACGAAGCGGCCCACGATCCATTTGAAATCGGGCGAAGAGCGCCGTGTGCTCGGCGGCCACCCTTGGGTCTATTCGAATGAACTGCAAACCGGCCCGGAACTGAAGGCGATCAAACCGGGCAGCATTGTAACCTTGCGCCAGGCCGACGGTCGGCCCATGGGTCTCGCCTTCTTCAACGCCAAATCCCTCATCAGCGGCCGCGTCATCACCCGCGACCACAGCGTCGAGATCGATGCCCAGTTCTGGCAGCGCTGTCTGGAGCGGGCGCTCAAACTGCGCGACCGCCTGATTGGCGCCCCCTATTATCGCCTGGCCCACGCCGAGGCCGATGGCCTGCCCGGCTGCGTCATCGATCGCTATGGCGATGTCGTCGTGATCGACGTCTCGAGTGCCGGCATGGACGGCGAGATCGAGAATCTGGCTGCCGCGATCGACAACCTGCTGCAGCCGCGTGTCATCCTGGTGCGTGGCGACGGACCGGCGCGCGAACTCGAAGGGCTGGAACCGGTGAGCCGCCTCGTCAAAGGATCCCTCGATGGGCCGGTCGAGATCATCGAGAATGGCGTCAAGTTCATGTGCGACCCGCGCGAAGGCCAGAAGACGGGCTGGTTCTTCGACCAGCGCGACAATCGCGCCTTGATCAGCCGCCTCGCCAAGGGTGCCAAGATGCTCGACGCCTACAGCTATATGAGCGGCTTCGGCATTCAGGCGCTGAAGGCAGGGGCAGCCGGCGTGCTGGCCCTGGATCGCAGCGCTCCGGCGCTGGACCTCGCGCGCAAGGCTGCCGACCTCAATGGCGTCACAGCTTCATTCGAAACGCGCCAGGGCGACGCCTTCGATGTCCTGCCGGAAATCGCCCAGAGCCCGGCGCGCTACGACATCGTCGTCGCCGACCCGCCCGCTTTCGTCAAATCGCGCAAGGATTTCCATCAGGGTGCCCGCGCCTATCGCAAGCTCGCGCGCCTTGCCGCCAGTTGCGTCGGCAAGGATGGCATTCTCATGCTCTGTTCCTGCTCGCACAACATGCCGGCCGATGAGTTGATCAAGCAGACCGATCGCGGCATCGCCGAGGCTGGCCGCTCAGCGCGCCTGCTCTACCACACCGGCGCCGCGCCCGACCACCCGGTTCACCCAGGTCTTCCCGAGAGCGCCTATCTGAAGGCCCTGACCTTCGCGATCGAATAGAACATCAGCCCCACGCAAAACGCGCTGAAGCCAAGGCCGCCCCAATAGGGCGCGCCATGGCCGGCGCGAGCCGTTGACATCTCCGGAGTTGATCGAAGCTGGCAAGAATTATCGCGACACCGCGTCCATTTTTCAATGCGCGAGGTTCAGCTTGTTCGGCAAATTGATCGCAAACGATGCGCCGCTCGCATCGCTGCGCAACAGGCGCAGATCGCCGCCCTGGCCACGCATCAGTTCCCGCGCGATCGCCAATCCAAGCCCGGTGCCGCCGGCCCTGGCGGATCCCTTGAAGGGGATAAAAAGATTTTCGATGGCTTTTGGCGGCAGCCCAGGACCATCGTCGCGTACCCAGATTTCCACGCCTTCCGGTTGCTCCCTGGTGTCGACCGTGACGGTATGAGCGCCCATTTGCAGGGCGTTCTCACCTAGGTTACGCAGGATACGATAGAGCTGGCCGCGATCCGCCATCACTGTCAACGTGTCCGGGATCTCGTTTGACCAGAGCTTTCCGTCGATCAACAACTTGGCCAGCCCCTCACCCACTTCATCTGCCAGTTCTTTGAGGCGGATGCGCTCGAACTCAGGCTTCGGAGGGCCCTCACGCGTGAAGTTCAATGTGTCGGAGCAGAGGTCGACGGCTCGGTCGAGTGATCTCAACAATGCTGGCGCGGCCTTCCGCACCTCGGGATTATCGCTCTCCGCAAGCCGGTCTGTTATAAGGCGCGCGGTCGCCAGAATGCCGCGCAGATCATGGTTGATCTTGCTGACAGCCGTGCCGAGCGCTGCCAATCGTGCCTTTTGCTGAAGAGCCTGCCGGACATTCGTGTGCATCTCGGCGAACTCACGCTCGGCAACACCGATTTCGTCGCCGCGCGTCGTGGCACCGAACTCGCCCAGCATCGCCTCCGGGTCCTGGCGGAATGCAACCATGCCACCGGTGAGTCGTCGCATCGGTCGGATGATCAGCCACTGCAGAGCGCCGAAGACCAAAGCGGCGGTAATCAGCGAAATGACCACGGAGAGGCCCAGCACCCGCCAGGAATATGCAATCATGGCTTGGCGCAGCGGCCATTCGTCAAACACGACATCGACCACGACGTCAGCCGCGCGTGGTGAATAGCCTTTCACGCGCAGAACCCGGTTGCGCGGCTGCACCAGCGTGTCGATCCCATCTTCCAGCAGTTGAACAAAGCCGCGCTCGCTGAGATCTACTGTCGCATCCACCAGCAGTGGCGGCGTCGTGCCGCGCATGATCAGGTTCTTGCCGTCGCTGCCGCGCAAGCCGATGATCCGTGCGCCGACATGATCAAGCAGCCGGATCTCAAGTTCCGGATCGATCATGTAATCCGGTGTCGCCTCCAGCGCCAGGATGGCGAGATGCGCGGTGTTGAGCTTTTCCTCCAGCCAATCAAGCCGAAAACGTGCGATCGAAGGGGCATAGATAAGGACCTCGCTGACCAACACGAACAAGATGGTGAGCAGCAGGACCCGGGCCGAAAGGCCGCGACCGAAAGTCGGCAGCTTGACGGCCTCAGCCTTCATGGCAGCCTCAACAGGCCGCGCACGAGTGACCGCACCCCCGGGACTGAACAGGCGCGGCGCATAGTAATTGCCGGCCAAGCGCTTCGATATTTCAGACAACGTCGGATAGGGCAGCAATAGCCCCGCCATCGCCGACAGCTTCAACCCGCGCGCGATGGCGAGGCACCAGGGTGCCAACAGGTCGCCAGCTTGGTGCCCGACAATGCCGACACCCAGGATCTGGCCATTTCTGCGCAGCACGATCTTGATCAGTCCATCCGTGCGCCGTTCGCTGCGCGCCCGGTCATTGGCTGAAAAATCCAGTTGCTCCACCCTGACATCCTTGAAGCGCGTCCGGGCCGACATCTCGCTCAATCCCACATAGGCCAGTTCCGGATCGGTAAATGTCACCCAGGGAATGATGTCGGCGTTCACCTTGGCGGGCAGCCGGAAGAGGATGTTCCTGAGGACGATACCGCCATGATAGCCGGCGACATGGGTAAAGGCCGGGCCGCCGACGCAGTCGCCGATCGCAAAGATCTTCCTGTTGCTGGTTCGCAGTCGGGCGTCGACTTTGATGGCCGCTCCGTTGAGGTCGACGCCGGCCTTATCCAGCCCCAGGCCCTGCGTATTGGGCCGCCGACCGACTGCCAGCAGGAGATGGCTCGCGGTGACCGTTTCCGTCGCACCGTCATTTCGTGCCAGGTGAACGGCAATCCCGTCACCATTCTTCTCGACGCGGACGACACTGGTTCCTTCGCAGACTCGGATCCCATCGTTGACCAGCGCTTGGCGGACGCAAGGCACGAGGTCCGGATCATCCTTGGGCAGCAGACGCGCCATCTCGACAATGGTGACTTTGGCGCCCAATCGCGCTTGCGCCTGCGCCAGTTCGACACCGATTGGACCACCGCCGATGACCAGCAGATGATCGATCGGCTCGGTCACGGCAAAGATGGTCTCATTCGTGAGGTATGAAACCTGGTCGAGACCCGCAATCGGCGGAATGGCGGGCACCGACCCGGTCGCAATCACGAAGCGCTTTGCGAAAATCCGTCTGCCGCCGGCTTCGACCGCATCCGGTGCCACGAAGGTCGCGCGTTCCTGAATGACCGTGACACCTAGGCCGGTGAAGCGCTCGACGGAATCATGCGGCGCAATGCCGGCGATGACGTCCGCGATATGCTTGGCGAGTGCAGTCCGATCGATGGTTGGCGCCTCGAAGAAAATGCCGAACTTGGTGGCGGATTTCGCCTGCGCCGCGACATGGGCTGCCGCCAGCAGGGCTTTCGATGGGACGCACCCGTAATTGAGGCAGTCGCCACCCATCTCCCCGGCTTCAATCAGCACAACCTTGGCCCCAAGTTGCGCAGCACCTGCGGCAACCGTAAGGCCCCCTGATCCACCGCCGATCACACAGATATCCGGGCTAAGGTCCACCAAGTCACTCATGAGATTTGTTCCGCCTTGCGGCAAAGCGTTTGAAGATAATCGGCAAGGCACTCAATGCGGCCAGACCCAAGAGAGCACCCAGAACACCAGGCGACAGCGCTGCCTTGAGATCGCCGCCGCTGGCAATCGCCTCCTCCAATCCGGTCCCGACCAGTGCGTAGATAAAGGTCGCGGGTATGATCCCGAAGAAAGTCGTCACCGCGAAGCAACGCAGGGATACGCCCAGAAACGCCGGCACCAGATTGACGACGAAGAAGGGAAAAAGAGGCACCAGGCGCAGGATCAGCATGTAGCTCCAGGCATTGTCATGAAAGCCGGCCGCGAGCTTGGTCAACCACGGCCCGGCCCGCGCCCGCAACGGCTCACCAAGTGCTGACCTCGCTGCCAGGAACAGGATTATGGCGCCGAGGGTTGCCGCCACCACGATATAGCATGTGGCGGCGATGGCGCCAAACATGAAGCCCCCGGCGACCGTCAGCACGGCCCCGCCCGGCAATGAAAATGCCACCACCAGCACATAGACCGCCATATAGGCCAGCACCGCCTGCAGATAATGCTCGGCGACGAATATGGCGAGTTCTCCATGGCGGCGCTGCAACTCGGCAAAGCTCAGAAGCCGGTAGCCGCCCAAGCTGAAAAAGAGCGCGATTCCGGCCAGGATTGCCAGCATGGGCCATAGCCGGCGCAGCGGCCAATTGTGATTGTCTGCCATCCTCGCTCTTTCCCCGCCTAGGCCAGATCGTCGCAGTTGGCGCAGGACCAAAAGGTAATCGGCTTGTCGCGGCCGCGCACGGGCTGGTCCACCCGCAAGGTCAACCCCCGGATCAGATCATCGTGGCCGAGGTCCCGGACGGCCGACACCATATCATCAGAAATTACCAAGATAGCGCCGATCGATTTGGCCGCTGCTTCCAGCCGGCTCGCAACATTGACCGTATCGCCGGCAGCTGCAAGCTGTGCCTGGTGTCGCCCGCCGAGCTGCGCCATTGCCACGGGTCCGAAATGCAGTCCGACCCGGGCTGGGATATTGGGCTGCCAGCGCGCAAGGCGCAGCAACATGTCGCGCGCGCAGGCCAGTGCCGCCGCCGGGTCATCTTGCTGTGGTTGCGGCAACCCCCACAATGCCAGAGCACCGTCGCCCAGGAACTGGGCAACGATGCCGCGATGCGCCGTCACGACCTCCTCCAGCTGCCCATGGAATTCCTTCAGGAAATGCGCTGTGTCGGCTGGCGAACGACTCTCGCTGGCATGCGTAAAGCCCTGCAGGTCAACGAAGAGAACGGCAGCCATTTGTTCGCGTTCGTCAAAGGCCGGTCGAGCCCGTTCCGCCAGCGTCTCCACCATCGTCGGCGGCACATAGCGCGCGAGGTTGCCGCGCTGCCGCTCAACTTCGCTGCGCAGGCGCCGCTCATAGACCATGCGGCCAATGGCACCCAGTACCGCGCCGATGACAATGGCAGAACTCGGCCCCGCTACGGCAACCCATCGATACTCCAGGACGAACAAGGCCTGGCACATTGCAAACCAACTGATCAACAGCAGCATGTTGAACAGCAAGCCCCAACGTGGCCCAGGACTCTTGGCACCCAGGAACCACGCTGCGACAGCCAGCAGGACAATGGCGAGCGACTCATAGAAGCGCTGCTCAACTGTGCGAATGATGCTGTCCCCATGGAGTAAATTGGCAACGCCCGTCGCCAGCACCTCGACACCCGGCAAATTGAGGGCATAGGGTGTCGTGAAGATATCGCCGAGCGAAGTCGCCGTAGCTCCGACTAGGATCGCCCTGTCCTTCAGCAAAGGATGGGGGATGCGATCCTCCAGCAGGTCAAGCACCGAATAGGTGCGGAACGTACCGGCTGGGCCTAGATAGTTGAGCGCCAGACCATATGCGTGATCCATTTCGATCTTGTGCGGGCCCAGGACAAGCCTGCCATCTCTGCTGACACCGATTGATCCTCTCGACAAATCCTGCTGGAGGGCGGCGACCATCAATGAAAATGATGGGATGAACCACTCTCCATACCCAATCACCGGATATTGCGCTCTGGTCTGTCCGGAATCGTCCGATTGCTGGTTGGTATGGCCAACGGCGGTTACCGCCTCGAACTCGGCAAGCGGGCGCAACATCCCATCGGCGGTGATCGATCTGGTGTCCTTGAAAGCGGCAAGGCTAATCTTGTCGACATCCTTGACGGGACTGCCCGCCGGCGAGCCATCATTGAACAGCATGGCCATGGCGAGCACAGTGCGCCCATGGCGGGCGAGCGCATCCGCCAAGGCGCGATCCCCGGCACCGCTTGCATCCGGCTCATGCTCGGACAGAATGATATCGAGGCCGATGGTCTTGGCACCCGCGTCGTTCAGGCGATTGATGACGTCGGCAAGAACGGAGCGCGGGAACGGCCATTGCCCAAGTTTAGCCAACGACCGGTCATCGATCACGATGATGGCAATATCGTTCGGTGGCGGCTGTGAGCCACGCAGCCTGAAACGCCAGTCCAGGGTGACGCCCTGCTCGAAAGATTCCAGATTTGGATGCGCGGAGATGTGCAGGACGGCAACGCCAATGCCGAGCACAAGGGCGAGCACGAAGCCAAGCCAACCTCGTTTTGCCGTCCTGTTGCCATCTCCGATAGAAGCCATCTAGGGATCTTGACGCCGGCCTATGGGATTGTCACCCGCGCCAATGCTTCGACACGGCGCTTCTCGCCCCAGAATTTGGCAACCAGATCGACATACTCGCCGGTCACGTCGACGCCCTGGCCCTCGCGCAAGACGACCGTGCCTGCACCGACCCGGCTGGAAACCGCAACGCGCCCCTCAGCAACGAAGACCGAGCTCTTTTCCGGCAATGCCTCGACGAGATAATCCGTGCCGCGCACGGATGCCACTGCTGTTGTGGTTCTGACTTCGAAGCGGCCCCAGGCCGTGGCCTTGTTGACCGTCATGCGGGCAATGCCGGAGACCAGGTCAAGGATAGCCGCCGACTCATTGGCCTCCGGCGCGAAAAAGGAGACAGCCACGTCGCTGTTGGGGCCGACCGTCAGGACTGAGCCGTCGGTGAAGGTGACCTCGGCGCGGCTATCCGCAGCCGTGCGGATGGTGTCTGCGATGTTGATCGCCTGTTCGACGGCGAGTGGCGTTTCCGCACCTTGCCGGACGACGATCGCTGTCCCGGCCAGCCGGGAGACGCGACCAGCAAGCCCGTCCTGGGCCGATGCCGGCCGGGATCTGGCGAGACCGAACAGAGCCGGGCAAGCGACTGCCGCCAAAGGCAGTGTCAGCAGAAATTCTCGTTTGGTGAGGGCCATCTTCATCTCCTTGCGCGGACCGCCAGCCTCGGCGAGGCTTGGCTTTGCAGGCTAGGTAGGTTGCCGCAAAGCCTCAAGCGGCTTGATGTCCATGATGTGGGCACCGTCACGATACCAGCTGTGAAGCGGATCACCATTGCCCCCGGAAACTGACATCGCTTCCTCAGGAAACCATTAATTCATTGAATTAATTAAATTATTCTCACGCCAAGAGTCGTCGAGGCTGCCGGATCGGGCATGTTCGACAGATTATTCGACAGATTATAGGCCAGGTTGCTCGGAACGGACCAAATCAGCCCGCGGCGCATTCGCGTCCAGGAATCTCTGGAGTCGAAGCGGCCACAGCGGCAACGCGGACGGTTAGTCGCCCGGGCAATTGCGGATCACGGCGGGCGTGCTGGGCATATTCCCTGCTGCCCGCCTACTTTCACGCGAAGATTGGCGGATAACCGTGGGCAGGATCGACCAAAATCGGTCGCTGAACGCTTCTCAGGCAGGATTTGGGCCGCTAAACTGCGGCCAGTGACCGGGCCCGATTGGCGGGCTGCGATCAGGGGAGATTGACGATGAATGTACGGGGCCTGCTCATCACAACGCTGATGAGCGCCACACTCCTTGCGGGCTGTGAAGGAGCACTTTTGCCATGGAGTGGCGGCGCCAGTGAGCCGGTCCAACCGGTAACCCCGATCACGGCGGCGGTTCCGCAAGCACCGGCCATGATGAACGTGGCCCAGCCCAATGAACTCATCGGATCCTGGCAGATGGTGCAATTGCCGCCGACCTTCATGCAGCCGACGCGGCCGACGGCCCCCTTCAGCAACCCTTGGCAGTGGTTCATCATCAGCCCAATGGATGCCACCGGCGTTGGCAGGATCGGGCTCGTGACTCGTGCCGATCCGCCGCAGGTGCCGATCAACGACCAGATCCTAGCGGAAGCCTGGGCACAAGCGCCGATGTACGACACCTACCGCATGGCCGGTGGCGTTATGTCGATTACCCCCGTCGCGGTGACCGGTTGGTCCGCCCAGGGCACCCAGACCTGGCGGCTCTATACCGTGACCAATGCCGGGATGATGCTGGGCATGCAAGCACTGCCGGGCGATCTGCTCATGGCGTTGACGACGCCGGATAACAAGCCGCTCTTTTACCGCATGCTGCGGCGTATCCCGCGCGTCCAACCCTGAGCCAAAAGCCACGAAGACTGCGCAGCGCGGGGTCCGGAGATGAATCGGCACCCGAGCCCTTGGGACACCGCCCTGCCCCACGCTGGGCGGCGCGTCTCATATGATCGTTTGACACATCCCCTGGCGCCCGCCAGGGGAACTGACGCGAATTTCTGAGGCCTCGCCCGAGAAAAACTCGCTCGCTTTGCGCCCGGTCGCACCACTAGACCGGGGTGCAGCCAATCGCGACATGGTGAACCATTTCGCAAGGTGATCGCGAACCACTTGTATTACAAATGACCAGTAGACTCCCCAATTGTTGACGTACTAGCCTCGCTCTCAGTGATCTGCTGCTGTCTGATCACGCTGATTTCAATGCTGAATGGCGTCTTGCGATGATTGTTCGATCCATAGCCGCGCGCCTCGATCAGGAGCGGATTGTCCTGGCGATCGCTGTCGCCTTGTTTGTCGTTGCAGCCATTGGCTTGCCCGGCTTCTTCACGACCGCCAACATCATCTCGATCATTCGGAGTGTCTCGGTTCTTGGCATCCTCGCCGTCGGCATGGCGATTGTGATCATCGGCCGCGGCATCGATCTTTCGGCCGTGGCCATCATGGCAATGTCCGTGGCCTGGTACCTGCAGATGCTCGGCAATGGCACACCTGACAGCACGGCATTGCTCAGCGCATTGGGCGCCGTTTTGCTGATTGGCCTCGCCAATGGCTTCCTCGTGGCCTACGCCGACGTACCACCGATCTTCGTGACACTGGCCAGCGGCTCCTTCGTGTTTGGCTTTGTTCGCTCGCAACTGATCTCCCAGGACGCTATACCCGTGCCCCCACAGCACTGGATCGAGACCTTGGGCCAGACCCGCTGGCTCGGCATCCCGATCGAGGTCTTTCTTTTTTCCTCGATTGTCTTCCTGGCGTTTCTTTTCCTTCGCTTCACAAAATGGGGCCGCTACGTCTACTTCGCCGGTGACAATCCGATGGCGGCCCGCAATCTGGGGATGCCAGTGCGGCCGATGATCCTCCTTCGGTATTCGATCTCGGCGCTCATCGCCTTCGTCGCCGGAGTCTTGACGGCATCCAGCCTGCTCTCCATCAATACCCGCGTCGTCAACTCGACCCTTCTCTACGACATCGTGCTCGTCGCCGTAATCGGCGGTATCGGCCTGTCCGGCGGCAAGGGCGGTATGCGCAATGTTGTTGTCGGGGCGCTGCTGATCGGCATCATGCTGAACGCGATGACCATTCTCGACATTCCCAACATCTACCAGAACCTCATCAAATCGACGATCCTGTTGGCCGCCATCATCATCGATGGACTGCTCAACCCGCGCGACGAGCAGACAGCACAGCAGGGCGATATCTAAGCCAACTTACAACAATGACCAGACAGGAAAGGTGCAACATGATCAGCCTCAAGAACACATTGGCCGCCGCAGCGGCGGCCGTGACGCTGACTTTCAGCGGCGTGGCATTGGCGCAGGAGGATCCCGGACCCGCTGCCTATAGTGCCGCTCTCAAGGATAAGCGCGTGATTCTGGTGCCGATGGCCATGGGCTTTGATCTTGCACAGGGCTGGGCTGCCTATATAAAGAAAGAAGTCGAAGGCTTTGGCGGTGTGTTCGAGACGCGCGATCCGAATTGGAGCATTGAAGCCGGCGCTCAGGCGATCACCGAGGCAATCTCCTCGGATCCGAAGCCGGATGTCTTGGTGGTGCACGCACCGGACCTCAACTCCTATGTCAAACTTTTCAAGAAGGCACAGGAAGCCGGTATTTATGTCGTCGCCATCGACAATCCGGTCAACTACAAGGTCGATGCTTTCATCGGCAGCGACTGGGATCGCCTCGGGCAGCTGGAAGCCGAAGCCGTGATCAAGGGTTGCGGCGAGAACTCTTCAAAGCAGATCGGCCTGGTGCAGGGCGACCAGGTAAACGCCTCCAGCCTCTATCAGTACGCCGGCATCATGAAGGTGCTCGAAAAGCACCCTGACTTCAAGGTCGTGGCGAAGCCGGATTCGAACTGGGACGCGACCACGGCGCGTAACGTCACCACCACAATGCTGCAGCAGTTCCCCGACATCTGCGGCATCATCGACTTCTGGGATGGCGACGCGACTGGCACCGCGGCAGCGATCCGCGAGGCTGGCAAGCAGGACAAAATATTCCTGGTCACCACCGGCGGCGGCGAAAAGGTCGATTGCGATGCGCTGGAGAACGGCACCTACGGCGCGGTCGTGATGACCGAACTGGCCGGCCAGTCCCGTGACATCAACGCCATCATCAAGTACCTGCTACAGAGTGGCCAGAAGCCGGGCACCTCGTCGGCATACATCTACACGCTCGAGAAGGCGACGACGAAGGCCGATTTGAGTCCGAGCTCCTGCTGGGACCTGAAGGCCTTGCAGGCGGCAGCCAACTGATCTTACGACACGGGCTATAACGCGGTCGGCGCACCTGCCGGCCGCGTTGTTGCATCCACATTCGGGAACACCCATGTCCTTTCGGGAAACACGGCAGCGCTGGCGTTACAATTTTATCCCCGATCATCTGATCGGGGAAATCCTTACCAAGCGCTGGACGGACAGTGCCATTCCGTTCCTGGCGCTGGTCATCACCATCGTTGGCTTCGGCACGGTCATCGACGGATTCTTCAAGCCAGCTTCGCTCAGCGGCTCCACGAGGCAACTGGGCGAATTTTCGATCGTCGTCACGGGGCTCACTATTGTCATGCTGGGTGGCGGCATCGATCTCTCTGTGGGCTCGATCTTTGCCCTCGCTGCCTTTGCGGCTGTTTCTTCGCTCTTCATCTTCGACCTCCCGATTTGGGTGGCCCTGTTCGCTGCCATCTCGGTCGGTGCCGTTTTCGGAGCAGTCAACGGCTTTCTGATCGGCTACGTACGGCTGCGTGCCTTCCTGACGACTCTTGTCACCTTTATTATCGGCCGCGCGATTTACGACATACTCGTGGTCAATTTTGCCTCTCAGGTTCAGCTCTCGGACGTAACGTCAGACACCTGGGACTTCATCGGCGATGGCACTGTCTTTGGCATCCCTATCAGCGTCGTCGTCGCACTTTTCATCGCCCTTCTCGCACATATCGCCCTCACCCGTTCTCGACCCGGCTGGCACATCCTGGCAGTCGGTGGCTCGCGCCGCTCGGCCCACAATGCTGGCATCCAGGTGCGCGAAACTGTCTTCATGACCTATGTCATTTCCGGTATCTGCTGTGGCGTGGCGGCATTCCTGTTTGCCTGCCGTTTGAGTGGGGCCGGGCCGGGAACAGGCCACAACCTCGAAATCATGGCGCTGACCGCCGCGGTCGTCGGCGGTAACAGCCTCGGCGGCGGGCGTGGCTCCATCGTCAAAGGGTTGATGGGCGCCGTCATTGTTCTGGTCATGACAAACGGGCTTATTCGCCTCGGCTATGGCACGGGCACCAATCAAATGGTGCTGGGTGTAATGCTCGCCGCTGCCGTGACGCTCGACATACGTTGGCTCAAGAACCGCCACAAGGTGCTCAACGAAGTCTATGTGGCACCTATATATCAGCGCATGGGCGACACCCAATCGGCCGAACCTGGTTCCGGCTCACCCTATGCGCTCAACAACGATCTCGCCAAGACGACCTATATCGGCCTGGGAGAGCTGGAGGGACCAGAAGACGTCATCCTGGACGCCAACGATCATCTCTATTGCGGCACCCGGCACGGCGAGATTATCCGCTTTTTCGCGCCCGACTATCAGAAGTCCGAAGTATTCGCCCATACCGGCGGATTTCCGCTGGGCCTGGCCTTTGACCGCGCGGGCAACCTTATCTCCTGCGTCGGCGCTATGGGGCTCTATTCTATCTCCAGGGACCGAACCGTCACCAAACTCACCGCGGAGACACGCCGCAGCTGGACCTCGGTCGTCGATGACGCGCGCCTGCGCGACCCCAATGATTGTGACGTTGCGCCGGACGGTCGAATCTTCTTCACAGATTCTACCAAGCGCTACGATGCCCATGACTGGGCGCTGGATTCGATCGAGGCTCGCCCGACAGGCAGGTTGCTCTGCTATGATCCAGCGACAGGCAAGACCACGACGCTGCTCGATAACTTACTTTATGCAAATGGCGTCTGCATCGCCCATGACGGACAATCGCTGTTCCTTGCCGAATCCTGGGCATGCCGTGTCCATCGTTACTGGTTCGACGGGCCAAAGGCTGGCCAGGTCGAATGCGTCATCAAGGACATGCCGGGCTATCCCGACAACATAAACCGCGCTTCCGACGGTACCTATTGGATGGCCTGGCTCGGTATGCGGACGCCGAGCTTCGATCTCTCGCTCCGCCACCCAGCCATGCGCAAGCGCATGACGCGCCGACTGCCGCAGGATGAATGGCTGTTCCCTAATATCAATACCGGCGGGGTCGTCAAATTCGATGAAACCGGCAAAATCATCGCGACGCTCGGCGATCTTACTGGCACGTCGCATCCGATGGTGACCTCCATGCGCGAACACAAGGGCGACCTTTTTGTGGGTGGCATTCTCAACAACCGTATCGGCCGTCATAGACTCTCCGGCGCAGATCCTGATTGGACGGGCCTCACATCATACTGGGGTGGGGCCAAATGATCTTCGACCCCATCCTCGACCTCTTCCGAGGCAAAGCGGTGACGATCCCACCGCTCGACGGTGCCTTCCGACCGAATATGGTTCTGGACGAGGCGCAAGTTCAGCGCGATGTCGCAGCCCCGGACAACCTCTGTGCGGCCGGCGGCCGGATCCTGTTTTCGTCGGGTCCGGACCTTCATCAGATGAATGCGACCAGCTCAACAATCCTCGCCAACTTCGAGGCATCCATCTCCGCAATCGCCTTGGCACAGGATGGCTTGCTGGCTCTCGCCTTGGACAATGGCCGATTGTTTGTGGGCGACAACGAGATCACTTTGCCAGACGAGATGCGCTGCCTGACGGCACTGTGCTTCGGCCAGGACAATATGCTCTATGCCTGCAACGGCTCAAGCGCTCATAAGCCCAGCGACTGGGTCATGGATCTGATGGCCGCGAACGCGCTGGGATCAATCTGGCAGATCGACCTCGCGCGCGGCAAGATCGGGGCCCTGGCCACCGGCCTTGCCTTTCCGCATGGCCTCATGCTGACGGCCGACGGAAGGTCTTTGCTTGTCGCCGAAAGCTGGAAACATCGCCTGCTGCGCGTGCCGCTCGACGGGACAAAGCCGATACCTGTCCTGGAGAAGCTGCCTGGCTATCCGGCGCGCCTGTCCCCGGCCCGTGACGGCGGCGCCTGGCTTAGCCTCTTCGCCCCGCGCAACCGATTGGTGGAGTTCGTCCTCCAGGAACCGGCCTACCTCGCCGACATGCTGCAATCGGTACCGCGGCCCTATTGGATCGCCCCCAGCCTGTCGTCAGGAACCAGCTTCCTCGAACCCCTGCAATGCGGTGGCATCAAGACCATGGGCATTCACAAGCCTTGGTCGCCCAGCCGCTCCTATGGGCTGGCAGCGCGACTGGACAGCGCCTGCCGCCCAGTCACCAGCTTCCATAGTCGTGCGAACGGCAACCGCCACGGCGTGACCAGTGTGGTCGAGATAGGCACGTCTTTGCTGGTCGGGGCGAAGGGCGGTGATGTCATCCTCGATGTTGATCTATCAGCGCTGGTGGCATGATGACAGACCCGATCATTGAAATGCAGAAAGTCACCAAGGCCTATCGTGGCGTACCGGCGGTGCGTGAGATCGACTTCGATCTGCGTTCCGGCGAAATCCACGCGCTGCTCGGTGAAAATGGCGCCGGCAAATCGACGCTTACCAAGATCATGGCCGGTGTGGTCGAAGCCACCAGCGGTCGCATGCTCTATCGCGGCCAGGAGGTGGCATTCAAGACACCGCATGAGGCCCTGCAGGAGGGCATCGCCATGGTGTTCCAGGAAACCAGTCTGGTACCGTCCATGACGGTGGCGCAGAACCTCTATCTCGGCGAAGAGAAGTTCCTCAACAGACTGCGCGGCATCTACATCTCAGCCCAGCAGTTCCTGCAATCGCTGAATTTCCCGGTAGATCCCGCGGCCATCGTGGAAACGCTTGGCTCCGCGAAACGGCAGATGGTCGAAATCGCCCGCGCCGTTCATCACAATGCCGAGGTGATTATCTTCGATGAACCGACCGCGACGTTGACGCCAGAGGAGAAGCGCCATTTCTTTGCCCTCATGCAGCGTTTGAAGGCGCGGGGCGTCTCTATCGTCTTTATCAGCCATGCGCTGGAGGAAGCTCTGGCGCATGCCGACCGCATCACCATCCTGCGCGACGGCGAGCATGTCATCACCGCAAATGCCGCAGACTTCGACCGTGACAAGATCGTGCGTGCCATGGTCGGGCGCGCGCTGTCCGACGAACTCTACGGGAAGCACCGCGATGTCGCGACCCTGCGCAAGGCCGGCGCTAAGGTGCTGTCGGTAGAAGATATTTCGATGGGTGCCGTCGTGCGCAACAACTCCTTCTCGGTCTTTGAGGGGCAGATCACGGGCGTGTTCGGCCTTATCGGCTCCGGCCGGACGGAGACCTTCAAGATCGTGTCCGGCATCTACAAACGCGACTTCCTGCGCGGTGGCGAAATACAGCTCGACCACCGGCCGGTGCGTTATGTCGTGCCCCGCGAGGCCGTGCGTGATGGCATCGTCTATGTGACCGAGGACCGCAAGGCCGAGGGCTTCTTTGAAACGATGTCTATCGCCGAGAATCTCTTTTCCGGCCTGCTCGCCTCGGGCCGCGAGAAGCACAGCTATGTTTCCTTGCGCGAGATGCAGGCATTGGCGGCGGAATGGAAGGGCACGCTTAACATCCGCGCCATCAACGACAATGCCCGCGTGGTTGAACTCTCCGGCGGCAACCAGCAGAAGGTCGTGATCGGCAAGGGATTGGTGCAAAAGCCTCGAATCATCATCTTCGACGAGCCGACCCGAGGTGTCGATGTCGGCGCCATCGCCGAAATCCATCAACTGATCAACCGCCTGGCCGATGAAGGTCTCGCCGTCGTGGTGATCTCATCCTATCTGCCGGAGATCATGAATCTGTCGGACCGCATTCTGGTTTGCCGCCAGGGTCGCATTGTCGAGGAGTTCTCGCCGACCGATGCCACGGAGGAGAAGATCATGTATGCTGCAGTTCACTGACGAAGGATCAACGCCATGGCGACCGTAAAGCTGCCGAGCATTGCCGAGGCCGAGAGGAATCCGGCCGTGAAGGAAGTCTTCGACGATATCCGCGCCACGCGGAAGTCCGATTTCATCAACAACATATGGCGCGGACTGGCCGGCAGTCCCGATCTCCTGAAGCGAGTCTGGGCGCAGATCAAGATCGTCATGGCAACGCCCAGCGAATTCGATCCGCTCACCAAGGAGTTGATCTACATCGCCGTCTCAACCGCCAACGGCTGTTCCTATTGCGTCCATTCCCACACAGCGGCGGCCCGCGCCAAGGGCATGACCGACGCACAGCATGCGGAACTGATGGCAATCATCAGCCTCGCCGGCCAGACCAATCACCTGGTGACGGCAATGCAGATCCCGCTAGACCCGGAGTTCGAGGTGAAGGCGTGATGGCCGCTGCCTCCAGTCGGATCCTGGCGGACGAGCCTTGAGTCTATCCAGGACCGGACCTTTTCTTGGGTGCCGCGCGCAATAGCCGGTCCGTGATCGCTGGCGACAGCGTACCGAGCAGCCAGGCAATGAAGGCAGTGGGCAGGGGAAAGGCAATCCGTGCCTTGTTGCGTCCCAGCCCCCGCATGATGATCTCGACCGCGCGTTCCGGCGGCATCAGGAAGGGCATTGGAAAATCATTGACCGCTGTCATCGCGGTCGTGACGAAGCCCGGCATGATCACGCTGACGCCGATGCCCAAATCCGCCAGATCGCCGCGCAATCCCTCACCCCAGACCTTGACCGCCGCCTTCGAACCGCAATAGGCAGGCGCACTTGGAAAACCCCGATGTCCGGCGAGCGAGGCCATGATCGCGATCTGGCCGCGGCCGGACTTTGCCATCAAGGGCACCACCGGCAGAACCGTGTTGAGAACGCCGTCGACGTTGACGGCAAAGATAGCACGCACCTGCGCATCGCTCTCCGGCCCATCCGAGGTGCCACCCGAAATGCCGGCATTGGCGATGACCAGATCCAATTCTCGCAACTTATGCGCCTCGGCGATCCACTGCGCCATTTCCGCCGCCATTGTTACATCGACAACGCGCGTATTGACCTCGGCACCTTTGGCGCGACATGCCGACGCCAGCTCGGCCAGCAGGTCGCCCCGGCGGGCACCAAGATGGAGCGTGACGCCGGTCCTGGCATAGCCCGTGGCCAGCGCCGCCCCAAGCCCGGAGCTGGCGCCGGTGATAAGAATGGATCGAAAGGACTTGCTCATTTTGCCTCTTTGGGTCGGTCGCCGCATGATCGCAATCTCAACCGGCCCAGCCACGGCTTGCCAGCGGACAGAGCTTCCGTGATGATGGTGGCTCTTTACAAGGGGGTATGCCGTGTCGATCGCCAGCATGACCGGATTCGCGCGCACCAGCGGCGCAGTCGGTGACTTTTTATGGACCTGGGAACTCAAGACCGTCAACGGGCGCTCGCTTGACGTCCGCTGCCGTGTGCCCCAGGGGTTCGAGGCGATGGACGGGCTGGTGCGCCAGGCTGCGGCCGAACATCTCAAGCGCGGCAACCTGTCGGCCAATCTCAGTGTCGATGAGATTGCCAGCCGGGGGCGCCTGACCGTCAATCGCGGAGCGCTGGATCAGGTCCTGGCGCTGGTCGGCGAATTGCAGGGCAAGCTCGATGCCCGCGCACCCAGCATCGATGGTCTCCTTGGTCTCAAAGGTGTGCGGGAGGTGGAAACGCCGTTGGTCGATGCTGACATCATGGCCAAGCGACAGCTGGCAATCGAATCCGGCCTGAAGCTGGCAATGACCGAACTTGGCGCCATGCGCCGGGTCGAGGGCGGGCGCCTCGGCAAAATGGTGCTGAGCCATCTCGACGAAGTCGAACGGCTCCGTGTTGCCTCTGTCGCAACCGCGGGCGCCCAGCCGCTCAATATCCGCCTGCGCCTGGAAGAACAGCTGAAGCAGTTGATGCCCGAAGGCGTACCGGTCGAACCGGAACGCCTGGTGCAGGAATTGGCCATCATCGCCGGCCGTGCAGATGTCAGAGAGGAAATCGATCGCCTCGCAGCCCATGTGGCGGCGGCGCGCGACCTGATCTCCAAGGGAGGCGCGGTCGGCCGCAAGCTCGATTTCCTGTGCCAGGAATTCAACCGCGAGGCGAACACATTGTGTTCCAAGGCGGCCGATCTGGCCTTGACCAACCTGGGGATCGAGCTTAAGGCAGCGATCGAACAGTTGCGTGAGCAAATCCAGAATATTGAGTGAGACGAGAACTGTGACCGATTCCGCTTCCGACAATTCGGGCTTCGTTGACATCCGCCGTCGCGGGCTGATGCTGGTCCTCTCCTCGCCTTCTGGTGCCGGCAAGACGACGATTTCACGCCGCCTGCTGGATCTCGAGCCACAGATCGCCCTCTCCGTCTCGGCTACTACCCGGGCAAAACGCCCTGGCGAAACCGCCGGAATCGACTACCATTTCGTCGAACCCACTGAGTTCAACCTGATGATCAATCGCGGTGAGTTCCTGGAATACGCCAAGGTATTCGATAATTACTACGGCACACCGAAGGCGCAGGTTGCCAAGGAGATTGCGCGCGGCCGCGACATCCTGTTCGACATCGACTGGCAGGGCACGCAGCAATTGGCCCATAACGCCCGCGAAGACCTCGTAAGCGTGTTCGTGCTGCCGCCGACCACGCGCGAGCTTGAACGGCGCCTTCACACGCGCGCGCAGGACAGTGCCGAGGTCGTTGCCAAGCGTATGGCCAAGGCCGCGGATGAAATGAGCCACTGGGCCGAATACGACTACATCATCGTGAACCACGACATTGATTCAAGCGTCGATAGCGTGCGCGCCATCCTGCGCGCCGAGCGCCTGCGCAGGCAGCGTCAGATCGGGCTCACCGACTTCGTGAAGGGCCTCAGAGAGGGCCAGTAGCAGCACCTGGCCCGCGCCGCGCCTTGAAGGCCCGCGCCAGCGCGCAGAACTCTTCGATCGTCAGCTCTTCGCCCCGTGCCGTCGGCGCGATGCCGGTGGCAACCAGCACCTCTTCCGCCTGGGGCGACACCTGCCGCAGGGATTGCCGCAACATTTTGCGGCGTTGGCCAAAGGCCGCCGCCGCCACCTTCTCCAACATCTCCGCATCGGCCGGATAAAGCGGCTCCGCGCGGGGAATGAGCTGAACCACGGTCGACGTTACTTTCGGGGGTGGCGTGAATGCCCGCGGCGGCACATCGAACAGGCGCTTCACATCGGCTCGCCATTGCGTCGCGATACTGAGGCGGCCGTAATCCTTCGTGCGTGGCTTAGCGGTAAGTCGGTCAGCGACTTCCTTCTGGAACATCAGGGTCAAGCTGGCAAAGGCCGTGCCGGAATCAAGCCAGGCCAGCAGCAGGGGTGTTGCAACATTGTAGGGTAGATTGGCAACGATCCGCCGCGGTGCCTGGCCCAGTTTCGCGGCATCAACCTTGAGTGCGTCGCCGTCGATAATCTGCAGGCGGCCGGGATAGGCGGCGGCGATTTCCGCAAGAATGGGCTGAAAGCGGCGATCCCGCTCGATCACGATAACCTCGCGCGCACCATGATCGAGGAGTGCGCGCGTGAGCCCACCCGGCCCCGGCCCGATTTCGATGACGCTGCCCGTATCCAGGGGCGCCGCGGATCGGGCAATCCGCCCGGTCAGATTGAGATCAAATAGGAAGTTCTGCCCCAGCGCCCGGTTGGCACTCAGCCCATGACGCGCGATGACATCCCTGAGCGGTGGCAGCGGATTGACCGGCGGCGAACCCTGCCGCTTGCCCGGATTGAAACCGGACTCTTCATCGGCGTCGTCCGCGCCGTGGCCGATCATAGCCGGATATCGATCACCGCGGCCCGGCGCAGATCCGAAAGATAGCCGCGCGCCAGCGTGTCCAGCCTTTGGCGCCCCAGCCGATCGGCGACGCTGACTCGCGACAAGGCAGCGTCATCACCACCGCCGCGGTTGCAGACAACATAAATGCCAATACCACGCGCAGTCCGGACAGGCGGGCTCGGTTCACCGATCGGCTGGTTGAGTGCAAAGGGTTGCACCTCGACAGGAAGGTCATTGACCAGCACATTGCCGAGGCTCCGATGGACGCCCGGCTTGGCATCCGGCGCAACAGTGTTCATATCGCCGCAGGATTGCACCCGGGGATCAGAGTATTGGCCTGCGAGATCGCACTGTCGATTTCGGACTCCGCGGCATTGGACGGCAGCGACCAGAAAATCTGCTCCATCTCCACGGTGCCGGCCAACACGGCCGTCACATCGATAACGCGGGTCCCCTTCACCAACACGACATAGTAGCCGCCGGCGCCGCGCACGGGCCCGCCGACTTGCCCCGGCGGCAGCGCCTGCACAACCTGGGCAACCGGCGGATCGAGCATGTCGAGCCGTACCCAGCCCCAATCGCCGCCGCGGATCGCCCCCTGATCCTGGGAGAACTCCGTGGCCAGGGCGGCAAAGTCGGCGCCATGCTCCAATTGCTCCTTCAAACGCTGGGCCGATTGCAGAACGCTGGCCTCGTCGCCACTGGCTGAGGACAGGAATATCTGCGACAGGCGAAACTCTGTCTGGCCTTGCGCTGCTTGCATCGCCGCAAGTGCCTGGTCGATCTCTTCGTCGGTGATCTTCACTTGCGACCGGAGGCGGCGCTGAACGAGGCGAGCCCAGCTCACTTCCGTCTTGATCTGGTCCGCCAGGACATCGATCAGGATGCCGTTCGATTCGAGGGTTTGGGCGAATTGATCCGTCGTTATGCCATTGCGCTTGGCGAGATCATCGATGCGCCGCTGAATTTCGGTCGCAGCCACCGGAATGCCCTGCCGCTTGGCTTCTTGCGCCTTCAATCTTTCGTCGATCATCGTTCGCAACAGGGTTGGCAACAATCGCTGCCGTGTCTCCGGCGTGTCGCTGAGTTTTGCCGACAGCATGGCGAGACGCATGCGCATGAAGAGATCGAGTTCCGTGATCACGTCTTCGTTGACAACAGCCACGATCTTCAGCGCGTCCTGGGCGGATGCCGGCGTCATCGGCATGGTCGCTGCGCCCAGCACACACGCGGCGCCAATCAGAAATGCGCGAAGTTTCATCATACTCATCGTCATAAACTCTTGTCCCAAGCTCAGGCAGCAAGGATAGCTCGCCACGCGGCGTTAGAAATTGGATCCGATATTGCCAAGGTTGGTGAACCGGAATTGCACCATGGCCGTGAAATCTCCACTCGAATCTTCGTCGTCGCTCTCGGGCGAATAGGCGGCATTGAGCATCATGCCAAAGCACTCATCCTGATACTCGAGCAGCGACCCGATAGCAATCAGCTCGGAATCATGAATGTCATAGGTTCCTTGGGTACCAATGGTCCAGAACTCACCAAGCTTCGCGCGCACGCCCGCGCTGACCTGTTCTTCTTTGCTGTCCTCGACGTCGTTCTCGAGCTGGATATAGTGCAGATCGACACGGAATTCTTCCGGCCCCGCGCTTAGTCCGAGATCCTGACGATTCATGTCCAGGTCATCGAGGTCGAGCCGGAAGCGATATGTCATATCGAGCCAGTCCGACGGCACAACCGCAATTCGCCCAACCAGGTCGGAAAGATCCTCATCGATACCGCTGCCGTCGCGCAGTTCGTCGTTGTCGTTCCAGAAACGCAGACTCTGCCCGAGGAATACATCCGCATAACCGCCTTCGGGCAGATAACCGGTCCACTCGAAACCGTAATTCAGGCGCGATCCGGAGTCGACGCGATCCAGTCCCGAAAAGCGATCTGGATCGAACACTTTTGTGTCATCCCACTCAAAGGCCCGGCTGTCATCATTCGGAATCTCACCGACATTGCAGCAATCCGGCGCCAGCACCAACTGCGCGATCGGCTGGAATACCTGGGTGATCGTCTCGCCCGGACGCACGAATGGATAGCGCCACTTCAGGCTCGCTTCCGGAAAGAAGCGACCAGCCACGCCATCAAAATCATCACCGCCGCCAGTCACGCTGTCGGAATCTTCGTCGACATCGTTAACGACATAAAGGTCGCTCTGAAACGAGAGCTTCAATTCGTAAATGTCGCCGATCGAACTGGTGTAGGGCAGCGTCCAGTTGGGGCTGACCGAGAAACGCAGCGAATCCCGCTCATCCACCCGCACAATGTTCTGGATGTTTGCATTGAGGCCCCAATAGGCGCCGTACTGCCCTGGTTCGCCGACAAAATTGTAGTTGAGCGACGGCAGAACCATCGGCGCGTTGTCGGATTCCAAAATCCTTGTCGGTCGACTGGAACCCCATGGCGCGCGCGTCAAAATAGGAGCGACCAAAGAAACCCTCGGCCCAGAGCTGGCTTTCCAGCCAATCCGGCGATCCGAAATGGTATTGGCTGAGATAGGATTTGTCGGTTGCAACCTTGCTGTTGAAACCCCAGCGCCAATCCCGATTGATCTCGAACAGGCCGTCGCCTTCAAAATGGCCGCGCAGTTCGTTGTTCTTGACGATCGAGGTATTGTCGTTGCCGACGCGGTCCTCATAGGTGCCCGAGAGTTCAAGGCGGAAGCCGCCATCGCGTACGCGCTGCCGGTATTCAATGTCGCCGACAGCGCCGGCCGAATCAGGATCTCCGCCGATGCGCACGATTGGCGTGACCGTTAGGTCCTTATCCGGCCCCAGCGTCACGAAGTACGGCTGAGCATATTGCGTCCCGGCGCGACCCGATGAGTAGCTGAAGCGCGGCTCAAGCAGCCCCGACATCCGCGCGACGCCTGGTTCGGGATGCTGGAAATACGGTGTCCAGAAGATCGGCACCCCCACATTTCCATCCAGGCGTTGTGATAGGTGATCGTCTGCTCGGTGGAATCCTGGACGACGTCGCGTGCCTTCACCTGCCAGACAGGTTGACGGGATGGGTCCGTCCTGCAGGGAATGCAGGGCGTATAGACGGCATTCTTGAGTACCATTTTGTTGCCGCCGACGCGCTGCGCCGTCGCTGCGGCCATGCGCGACTGGTCCTTGAACAGGGCTTTGAACCCCTGGACGATACCGTCGTTGAAATCCTCGCTGACATCGGCGTAATTGCCAAACAGCGTATCGCCGTTGGGCATCAGCATGGCGACATTGCCATTGGCCGTGACGGTCTTGGTCCGTTCGTTATAGGTCAGCGTGTCGGCCATGATGATCTTGTCGCCGCGCTGGGCCTCCACGTGGCCGCGCGCAACATAGATGCCGAAATCCTCGTCATAGCCGACTTCGTCGGCGACCAGATGGACCGTATCATCGGCTTTGGCGACACTGATTGTCCCCACGGTCACGAGAGTGCCGTAGAGGGCAGCGCCGAAGGCTGAACCCAACAAATCGAACCGCGCCAAAGTCGCTACCCCCAAACCGCCCTGTTCAATATTTTAGGTCCCGGCCTTTGGCAGCCGGAAACCGGGGCTAAAGTACCACGCCATGACCATTCGTCCACAGATTTCAGTAGGTTGGCGTATATTGACTGGGATGCTCAGGCATTGGCGGACCAAATCCCTTTGTGCTAAGGCTTCACCCTACATCATCTGGCGAATCGTCCCCCCGACCCGGTCGACGCGACGCCGCATTCAGGCAATTTCCTGCCGCCATCGCGGCCCCGTTCCCGGGTCTCGGCCACCGGAAAATTGCGAAAAAGCAGGAGAATCAAGATGAAGGTCGCCTTTTCCAAACCTGAGTTGCCGAGCCAAGGCGCCTACATCGTCGGCGTGCTCGAGGGACGCAAGCTGACGAACGCTGCCGCGCAGGCGGAAAAGGCGACCAAGGGCGCGGTTTCACGCGCCCTCAATGCCAGCCGTTTCAAGGGTGGCCATGACGAGCAGTTGATCCTGCTGGCCCCGCAGGGACTGGATGCCAGTCGACTGATTCTGAGCGGATTGGGCAATGCGGCCAAGCTGGATGGCTTTGCTCTTGAAGCGATCGGCGGTCGCCTCGTCGCTGCCCTTAACGGCGCCGGCGAGCGCGAAGCCACCATTGCCGTCGAAACAATTGCTGGCTGCAATCTCAGCGAAGGCGAGATGGCGGCACGTATCGCGGCCGGGGCGCGCCTGCGTTCCTATCGGTTCGACAAATATCGGACCAAGGAGAAGCCCGAGCATAAGCCCACCCTGAAGAAGCTGACGATCACCCTGGGTGACCCCGCCAGCGCCAAGAAGGCATTCGATTCGCTCGACAAGATCGTCGATTCCGTCCTCGTCACCCGCAACCTGGTCTCGGAACCCGCCAACATCATCTACCCGGCCACATTGGCCAAGGAAGCGAGCCAGCTCGCAGAGCTTGGCGTGACCGTCCAGGTTCTCGGTGAAAAAGAAATGAAGAAGCTTGGTATGGGCGCCCTTCTCGGCGTCGGCCAGGGCTCCGAGCGCGAAAGCCAGCTCGTCACCATGGAATGGAACGGCGCCGGCGACAGCAAGGCGAAGCCGATCTGCTTCGTTGGCAAGGGTGTCACCTTCGATACCGGCGGCATCTCGATCAAGCCGGCTGCCGGCATGGAAGACATGAAGTGGGACATGGGCGGTTCGGCCGTCGTGATCGGCGTGATGCGCGCCCTCGCGGCCCGCAAGGCAAAGGTCAACGCGGTCGGCGTGATCGGCCTGGTCGAAAATATGCCCTCCGGCACGGCGCAACGCCCGGGTGATATCGTGACCTCGATGTCCGGCCAGACCATCGAGGTCCTGAACACGGATGCCGAAGGTCGCCTGGTCCTCGCCGACGCCCTCTGGTACGCGCAGGAGAACTTCCGGCCGCGCGCGATCGTCGATCTTGCCACCTTGACCGGCGCCATCATGGTCGCCCTTGGCACCGAACATGCGGGCCTCTTCGCCAATGACGATGATCTGTCCGACAAGCTGGTCGCTGCCGGCAAGGCGACGGGTGAGTTGCTTTGGCGCATGCCGCTGGCACCCGCCTATGACCGCCTGATCGATACCCCCGCGGCCGACATGAAGAACATCGGCGGCCGTTATGGCGGCTCGATTACCGCGGCGCAGTTCCTGCAGCGCTTCATCCACAAGGGCACGCCCTGGGCGCATCTTGACATCGCCGGCGTGACCTGGAGTGAGAAGGACCGCGCGACAACACCCAAGGGCGCCACGGCTTTCGGTGTGCGGCTGCTGGAGCAGTTGGTCGCGCGGGAATACGAAGACAAATAACCAGCGATATGGCGGAGATCCGCTTTTATCATTTGACGAAGTCGCGATTGGAGGATGCGCTGATACGCCTCCTCCGTCGCGTCGTCGACCGCCAGGACCGGGCCGTCGTCATGGCCGGGTCGAGCGAACGGGCGGAGGCGCTCAATGCTCATCTGTGGTCATTCGACCCGGCAAGCTTCCTGCCCCACGGTTCGGCCCGCGACGGCAATGCGGCCGAGCAGCCGATCTACCTGACGGCGCGTTGTGAAAACCCCAACGGCGCCAAGCTCCTGATGCTGTGCGACGGCGCCGAACCGCCAGCTGCCGCTGACCTTGCGGCACAGGGATTTGACATGGTTTGCGCCCTGTTCAATGGCCAGGACGAAGACGCGCTGGCGGCGGCGCGGGGTAGTTGGCGAACCTACAAGGCGGCCGAGCAACGTCTTGTTTACTATCAGCAGGACGAGGACGGCGCCTGGGTCGAAAAGGCGCGCCAGTAACTGCGGATCGGCCACCGGATTTCTTACATCATGGTGCAGGCAATGCCGTTCTGAGCTTGCTGCCACTAGACTTCCAGCAGCGTTGGCCTATCCTTTTCTCTGGCCTCGGACGCGCTGTCGGCGAGCCATTTCCACCGCGCGTGTCGGCCGATACAAGCTTCCTGGATGGCCGGAAAACTGCGCACAAAATGAGACAAATTGATTCCATTCGCAGGCGCCTTCTCGGCGGCCGCAAACTCGATGATAGTGGCGTTGCGATCATCGAATTTGCGCTGATTGCCCCGGTCCTGTTTCTGATCACGTTCGGCATCATCGAACTCGGCATGATGATGGCGACATTGACCAGCCTGGAAGGCGGCCTCAAGGAGGCATCGCGCTATGGCATCACCGGGCAGAGCCCGGACGATGCCACGCGCATTGAGAAGATCCGGACGATCCTCGATCAGCACACGATCGATCTTGTCGATTTCAGCGAGGCCACTTTTACCGTCAAGACCTATCCAAGCTTCTCCATGGTCGGGCAGCCGGAACCCTTCGTCGACAGCGGTCCTGGGGACCCGGATGATCCAAACCCTTGTCACAACGACAAATATGACGCGGATCCTCTGCGCGGCGAATCCTTTACCGATCTCAACGGCAATACGCAGTGGGATGAGGATATCGGCGAGGACGGCGCCGGCATGGGGGGCGAGGTCGTTTCCTACACCGTCCAGGTGCCGTGGCACATCATGACGCCGGTCTTTGACAAGGTCCTGGGCAAGGGCGGGTCGCTGCCTTTGCAGGCGACCATCGTGGTTCGGAACGAACCCAACCTTTATCAGAATCCATAGGCCGAACGATGCGCAGAGCCTGGTCGAAGTCCGGCATCAAGCAGTTGAAGACCGCTGAGAGCGGTTCCATGGCCGTCGAGATGGCATTGTTTCTGTTCTTCTTTTCGACGCTTTTCCTCGGCACTTTCGAGGTGCCGCGCTTTCTGCTGCTGGGTCAGAAAGTTGAGCGGGCGTCGGCGTCGATGGCGGATCTCGTGGCCCAGATCGATCCGTCGCAGGGCAATGTCGAGGCCAAGATCGACGACCTGTTCGAGGCCGCCAACGGGCTGCTGGAAGGATATGACCTGCAGACCAAGGGCCGAGTCATCGTCTCCTCGATCGCCAATCCGACCGGCGATGCCGAGGTGATCTCCTGGCAGATCATGAGCCCCGGTAGCTTTGATGCGATTAGCAAATTAGGCGTTGCCGGTGCCGCGCCGACCCTGCCCGGCGATCTTGTCGTGCGTGAGGGGGAGAACATTATCGCGGCCGAGATCGTGTTCCTGTACGAGCCGCTGTTCGGGTCGATCATCTATGATCCGCGGACACTTTATGCCCGCTCGTTCACCCGCCCGCGCTTCACCAACCTCACCGACGTCCCGGACTGACGCCCCAAAAAAACTGGCATTTCAGGTCAGTTTCCGGGGGATATCTGCACGTTTCCGGGGGATATCTGCAAGTTTCCGCGCTGGCCCACGGGGCCTGGCGCCGGCAGCCCACCCGGATCGATCTCCGGGGGCTGGCAGCAGCCTTTACTTGGCGAGGCGGAGGACCGAGAGGCTGGCCGCGATCTTCTTGAAGGCGGTCTGCAGGGCGGCCGGAGTCATTGGCCTGGTAGTAGTAGGGCGCTCCCGGCTCCGTCGCCACGGATTGCAGCAGGGTCTTGAGCGACGTGCTCGGGTCGTCATATTGCACGACGTAGATCTTGACACCCTTGGCGGGGTCCGCGCCCTTGATGGTGGCCGCGAGCTTCTTCAGGCGCTCATTCAGATTGTTGTTGGTGGTGCCGCTGATCTTGCCATGCTTGTTGGTGGTGCCGGCACCGTTGTCGGGACCGAACACGCCCTTATAAGCATCGCCATTCTCGCCGGTGATCTGACCGTCGGTCAGCAACACGATGGCCTGGGTCCGCGTGAAGGGCGTTGACGCCTTGGCCTCGTTGAAGGGTTCGCCGGCCATCAGCACTTCCCAGGCCCAGTACAGACCCTGGGGCGCATTGGTATTGCCCTTTGGCACCGAGCCCGGCGGTGCATAGAGACCCTCGATCGAATTCACCACCAGCTGCTTGCTGGCGGCATCGCGCACACCCTGTAACGGCAGGATGCCGTGGGTGAGTGTCGGCGTGCAGTCGCTGGTGCTGGCGTAACCCTGGCCCGGATTGCCTTTCACCCAATAGCCGGGTGCAAGCGGAATGCTGGGCGGTGCGCCATTGTCGGCCGCCCAATTCGGACGGTCGGGATCGGCCACATCGTCGTTCCAATAGGCCTGGCTGCAGCTCTTCTGCGAACTCTTCCAGGCCGCACCATAGTTGTTGTTGTTGGGGTAGGTGCCGCTGATCGGCTCACCCTCCTGCGGCGGAATAGGTTCGAAGGCGAGCCAATCCTTGGTGCCAAATCGCGTGTAGCCGAGCTTGAGGTCGCCGTCATTGCTTTCATCGTTCGGCACCGCGGGGGTCGCCCCAGCCGGCGCCCGATAATCGTCGATATAGCGGGCATAGACGCCGCCGTTCCAACCGGCCGGCGGTATGCTCAGCAGGCGGACGGGGAAATATTCGTGACATAGACTGCGTTCTGGTTGACGCCGGTGACCGGGTTCACGAAGGGCGGGTTGATGGTCAACGTCGAGGTGGCAGCCGGGTCATAGGCAGCATTGCTCACGGCCGCATTGTAGCGAATATTGACCTTCGCGTTCCACGGCACCATGCCGATGTTGAGCAAGGAATAGTCGATGCCGTTGAGCGTCACCGATTTAGGGTTGGGGTCGGCATAGAGCGTGTCGATCAAGGTCTTCGCGGCCGTCTCGGCGGCCTCGATCTTGGTGCAGGGCGAGCACATCGAGCCCGACATGTCGATGGCGATGACAACATCGAGCCCGTTGAGGCCGCGCACGGCGCTGGCGGCGGCGCCCACGGTGATGGTGTCGAAACCCAGCACCGACATCAGCGTGGAATCGATCGTCGCCTTGGCGTTCACGCTGACCGTGTTGGTATCGATATCGGTATCGATATACGGCCCGTCGACCGTGGCATCGAGGTCGCCGGCCGGGAAGTTCGCCGCGAAGAACATGTTGATGTCGCTGTTGACATTGTCGGAGCCCAGCGACTTGGCACCCGCGAGGGCCGCCGCGTCGAGCGCCTGGGAGAGGCGCGCCTTCACCATGTAGCCGCGCGCCGTATCGATCGCCATGCCGGCACAGCCGATGAAGACGGTGAGGGAAATGCCAACCCAGACAGCGACCGAGCCGCGCTGATCTCGACCAAATCGGCCGAGGAATCCAGTTGGCCGGCCGATGGTCCGGGACGTCAGCAATTTGCCCATAATGGCTTCCTCTCAGTTCCGCCAAACCGATCCAAATGGACATGGTTCAACGCGCGCCGACATGCGCTGGTCATTTCCTCAAAGCAACATCAGCCGCCGCAGCGGCCAGGTATTTCGCACCCGGCCAATGGCCTCAGTAGGGGGCGATGATCGTTCCGGGCTGGCCGCTGACCGCGCCACCAACCGCACTGCCAGCCTGTCCCGTGCCGCGATTGGAATCCGCCACACCCTGAGCCGTCTGCCCTGCGGCAGCACCCAGTTCAGCCGATGGATCGCCCGGCACCGCGCCGCCGCCAACACCAGCCGCGGAACTGCCGCCACCCTGGGCGCGCACCGAGGCATAGGTCGTGCCGGCCGGACCCAGCACCTGCACGCAACGGGTGAGACAGGTCCAGCTCCGCTCGGTGATGACATTGCTGCCCGGCGAGATAATCGAGACCTGGCGATCGTCTTCCGGCATCACGATGATGACGGCGTCATAGAGCACCGTATTGTCGGATCCCAGGACCATCATGTTGGTTTCGCCCGGCACCTTGCCGAACACCACCACCTGGCCGGACCCTTCCAGGGTCACGTCGATGACCTTGGGATCGCCGATGATGATGCTGCTGACGCCGCCGCCGAACGACATGATCTCTGCCTTGCGCCAGGTGATCGAGACCACGTCGCTGGCAAGTGCCGGCACCGCCATCGCGCTGATGGTCGCCAGCGTCAACGTGGCGAGAGTGGCCGTAACGATCGCACGCATGAGGCACCTCTATCTTTGTCTGGCGCGGGCCAGATCGAAAGTGCATCCTAGCGCCAATCGAGTTTCGCCTCAATGAAATTTCCTATGTAACTGTTGGATTTAGCTTGGATTTGTGCGAAACTACTTGAATGTCGTTCAGAGCCGTGAGGGCCAGTCGATGATGATTGCCAGGAATAGCGCGCTGGGGTTTGGCCGGGGATTGCCAGGATCATCCTGGCGGCCGGAATCATGGGCATGGCCGCCGGTTGCGAAACGATGAGCGGCGCCTCGGACAAGAACATGGCGACCAATGCGGATGGCGCCCCCGTCGCCAAGCCGTCCGAACTGGACCCCCAGATCCGGCTCGCGGCATTGCAGGCGGAAGCGCAGAACAATTACCTGGAAGCGGCCCAGCATTACCAATCGCTGCTGACCCGCGATCCCCAGAACATGGAATTTGCCCTGGGACTGGTGCGCAACCTGCGCTTTGCCGGCAGCACGCCGCAGGATATCGACATCATCAACCAGCTTATCGCGAGATCCGGCCGGACGCCGCAATTGTTGACCGAACTCGGCAAGTCCTATGTCTCGAGCGACAAGATGAACCTTGCCATTCCGATCCTGGAAGAGGCTTGCGCGATACCGGGCGCCACCTGGGACAGTTTTTCGGCGCTGGGCGTCGCTCTCGATTACGAAGGCGAGTTCGATCGCGCGCGACAGGCCTACTCCCAGGCGCTGCTGCTGTCGCCGCGCAATCCCGATGTCCTCAACAATCTGGCTTTGTCCCAGGCCCAGGCGGGCGACCTTGATGGCGCCATCCAGACGCTCGGCCAAGCCGTCGACCAGGCCAGCGCCTCGCCGCAGGTCAGGCAGAATCTCGCGCTGATGCTGGCCCTCAAGGGGGACACCGTGGGTGCCGAGCGCCTGGCGCGCAAGGATCTGCCGAAGGATCTCGCCGATCTCAATGCCGAGTATTACCGCTACCTCGCCAGCAGCGACTGAGTTTCACGCGTGGCCGCTGCAAGGCCCGCGTCAACCACCTGTCGTCACTTGAACGTCGCCGACACTTTGATGACGATCGGCACGATGATGACGATGAACAGCACCGGCAGGAAGAACACGATCATCGGCACGGTGAGCTTTGCCGGCAGGGAGGCGGCCTTTTTCTCGGCCGCCATCATGCGCTCCTCGCGATTCTCCTGCGAGATCGTGCGCAGGCCGACGGCGATCGGGGTCCCGTATTTTTCCGCCTGGACCAGGGTGGTCGAGAGTGACTTGAAACTGCGCAGCCCGGTGCGGACGGCCAGATTTTCGAAGGCGACGCGGCGATCGCCGAGGAAAGCCAGCTCGGCCGCTGTGATGCCGATTTCCTCGGCGAGCTCAGGTGCCGATTCCGCCATCTCCTCGGTCACTTTCTGGAAGGCGGCCTCGATCGACATGCCCGCCTCGACGCAGATCACCATGAGGTCGAGGGTGTCCGGGAAGGCGCGCCGCAGTGCCGCCTGGCGCTTGTGAATGCCGTTGCGCAGCCACAGATTGGGAAAGACATAGCCGAAGGCCGCCGCCGCGATGGCGACACCAAGATGCAATTCCGCCGATTTGTTCGGCAAGGCGATCGACATATAGAGATAGCCGCCGATCAGCAGCACGATCGGCGCGGCGATGCGGGCGAAGATGAAGCGCACCGGCGTCGAGGGGTGGCGCCAGCCGGCCTGCTGAAGCTGCACGCGCAGCTCCTTGGCCTGCAGCAGATTCTCCATTTTGAAGAGGTTGATGATGGCGCGCATCATGCCTTCCTGCCGCGTCGGCATCAGGCGCTTGCGCTGCTGGAACTGTTCCTGCTGCTTGACCCGCAACTCCTCGCGCCGCACCGCCACGGATTTCAGGCGGTTGGCGAAACTGTCGCGCATGACGAAAGGCAACGCGACCGCCATGACCGAGGCGAAGGCGGCAATGAAGGAAATGACGATGATGAGGGACGGTAGGTTGAGGCCGAAGTTGAAGTCCTGCATGTCCGGCCTCAGATATCGAAATGGATCATCTGCCGCATGACCAGCGAGCCGATGAGCATCATGACGATCCCGATGCCGATCCACAGATTGCCGGTCGTGGTCGTGAACAGCAGCTTGATCAGATGTGGCTGCAGGACGGCAAGCGCACCACTGAGAATGAAGGGCAGCGAGCCGATGATGGCGGCCGACGCCTTGGCTTCGCTCGACATCGCCGTGACCTTGTCACGCATGCGCTTGCGTGAGCGGAGCACGTCGGAAAGCTTGGCCAGCGTTTCGGCGAGATTGCCGCCGGTCGTCTGCTGGGTGATGAGCACGATGGTGAAGAAGCGCACTTCCGGCGTCGGCACGCGGTCAGAGAGGCGCTGCAGCACCTCGCCCATCGTCATGCCGAGCTTGATGCCCTCGTTCACCAGCGTGATTTCGGGACCGATCGGCGCCGGCATTTCGCGCGCCACGATGTTGAGGCACTCGCCGACCGTCAGGCCGGAGCGGACGCCGCGCACGATGATGTCGATGGCATCGGCGAAATAGGTGGTGAACTTCGCCTTGCGGCGCTTGGTTAGGAAGCTCAGCAGCAGCTTCGGCAGACCGAACGCCCCGATCGGCAAGGCGACCGGCCACACGAAGCTGGGGGCACCCATCAGCCAGGCGAGGAATGCGAGGGTCACGCCGCTGACGGCTGACAATATCATGAAACGCTTGGGCGACATGGTGAGGCCGGCATGGACCAGGGCTTCCCGCAGCCGTGCGCCGGCGCCGCTGGCTCAGCGCTTCGGCTTCCTTGAGCTTTGCCACGACCTGTTTCTTACGCCCGGCAAGTTGCTGTTCCTTGCCAGCGCCTTTGCCGTCGCCCGCATAGTGGGGGCCGGTGCCGACGACCGCGGCGATGCGTTTCTTCATGCGCGCGCGCGGCGCGCCAACCACAGCCACGACGGCCAGAATGACCAGCAGCAGCGCTATCCCCGCCACGCCGGCGAGCAGCAGGATCTGCGGCATCATTTCGGCAACCTGGCTAGACACTGCTCTCCTCCATGACATCCGCCAGTTCGCGCTCCTTGCCGAAATAGCGGACCCGCTCATAGAAGGCCGGCCGGAGGCCTGTCGAGCGATGTCGGCCGACGATGCGGCCCTGCGCGTCCTCGCCCTGGATTTCGTAGATGAACAGATCCTGCAGCGTCACCACCTCACCTTCCATACCGACGATCTCGCTGATATGGGTGATCTTTCTGGACCCGTCGCGCAGGCGCGAGGCCTGGACCACGACATTGACCGCGCCGGCGATCTGCTCGCGCACCGTCTTGGCCGGCAGCGTGTAGCCACCCATGGCGATCATGTTCTCGATACGCGAGATGCATTCGCGCGGGTTGTTGGCATGGATGGTGCCCATCGAGCCGTCATGGCCCGTGTTCATGGCCTGCAGAAGATCAAAGGCCTCAGGCCCGCGGACTTCGCCGACGATGATCCGTTCCGGGCGCATACGCAGGCAGTTGCGCACGAGATCGCGCATGGTCACCTGGCCGACACCTTCGAGGTTGGGCGGGCGCGTTTCCAGGCGCACCACGTGCGGCTGCTGCAGCTGCAGTTCTGCCGCTGTCCTCGCAGGTGATGATACGTTCGTTGCGGTCGATATAATTGGTGAGGCAGTTCAACAAGGTCGTCTTGCCGGAGCCGGTACCGCCCGAGATGATGACGTTGAGCCGGCAATGACCGATGATCTCGAGCAGCCGGCCGCCGGGGTTGGAGATCGTGCCGAACTTGACCAGCTTGTCGAGCGTCAGCCGGTCGCGCTTGAATTTTCGAATGGTGAGGGCCGGCCCGTCGATGGCGAGCGGCGGGGCGATGACGTTGACGCGCGAACCGTCCTGGAGGCGCGCATCGCAGATGGGGCTGGATTCATCGACGCGCCGGCCGACCGCCTGCACGATGCGCTGGCAGATGTTCATCAGCTGCTGGTTGTCACGAAACTTGATGTCGGTGAGCTGGATGAGGCCGTCGGTCTCGATATAGACCTTGTCATAACCGTTGACCATGATGTCGGCGATGTCATCGCGCGCGAGCAGCGGTTCAAGCGGCCCCAGGCCCAGGATGTCGTTGCAGATGTCGGTGATCAACTGCTGCTGTTCGACCGCCGACAGCATCAGGTTGCGCATGTTGATGATTTCGCCGACGATCTCGCCGATCGCCTCGCGCACCGATTTGTGATCGAGCTTGGCGAATTCGCCGAGGTCGACGGTGGCCATCAGGTCGTTGAAGACACTGACCTTGACCTCGCTCAACCGGCTGTCCATCTCGGCCGAGCGCGTGTTGGGCGCCATCGAGACATTGCCGGAGGTGGCGGCCGCCGTGGCAACGGGCAGTTGCGCCGTCTTCTCGACAGCGTCGGTCTTGGGCGGTGTCTTGTCGCCCGCTGTCCCGATTGGCGTGTTGCGCTTGCCGAACATCAAAAATTTCCCGGCTCGTAGGTTACCCGAATACTACCGCGGGATCATTTCTTGGCCTTGGCCGGCCGTTTCAGCCAGCTCAAGAGTTTGGGCTGCGACGCCGGGCGCGCGGTGCCGCCCTTACGACCGCCAAGCTGTTGGGCGAACTGGCGCAATTGCTCGTTCAGCCGGTGCGATTTGGCACCCTCACCGACCATCTGGCCATTGTTCGCCAATTGCGCAAACAGCGTCGGATCGAACCCGATGGTCAGAACCGGCGCAAGGCCCAGCGTATCCTGGAAGTCCTTGGCCGACAATTGGTTCCTCTTGGCCACATCCGCCTTGTTCAGCACCAGGCGATTGGTGGCGCCGCCGCGGCGGCCTTTCAGCCAGTCGAACAGCATCTTGGCATCGCGCAGATTGGCAAGGTCCGGATTGGCGGTGACGACGATCTCGTCCGAGAGCAGCAGCGTGGCGCTGACCCAACTGTTCCATTGGCGCGGCAGGTCGAGGATGACGACCTGCGCCATCGACCGGCAGAGGTCGACCAGCCGCTCGATCGCGTCGGCCGACGGCTCCGCCATCTCCTTCAGCGAGCCGGTGGTCGACAGGACCGAGAGATGCGGCCCATGTTCGGTCATGAAGCGTTCGACCAGCACCGGGTCGATGCGCTCGGCGTCGCTCAGGGCTTCGATCAGCGGCTGCTTGGGATCGAGATTGAGCGACAGGGCCATGGTGCCGAAATTGAAGTCGAGATCGATGCCGATGACCTCGTCCTGCAGGGTGTTGGCGAGCGTCCAGGCGGTGTTCACGGCCAGCATCGAGCTGCCGACGCCGCCGCGGCTGCCGATGAAAGAGATCACGCGACCCTTGGGCGCGGAGCTTGCATCCTTGACGCAGCTCATGATGGCGGCGGCGATGTCGGCAGTGGTCACCGGGCCGACCAGATATTCGCTCACCCCCTGGCTGATCAGGCGGCGATAGGCCTGGACGTCGTTGATGGTGCCGATGACGATGACCTTGCGGCCCGGCTCGACCACGTCAGCGAGGGATTCCAGGCCCTTCTGGATGTCGTCGGGTCCGCCATTCTCCTCGACGATGATGAATTGCGGGCTGGGATTGTCGACATAGTGCTTGGCCGCCCGCGCCATGCCGCCGAAATGAATCGTCATGCGGGTCTTGGCGAACTCGCGTTCGCCGGTCAACCCTTCCAGCGCGGCCTCGGTATCCTTGGAGAGCGGAAACGCCTCGATGCTGAAGCGATGAATCACTTAGAATCCCCCGGTCGTGGTCGAGGTCGAGAGCGCCGGGGTCTCGTTCGATGCGCCGATCTTGCCGCCGATGATGTATTTGCCGACGACATTGTCGGCGCGGGCCGCGAGGCGGCCGGTGGGTGCGGCCGCATCCACGAGGTCGCGCGGATTGACCACCATCGCCGCGATGTTGCGTTGCATCGAGCAGCCGAAATTATAAGTGTTCTCGTTGACCGGGGTGAATTCCGGGCGATCCTTCCAGATGCCGCATTCGTCGGCTAGCGCCACATAGATCGGAAATTCCATCACGGCGCGGCCGTATTTGGCCGAGTCCGGGTCGGTTGCGTAGCTGAGCTGGATGGCGCTGGGCGGCACACCGCGGCTGACCAGGACCTGCGCCACGTCATTGGCAAAGGCCGCGGCGAGCGGGTCGCTGGCGCTGGCGGCGCCGATCCGCACCTCGATGCCGCCTGCCGCCTTGTTGCCGAAATCGCGGCTGAATTCCTCGATCGCCGGCGCATCCATCAGCTTGACGCGGCCGCCGGGGCCAGGTTCCAGGATAAGGAGAGCGGTGCGCGTCTCGACCTTGATCGGGTGCTGCACGGTGGCGTCGTAATCCGCCATGTTGCCTTCGCAGGCACCGAGCCCGGTGGCGGCAATTCCGGCCAGCAGCATGGTCGCAAACAGATGGCGCGTCATGGATCGCCCCTCCTACCGAATGATGTAGCCGACCGGACCCTGGAGCTGCGGCACCTGTTCGCGCGCCGCCCCGTCCCGGTTGGTATAGATGTTCTGCAGATGGCCCAGCAGATAGAAGTCGAGGTCGTTGGCCGGCGCGAAGCCGTCGGTCGGCAGCGACAACACGTTGGGATCGGTCGGCTGCACGATGAAGGCGCGCGCCACGATCACCAGTTCGGATTCACGCTGCTGGAACGAGGTCGAGCGGAATAGGGTCCCGAGGATCGGGATGTTCATCAGGCCCGGCACGCCCCGGAGGGCATTGGTGATGTCGTTGTTGAGCAGGCCCGCCATCATGATGCTGCCGCCGCTCGGCAGTTCGACGGTCGAGGTGGCGCGGCGCACGATGAAGCTGGGCAGCACGATGTCGCCGATCGCCACCGAATCTGTGAAGTTGGCGGCACTCACTTCCGTGGCGATCTTGAGGCTGATGCGGCCGCGGTCCATCACGATCGGCAGGAAGGTGAGCGAGACGCCGAACGGCTTGAAGGTCACGGTGATGACGCCGTCATCGGTCGCGGTCGGGATCGGCACTTCGCCGCCGGCCAGCATGGTGGCGTATTCACCGGAGACGGCGACCAGGTTCGGCTCGGCGAGCTTGTTGGCAAGGCCGTGCTGTTCCAGGATCTTGACCGCTGAATCGATGGCGCCCGGACCGTCGATGAAGAGCGCGCCGGCGGGTGTCGCGGTGGTCGCCGCCGAGGTCAGCAGCGTGCCGAAGCCGCCGCCGATCACCGCCGAGGCGCCGCCGGTGACGCCGGTGATGACCAGATCGCCGACCGTGGTCGGGCTGATGAGGTTTTCGAGGCCGAGTTCCTTCAGCGCCGATTTCTGCACCTCGGCCACCGACACCTTGATGAGGACCTGCTGCTCGGCGTTGATCCGCATCATGTTGATGATCTGCGGGTCGGCGATGACGAAGCGGCGCGCGATGCTGGTCGCCTGGCGCGAGGCAAGATCGGATCCGACCGAGCCGTTGAGCACGAGCGAGTCACCGGCACCGGTCACGGTCACGCGGTCGTTCGGCAGGGCCTCGCGAATCGCCGCCTCGGCCGCCTTGGCGTCGGGATGGACCGAGACCTGGTAATGGTCGATCATCTTGCCGGCGGCATCGAGCAGGAAAACGTTGGTGGAGCCGATATTCTTGCCGGCGATGAACAGGCGCGTCGGCGAGCGGATGATGACGTCGGCCACATCGGGATTGCCGACGATGATGTCGCGCGCCGGTTCGGCGAGGGTCAGTTCGCGCGTGTTGTTGATGGCAAGCTCGATGCGCTTGTCGACCGGCGCTTCCGCGGGAATGAGGCTGTCCGGCACCGTGGCCGGCTGGACCAGCGTGCTCTGGGCATGGGCGGTGCCGACCGACGGCTGCCCCATCATGAGGCCGATCGCGATCCCCGCGAGTGCCATGCGGGCACCCGCCGACCGTAACGAACATCCCTGCTTCATTTTCGCCCGATCATCTCTGCCAGTATTTCGCTGCCCGCCCCTCATTGCCCGAGGCTTTCGACGGTGACGGCACCACCACGATTGATTCGGATGGTCTGCGACACGACCGGCGCCCGCGGCGCTTCCGGTTGCTCGTCGGCCATCGGCATCTCGAACAGATCGGTCTGCAGGCCGCCGCGCATCAGGTCGTCGAGAACCTTGCTGGTGCTGCGATCGGTAACGAAGATCGGCGCCTTGGCATCTTCCGCGGCGGCCACATCGTTCCTGGCCCAGCTGCGCAAGGTCAGCACGATCTGGCCGAGCTGGGTTGCAACGAGGATCTTCTGTGCCTGTTCGGAGGTGACTTCCATCGTCACCGTCTGCGCGTTGAGGCCGGGGCCGGTGCCTTCGGGCGGGCTCAGATTCTGGTTGACCGCCAGCACCTTGATGTCGCGCATGACGGCTTCGACCGCGACCGTGCTCAGCAGATCGCGGCCCACATCCTCGGGCACGCCGGCAAAGTCACGCACATTGGTGATCATGAAAACGTCGACGCGGTCGCTGGGCAGGATGAGACCGGCGGCACCAGTGCGCGGCGAGACGTCGATGGTGACTGTGCGCATGCCGGGAGCGAGCACGGCGGAGGTCATGCCGGCGTCGCCGCGCTTCACGATCGCCGCGTTGGAGAGGGGTTCACCTAACATGATGGCGCGGCGCGCCATGGTATCGCGGAAGCCGGCCAGCGGATCTTCGCCGGCACTTGCCTTCACGACAAAGCGCTGATCGATCACGCTCTTGGGCCATTGCTCCCACCGGAGGTCGCTGTCGACCAAAACGTCGCCGGGCTTGATATCGCGGGCGGCCACCAGGACTTCCTCGACGCCGCCAACGGCGGCTTCGGGGGTCGCCTGGACGGGCTGCTGCTGCACCGAGGCCAGGAAACTGGTCAACATGAACGCCGTCAGGACCGCCGCCCCAAGCGCCACCACGATCAAAATGATCACTATCGGTCGCATGAGGCCCCTCTTTTTCCGGCCCGCAGACTACACCCACGGCTTGGGCGATTCATTTCGCCGCGTCACTTCCCCGTAAACCATTATTACCAATTTTTGGTTAAGATGCCAGTAATTTCGCCCGAAAACAGCCATGCTGCATTGCGATTCAGCCGTTTGAGTCAAAACGTTGCGAAGCTTTCTGAATATTTAACAAGAAGTCCCCGGATTAACCCCCGCCGTGTGGCGCCGGCGACATCGCGGCGCGCGCGGTCAGATTCCCCATATGGCCCGGAGATTTGTCGCCAAGTAGCTGTGCTGAAACCAGAAATCGAGGCTGGCCGCGGCAATGGCGACGCCATAGGGCAAATGCCGCTTGCCGTTCTGCAGACCATAGGCTGGGCGGAAGCGCGCCAGGATCAATATCCCAATGGCGAGCAGCCCGCCCAGCAGGGTGGTCAGCATCAGGAAACGCACCAGCACAAGATTGAGCCCGATCCAGAGAGCCAAGCCAGCCAGCCATTTGGCGTCACCACCGCCCAGCATGCGGAAGCGAAAGGCGAGGATGCCAACGCCCAGCATCACCGCGCCGGCGGCAAGATGGAGCAGCGCGTCGGTGAGCGATGTGACCGAGACCAGCGCCGCCGCCGATCCCACGAGGGCGGTCGCGATGGTGAGCCAGTTCGGCAGGCGGAATAGCCAGACGTCGCAGACGGCGCCCGCGATCAACAGACCGAACAGCAGGATTTCGCAGGTGGCGAGAAACATGGGCGATGGTCACCAGGCGGGATTGACGGAAGCGGCCCCCAGCGTATCAGGCAATGCGGTCGATGGGCAGTTGCCCGGATGCGGTGGCCCACAAAAAGGAACGCGCCGGCCCATTTCTGGGCCGACGCGCTTCCAAGCAAACCAGATAAGCGTCGTAGAACGCTTAGTTGGTCGCGGTGCTCGAACCTTCCGCGGTGGTCGCGGCGTTTTCCATGGTCGAACCGATGACCTGGAACATACGGTTCAAGCCGTTACCGGCCAACTGCGCGCCGACGAAGATCGCCAGAGCGACGAACGCTGCGATGAGGCCGTATTCGATGGCCGTCGCACCGGATTCAGACGAGAGAAACTTACGGATCTTGTTCATGATCATCTCCAAACTTTAAGAGGACGTTGCAACCTCGACCACGATTTGATTATCGCAATCGGTAATTCTTTTTGGTGCTTCTTGACGCCAAGACATGACGCGGGCACTGAGGGTCATCATCCAACGCGACTCATGGCTTCGCAAGTCATTCGAACACCAGGCCTCTACAACATTGTGTGCGCAAACTCCCTGATCGGCACCTTTTGCCTCGTAGGGCACCAGCTTGGATACCACGGCAACACTTTATTAAGGATTAACGCACGGAATTGGGGCCACCTATTTTGGACCAGGCACGCATGCAATCTTCCTACGGGCGCCTCCACCTCGCCGCCGACACGATCGTCATCATCTTGGCCGCCGCAGCCCTGCACAGCGTGCTGGCCTGGCAAAGCGACCTCGTCGGCGGCGGCAATCTGCGCGACACGGACGCTTATATGCGCCTCATCCGCGTGCAGGAACTGTGGCAGACCGGCGATTGGTACCAGACGGTGACGTCCAGCCTGGGTGCGCCGGACGGGTTGTCACTGCATTGGACACGCCCGCTGGACATCTTGATCCTGCTGCCGGCACTGCTGCTGCATCTGTGCGGGATGGCGATCGGCACGGCCATTTATTGGTCAGGGGCGCTCGTCTCGCCGGTTCTTCATCTCCTGACCTGCCTTGCCGCGGCTTACGCCGCCAAGCCGATCTGGGAACGGCATGGAGCCTGGCGCGTTGCGGCGCTCGCCATTCTCTTCAACGGTGCCGCCATCACCTATTGCATGGTCGGGCGACCGGACCATCACAGTCTTGGCCTGCTGCTGACGGTGCTGGGGGCCGGGCAGACGATCCGCGCAATGCTGGCGCCGGACGATACACGGAAGGCATATGGCGCCGGCGCCCTTGCTGCGATGGGCATCTGGATCAGCCCTGAATCGCTGGTGGGCGTCGCCCCGGCACTCATCACCTTCGGTCTTTTGTGGCTGGCAAAAACATCCGATGGCAAGGCCGGCGCCGGCCAGCATTGGGCGCGCCTCGGCCGACGCTTCTGCCTCGGCATGGCGGCGACCCTGCTGCTGGCCATCGTCATCGAGCAGCCGCCCGCCCATTGGCTGACGCCCGAATATGACAAGGTCTCGGTCCTCCATCTTGTCATCGCCGCGCTGGCGGCCCTCGACTTTGCGCTGGCAGCAGCGATGCCCTGGACCGATTGGCGCCGTATCGCAGCAGCCGGCCTCGTCGCCGTCCTGTCGGCGGTAGCGCTCGCCTTGCTGTTCCCGCGCTTCTATCTGGGTCCGCTCGGTGACGTCACCGATCAAACGGTGCGGATATTTCTCGACGATGTGAAGGAAATGGCGCCGCTGTGGCCAACCAGTGCCATCGCGGCCGACCAGTTCTTCGGCCTCATCGGCAACACGCTGGCGGCCCTGCCGGTCATTCCCTATTGCCTGTGGCGCTGGTGGCGGCAACCGGCCTTCGTCGCCGGACTCTTCCTGTCGCTCTCGTTCCTCACAGCATTGGCGGGCGCCCTGCTGCATCAACGCCTCGCCGTGCCGCTCAGCGCCTTCGGCGCGATCCTGGGCTGCGGCCTCTTTGCCATCCTGTGCGATCTGGTCATCATCCGGCGCCCGATCACCCGGGCAGCGACACGGCTGGGCGCCGCCGCGATCGTGGTATTCGGGGGCCAGTTCTGGCTGGTCTTCACCAAGGCGCCGGCAGCGAATGCGACCACTTCTGCCAATGTCGCCAGCGTCGCCTGCGATCCCAGATATGTGGCCGACTGGCTCAACGCCACGCGCCCGGGCATCGTGACCGACGATGCCCTTGGCGCCCAGCGCACGACGCCGATCATCCTCACCGAATCCATCAACTATTCGCCGGACCTTGCCTACCGTACGCCCTATCGCTTTGTCGGCGGCCCCTATCACCGCGGCATCGACGATATCGCCGACATGTTCAACGCCGCGATCGGGACCGACGACACGCAGGTTCGGGAGATCGTCAATCGGCGCCAGGCTGACTACATTTTGATCTGCATTCGAGAGGTTCCGAAAGCGATCGGTGAATCGGCGCCCGGGTCATTGTATCATCGGCTGCTGAGGGGCGAACCGCCATCGTGGCTGCAGCCCATCCCCATGTCGACGGAGGCTGGCCGGGAGTTCAGGCTGTTTGCCGTGCTACGTTGAAGCCGGTGCGCGGCAGGTATCTATGCATCACCAATTATCGGTGGTAGAAGATTCCGGGGACGCGACCGCGGCAATGGGCACGCCGTTGCCGGTCAAGCGGAGACAAAAGGCGAGATGGCGCGCGACAAAGACCTGATCCTGGTGGTCGATGATTCACCCACTAACCTGGCGATCCTGAACGTCGTGCTTCGGGAAATCTACCAGGTTATCACATGCAACAATGGGGCGGACGCCCTCACCCTCGCCGCGGCCGAAGAACCGGACCTCATCATCCTCGACATCATGATGCCGGGCATGGACGGGTATGAAATCTGCGACCGGCTGAAGGCCAACCCCGCCACCCGCGACATTCCGGTGATGTTCGTGACCGCGATGGACCAGGAGCGCCAAGAGGCCAAGGGACTGGCGCTAGGTGCCGTCGATTACATTGCCAAGCCCGTGAGCCCGCCCATCGTGCTGGCCCGCGTGCGCAATCAGTTGGAACTCAAAAAGCAGCGCGATTATCTGCGCCGCCTTTCCGCCATCGACGGTCTGACCGGCATCGCCAACCGCCGCGCCTTCGAAGAGGATTTCGACCGCGAATGGCGCCGCTGCATCCGCCTCAAATCCAGCCTCTGCGTCTATCTCACCGATATCGACAATTTCAAAGCCTATAACGACGCCTATGGCTTTCTCGCCGGCGACGATTGCCTGCGCATCCTGGCGCAGGCGATGACGAAGGCGCTGATGCGGCCGGGCGATATCCTGGCGCGCTACAGCGGCGAGGAATTCGTCGGGCTGATGCCGGACACGGATGCGAGCGGTGCTGCCATCGTCGGTGAGCGCCTGCTGAGTGCGACGCGCGCCCTGGCCCTGCCACATTCCCATTCGGGGACGGCCTCGATCATCACCGTGTCAATCAGCGCCGCCGTGTGCCGCCCGGTGCCGAGCAGCGACCGCGCCAGCCTGTTCAAGCTGGCCGGCGATGCGCTCTATGCCGCCAAGAAAGGCGGCCGCAACCAGGTGCGCGTCTTCGAGATGCCGGATTCGGTGACGGCGATCTAGTGGATTGACTCAAACGGTCGCGATCCATGTGCGGTACGCCGCCGCGCAACGATGGATCGCGTGAGGCCAGCCCCACATCCGGTGGAGACGACCGGCTCTGCCAAGCGGGTGGCTCATACACCAGAGACTATCAACGCGGTGTCTTTGGCTGGCGGGTATCTCGAGCTAACTATCTGAACCATCGGTTGGCGAGACAGCCGAGGCCGCGGCCTGCGCGGCGACTGCAAGCTGGGACATGACACTCCCAGCAACACGCGATGCCTCTTCGCCAAGTGCCTCAGCCAACCGTACCCGGGCGCGCTCCCAAGCGGCCATGGACTCGTCCATCAGCCGGCGGCCCCCCTCGGTAAGCACCAGGCGTTTGCCGGCTCGGCCGAGCCCCCGCCCCCCATGATTGCGGACGAGACCCCGCCGCTCCAGGCTCTTTACGCTGCGGCTGAGCGTGGTGGCATCGACCCCGGCGCGTGCCGCCAGCTCGGCAAGCGTTGGCTCGTGGCTGCCGCCTATCCCCACCAGAAGGCTGAACTGCTCCGCAGTGATCCCCAAGGACCGGAAGCAGGCATTGTAGTAGCGCGTGAGCGCCCGCGCGGTGACCCGGGCCTGGAAGGCCGGGCACTCGGTTTCAACGCGGCGATAGAGGTCGGATGTCTCGGTCATTTGTTGCTCTCGACAAGCCCTGGCGCATGAAATACTGTATATGCAGTATTCATGAGGAGCTATAGCATGACGGCCTATGTTCACGTCAACCTGCGTATCAAGGACCCGGCCCGGCAAGCCGCGCTGGCTCCGCTCTTTCAGGCGGCGCTGACGGCAGCAGGAGGCCGCATTCTCCACTTCGGGCCGGTGGCCCGGATGCTGGAAGGAGACGTGGCGCCCTTGCCGATGGCCGGTATCTTCGAATTCGCAACCCTGGCGGACGCTCTGGCCTTTTATAGCTCGCCAGAATATGCGCCGATCAAGATCGAGCGCGACGCGGCGCAAGAAGCACGCATGTTTGTCGTCGACGCAAGTTGACGCAAGCGGCTATGGCCATCCACCAGCCGGACAGTGGCAAAGCCAGACGGCTTGTCCTCGTCTGGTTCTGGCTGCTAGCGTCCAGCCATGACATTCTCTGTCCTTCTCGACCTCGACGGCACCCTGATCGATTCCTGTCCCGGCATTCTGGCAAGTTGCCAGGCGGCCCTGCGCGCTCTCGGACATGAGCCGGATGAAGCCCTCGATGTGAGACGCTTCATCGGGCCACCGCTCGAAGAGATACTGCACGTCCTGCTGCAGCCATATGGCGACGACAGGGTCGATGCAGCCGCTATCGCCTATCGCCAGCATTACGGCGAAAGCGGATACCGGAGTAGCATCCCCTATCCCGGCATTGGCAAAGCCCTGGAAGAGATAAAATTTGCAGGATTGCAGGTCTATCTCGCGACATCAAAGAGGGCGGTCTTCGCCCACCGCATCCTGGATCATCTGAAGTTTGCCGCCTATTTCGACGGCATCCATGGCTCGGTGCCAAGTGGCAAGCTCGATCACAAGCCGGAACTGCTCGCCCATGTCATCGCGCAACATGGCCTGTCGCCGTCGCACTGCCTGATGGTCGGCGACCGCCGGCATGATGTCGCCGGCGCCCATGCGGTCGGCATGCGCGGTCTCGGTGTGCTGTGGGGCTATGGTAGCCGGGAGGAACTTGAAACGGCCGGCGCTGATCAGTTGGTGGAGTCACCGGCCGATCTCTCTTCTGCCATCCGCGCGATGCTCGAGGGGCAGGCACGCCCTTGCTAAAGTGATTGCGACACCCGCGCGGGCCAGGCCGGTTCCGGGATGGCGGGGTTGCCGGCCAGCCAGTCGCGCACGATCGCGGCTTCGGGCGCCAGGGCTGTACCTTGCGACCAGACGATGTGAAAGGCGAGGCCCGTCACCCAGGGCCGGTCGAGCGGATGCATGAGAAGGCCGCGCGCCACCAGATGATCGGTCTGGTGCCGCCAGCCCAGTGCCACCCCCTGCCCTTCCAGGGCCGCCCCCACCACCAGCGCATAGTCATTGAGATGAAGGCCGCGATCATCGGGGGCGAGGCGTTCACCGGCGGCGCGGAAGTAATCGGCCCAGTTCGGGCGCGGGCGGAACGGCTCGTCGAGATGGATGAGGCGCTGGCGCTTGAGGTCGGCCACGCTCGCGAAGGGACCGGCGCGCTCCAGATAGGCCGGGCTGCAGATGGGGATGATGGATTCCTCGACCAGCTTCACGGCATCGCAGCCGGGATAGCGGCCATCGCCGCGCCGGATGGCGAGCGAGATACCCTCGGCGTCGAGATCGATATCTTTGTCCGTGGTCTGCAGGCGGAGATCGATGCCGGGATTGTCCTGGCGAAAGCGGGAGAGGCGCGGCAGCATCCACCAGGAGGCGAAGGCGGTCGAGCAGGACAGGGTCACATGGGTCCCCGTCTGGCGCTGGCGCAGGGTCTCGGTCGAGCGGCGCAGATGCTCGAGTGCCAGGGTGACGTCCTGATGATAGCGTCGACCGTCCTCAGTCAGGCGCACGCGCTGGTGTTCGCGCCGGAACAGGGCAAGGCCCAGCGCTTCTTCCAGCTGCTTGATGCCATAGCTGACCGCCGCCTGGGTCATATTGAGTTCGCGCGCGGCCTGGGTGAAGCTCGCCAGCCGGCCGGCAGCTTCGAAAATGATCAAGCCGTTCAAGGGCGGCAGTTGAATGCGCAGGGAGTTCATAAGTAAATTCTATCAACTTCCTTATTTTTTTCCAGGATTACATACAGGCCATAGCCGCTAGCATGATTTGACTGGCTTACCCCGCAGGCCGGTACCAGGGGAAGGTAGACGAGATGAGCGAGCCAACCACCAGCGCGCAACCCGCCGCAAAGACGCGCAACCGCAGCCGCGTAAGACCGGCGGTGGCCGCACCCACATTCCTGCGGCGGCAGATTCCACCTACACCTTCCTGCAGCCCGATGGTCTTGACCGGCTGCACGCACAGGCCGAGCAGATCCTGGCCGAGATCGGCGTCGAGTTCCGCGGTGATGATGAGGCGCTGGAACTGTGGCGCAAGGCCGGCGCCAAGGTCGAGGGCGTGCGTGTCAAGTTCGAGCCGGGGCATGTGGTCGAGATCATCAAGAAGACCACGCCCAGGACCTTCATCCAGCATGGGCGCGACGGAAACCATGCGGTCGAGATCGGCGGCGATGCGGTGGTGTTCGCGCCGGCCTATGGCTCGCCCTTCGTCTATGACCAGGAGAAGGGCCGCCGCTATGGCTCGCTCGAGGATTTCAAGAACTTCGTCAAGATGACCTGGATGTCGCCCTGGCTGCATCATTCGGGCGGCACCATCTGCGAGCCGGTCGACGTGCCGGTCAACAAGCGCCATCTCGACATGGTCTATGCCCATATCAAGCATTCGGCGAAACCCTTCATGGGTCGGTCACCGCACCCGAGCGCGCGGAGGATTCGATCGAGATGTGCCGCATCCTGTTCGGCGCCGATTTCGTCGACAAGAACTGCGTCATCCTCGGCAACATCAACACCAACTCGCCGCTGATCTTCGACGGTGTCATGTCGATGGCACTCCGCGCCTATGCCCGCGCCAACCAGGCGGCGGTGGTGGTGCCGTTCATCCTGGGCGGTGCCATGGGACCGGTGACGACGGCAGGCGCCATCGCCCAGGCCCATGCCGAAGCCATGGTCGGTGTCGCACTCACGCAATTGGAACGGCCGGGCGCACCGGTCATCTACGGTAACTTCCTCTCCTCCATGTCGTTACGCTCCGGTGCCCCCACCTTCGGCATGCCGGAACCGGCCATGGCCTATCTCGCCATCGGGCAGTTGGCGCAGCGCTTGGGCGTGCCGCTCCGCTGTGGCGGGTCATTGACCGCGTCCAAGGTCGCGGATTCACAGGCGGCACAGGAGAGCGCTGATTCCCTGTGGCCGGCGCTGCTGGGCGGGGCGAACTTCATCCTCCATGCGGCCGGCTGGCTCGAGGGCGGTCTCGTCATGGGGTATGAGAAGTTCATCCTCGATTGCGACCATCTCGGCATGATGCACAAACTGCTGGCTGGCCTGCCGATGGATGAGAATACGCTCGCCATGGATGCCTTCCGCGAGGTGGAGCCCGGCAAGCACTTCCTGGGCTGCGCGCATACGATGGCCAATTACACGACCGCCTTCTATGACGCGGACCTTGCCGATAATGATTCGTTCGAACAATGTCGCGATGCGGGATCAAGGCCGGCCGATGTGCGCGCCGACAGGAAATGGCGGGCATTGCTGGCCAGCCACACGGACCCCACGATCGATCCCGGGATCGACGAGGCGCTCAACGATTTCATGAACCGCCGCAAACAATCCATGGCGGATGCCTGGTACTGAGGACACGAAGATTATGGAAACGCATGCGAAGGTCGTCATCATCGGTGGTGGCGTGGTGGGTTGCTCGATCCTGTTTCATCTGGCGAAGTTCGGCTGGAAGGATGTCATTCTGCTGGAGCGCAGCGAACTGACCTCCGGCTCCTCCTGGCATGCGGCTGGGCAGATCCACACCATCTCGTCGGATCCCAACATCTCACGCCTGCAGGGCTATACGATCAATCTCTACAAGGAGATAGAGGCCACCTCGGGCCATTCGGTCGGCATGCATTCGACCGGCGGCTTTTATCTCGCCTCCAACCAGATTTGGTACGATTACCTGAAGCGCGAACGCTCGAAGGCGCGCTACATGGGCCTCGACCAGGAATTCATCAGCGTCGAGGAAGCAGCACGCCGCCATCCGCTGATTGATCCCAGCCGCTATATCGCGGCGCTGTGGGATCCCCTGGATGGCGACATCGATCCCTCCGGCGTCTGCTATGCCTATGCCAAGGCTGCCAAGGTGCATGGCGGCAAATACTACACGCACACGCCGGTCATCGAGACCAAGCAGCGCGTGGATGGCAGCTGGAACGTGGTGACGCCCAATGGCACGATCAATGCCGAGATGATCGTCAATGCGGGCGGGTTGGGGGCGCGCGAGGTTGGGCATCTTGCCGGCATTCATCTCCCCGTGCAGCCGATGGAGCATCATTACCTCATCACCGAGGCGATCCCCGAGATCGTCGAGCGTGGCGAGGAACGGCTGCCGGCCGGCATCGATTACGAAGGCAACATGTATTTCCGGCAGGAGCGGCAGGGCATGCTGCTCGGCACCTATGAACCGCGTGCCACACCCTGGTCGGTCAAGGGCACGCCGCAGGATTTCGGCCATGAACTGCTGGAACCCAAGCTCGACAATATCGCCGAGCGGCTGGAACTGGGCTTCCAGCGCATTCCGGCCTTGGGCCGCGCCGGCATCAAGAATGTGATCAACGGTCCGTTCACCTTCGGTCCCGACGGCAACCCGATGATCGGCCCCGTGCCGGGGATGCGCAATTACTGGGTCGCGGTCGGTGTCATGGCGGGCTTCTGCCAGGGGGGTGGTGTCGGCCTCTGCATGGCGGAATGGATGATGGACGGCGAGCCCTCGATCGATGTCTGGGCGATGGACGTGGCGCGCTTCGGCAATTTCGCGACACCGGAATGGGGCACCATCAAATCATCGGAGAATTACGAACGCCGCTTCGTAATGACCTTCCCCAATGAGACGCTGCCCAAGGGTCGGCGCCAGAAGACGACGGCGCTCTATGACCGGCTGACCGCCAAGGGGGCGGTCTGGGGCCAGGGCTTCGGCCTGGAACACGCGCTGTGGTTTGCCGACGGGCCGGCGGATGCCCATGAGGCACCGACCTTCAACCGCCCGCGCGCCCATGACTATGTTGCGCGCGAAGTGAAAGCCGTGCGCGAGGCGGTGGGGGCGATCGAGATCGCCAATTTCGCCAAGCACGAGTTCAAGGGACCTGGGGCGCGGGCCTTCCTCGACCATGTGCTGGCGGGGCGGTTGCCGAAACAGGGCCGCATGTCCTTGACGCCGATGCTGACGCCCAAGGGCAGGCTCTATGGCGATCTAACCGTGGCGTGCCTGGGTGACGATCATTTCATGCTATTCGGCTCGGGGGCGATGCAGGAAGCCCATCGCCGCTGGTTCGAAAAGTATCTGCCGGCAAGCGGTGTTGCCTATCGCAACATGTCGGACGAGCTGCATGGCATCGCGCTCTCCGGCCCACGGTCGCGCGAGCTGCTGGCGCGGCTGGTGCGGGAGGATGTATCGAATGCGGCGCTGAAATTCCTCGACATCCGGCGGAGTTTCGTCGCCGGTGTGCCGGCGATCCTGGCGCGTGTCTCCTTCTCCGGCGAGCTTGGCTATGAGATCTATGTGGCACCTCCTTATCAGCTGCGCCTCGCCGAGGCGATCGAGGAAGCGGGCCAGGATTTGGGCCTCCGCTGGTATGGTGCGCGGGCGCTCATGAGCCTGCGGCTGGAGAAGAACTGGGGTGTCTGGACCCTCGACTACCGCCCGGATTTCACGGCCGCCGAAAGCGGGCTCGATGCCTTCATCAACTGGGGCAAGGAGTTCATCGGCAAGGAGGCGGCACTGGCGCAGAAGACCAAGGGGCCGGCGAAGAAGCTCGTCACCATGGTGGTGGCGACGAAGGATATTGACGTCACCAATGACGAGGCGGTGATGGTCGGCGACAAGGCGGTGGGCTATGTCTCGTCGGGCGGTTATGCGCATTCGGTGGGAAAGTCGGTGGCGTTCGGCTATGTGCCGACAGAGCTTGCCAAGGCCGGCACCAAGGTCGAGATCGAGATCAACGGCCAGCGCTTCCCGGCTGAAATCCTGGGTGCCCCCCTCTACGATCCCAATGGCGGCAAGATGCGCGCCTGAGCCAACAAGAAAAGCCACACATCGGAGTCACCATGGCCGACCCCTTGCTGCAGCCCTATCAACTGAAGCATCTCAAGCTCAAGAACCGCATCTTCTCGACATCCCATGAGCCGGCTTACTCCGAGGCCGGACGGCCGGGCTTGCGCTACCAGCTCTATCATGAGGAGAAGGCCAAGGGTGGCGCCGCCATGACGATGATCGGCGGCTCCTCGGTCATCGCCAAGGATTCGCCGCAGGCCTTCGGCAATCTTTACGTCCATGACGATGCGATCATTCCGGACTTCAAGGCGCTGGCCAAGCGCGTCCATGCCTATGATTGCGCGGTGATGTGCCAGATCACGCATCTCGGCCGTCGCACGTCCTGGAGCAAGGAACATTGGCTGCCCATCATCTCGGCATCCCACGAACGCGAGCCCGCCCATCGCGGCTTCCCGAAGATGATGGAGGATTTCGACATCAGCCGCGTCGTGAAGGCCTATGGTTCTGCCGCCAGACGCTGCCGCGAGGGGGATCTCGACGGGGTGGAAATCGAAGCCTATGGCCATCTTTTCGATTCGTTCCTGTCGCCGCGCACCAATTCGCGCGAAGACAATTACGGCGGCAGCCTCGAGAACCGCATGCGCTTCGGCATGGAGGTGCTGGCCGACATGCGCCGCCAGGCCGGGGCCGATTTCATCATCGGCGTGCGCATGGCGGTCGATGAAGCGGCATCCGATGGCTTTGGTTTCGACGAAGGTCTCGAGATCATGCGGCGGCTGCACGCGGCCGGCCTCGTCGATTTCATCAATGTCATCGTGGGGACGATCGACACCGATGAATCACTGTCCCACATCATCCCGCTCATGGGCACGCCGGCCGGGCCGAACTTTGCCAAGGTGAAGGCGGCGCGCGCCGCCCCTCCCCGGCCTCCCCATCTTTCACGCGGCGCGCATCAACGATCTCGCCACAGCGCGGCATTGGGTGGCCGACGATGCGGTCGACATGATCGGCATGACGCGGGCGCATATGGCGGACCCGCATATCGTGGCGAAGATGATGCGCGGCGAGGAAGAGCGGATTCGCCCCTGTGTCGGTGCCGGCTATTGCATCGACCGCATCTATCAGGGCGGCGAAGCGCTGTGCCTCCACAATCCGGCGACGGGGCGCGAAGAGACGATGCCCCATGTCATCGCGCGGAGTGACGGGCCGGTGAAGAGGATCGTCATCGTCGGTGCCGGACCCGCCGGCCTCGAAGCGGCGCGTGTCTCAGCCTTGCGCGGCCACAAGGTGACGGTGTTCGAGGCCACCGACCGTGTCGGTGGCCAGGTCGCCATCGCCGCCACGGTGGGCCGACGCAAGGAACTGGTCGGCATCACCGACTGGCTCTATGCCGAGGCACAGGCTGCCGGTGCCGAATTCCGCTTCAACAGTTTCGTGGAAGCGGCGGAGATCGTGGCAGAGCAGCCGGATATCGTCATCATCGCCACGGGCGGCACGCCGAACACGGCACCGTTCCAGCAAGGCGGCGATCTCGCCATCTCGACCTGGGATGTGCTCTCCGGCCAGGTGGCCCTTTCCGACGACATCATCCTCTATGACGATGAGGCGGGGCATGAGGCGCTGTCGACGGCGGAATTCCTGACCGCCAGGGGCATCAAGTTCGAGCTCATCACGCCGGAGCGCATGATCGGCGCGGAAGTGGGCGGGCTCAACTACCCGGCTTACTACAAGGCGTTCTATGCGGGTGGCGTGACGCTCACCATCAACCAGCGCATGACCAAGATCGCGAAGGTCGGCAACCAGCTGGTGGCGACCCTGTTCAACGCCTATGACAAATCGACATCCGAGCGCCGCGCGCAGCAGATCATCGTGGCGCACGGCAATCTGCCGGCGGATGCAGTCTATTTCGATCTCAAGGAGCAAAGCGTCAATCGCGGCGAGATCGATATCGACAGCTTCATCGAGGGCCGCCCGCAGGCGCTGAAGACGAACGCGGCGGGATCCTTCCAGCTGTTCCGCATCGGTGATGCGGTCTCCACCAGAAACATCCACGCCGCGATCTATGACGGCTTGCGGCTGTGCAAGGTGTTTTGAAGTGAGCCCCCTCACCACAACCCCTCTCCCTCAAAGGCGCAAGCCAAAGTAGTTAATCATTGCTCGCAAGCAAGACTTGCGGGATGATTGCCATAGGCCCTTCGGGGTGGTTTAGGCCCCCAGACCCCCGAGACATCGGGGCAACTCTGGGCTCTCCGACGCCGACACCATTTGTACTGGTGTCCTGGGAGATGGCTGTGCGCACAGCCGGATCTCACCCGATGAAGCCCCAAACGGCGGGTTATCCGTAATGGGGACGCGATAAGCAGACCTTCAATGGCCTGCGGTACCGTGGGTCTGAAAGGACTTGCCGTGCGCAAGATTCAGATCACCGTAGACATCAAGTTTAACGTCGCTTCCACCCTCGGGTGGTTGTGCTGGCTAATCGTGATGCTGGCCTAAAAGCCGGGGCGGTTCCTTAGGGGGCCGCCTCTACCTTTTCCCTTCTTCGTCGCTATCTTTGGCGTCGCTTTCGTTTCGTGCGGCGTTCGTGGCGTATTCAGCATGCGCTTTAGACTCTCTTCACGCTCTTGATCGTCAAATTTGGAGTCAGCCATGGCCCGCCGTCCCTCTCGAAAGAAATATGCCGAAACCATAGGCGAAATTGCCATCGGGTGGAACTTGCTAGAGCGACGCGTAGACGTTGTTGGGTTTCACTATCTCGGCGGAAAGGCCGAAGTAGCGAGCCGAATTTTTCAAAGCATGGGCAATCAAACCAAAGAAGAATTCTTCCGGTACTTGGTGAAAAAAATCGAACCTGACGCCCGCATATCGGAATGCGTCAATCATCTCCTAAGTGCAACGAGCATTCTTCGAGAAAACCGAAACACTATTTTGCATGCTAGTCCGGCTATAAATCCAATTACCGCTACGCCTAGATATGAGGGACGAATATTTAAAACTCACAAGCTCGGGCACTCATCGCATTTCAACGTAAGCATCGAAGTTTTAGAAGAGATAGTCTTCAACCTTAAAAACTTCGCTGACTATGCCGCTATAATATCGGCCAGCTTAGAATCGGAAGACAACGACGGATTGAAGCAGGGTCCTTCGACAAAAGAAGCGATGACTCTTGCGCTTTCAACATTGAAAACCAAACTTCCTCTACCGTATAAGATAGCCTCACTCCCGCTGCCTGAAGATCCGCTAGGCGCAAAACCCCGGCCCAAACCGTCTCGGGGATCGCCCCCCAAAGAACCCCCTCGTCCCAAAAAGCTCTCATCTGCACAGAAGCGCGCCCTTCTCGCTAAGGGCAAAGCTTCGTAGCGCCGACCTGTCGTTTGCTCAAATGGTCGTCGCCTTCTGTTCAGTCAAGCATACAAGCACTCTCCTTCAAGGGGAGAGGGGGGTGCATATGGTAATTTGTAGGTCGTCATCCCCGGGCTTGACCCGGGGATCAGTCCGCAACTGAGGATCAGAGCCCAGTCGTATCTGATGCCCGGGTCAAGCCCGGGCATGACGATACTGGATACATACGATTGCCCTCCTCCTTCAGGCGGAGGCACTGTCGGCGAATGCCGACATTCGTCGGCGGGGGTGGGGCGTGGGTGATGATTGTGAGAAATGCAGACTGAGCGCAGCCCCCCTCCCGACCTCCCCCCTGAAGGTGGGAGGAGGAAGCGATTCCAACAGAACAGGAATCGATCTAGCTGCGCAGGCGGGATGAGCTGGGGTCGAAGGGGGCTTCCTTCAGACGCGAGGCCGGCACGCGCTTGCCCATGACCTCGATCTCGAAACTGTCGCCGCTCATCGGCAGATAAGCGAGTGCCAGCTGCTTGCCAGTCGAATGGCCGACTCACGAAGCGGCCCCAATCGGCTTCTGCCGCATTGTAGTCGGCGGTGAAGTCGCGGCCCCAGGAGCCATAGCCCTTTTCCATGCGCATGGAATGGAGCGCGCGGACGCCGAACATCTTCAAGCCATGATCGGCACCTGCTGCGCGCAGCCGTTCATAGACATGGATGAGGTTATGGGGCGCCACATAGATCTCGTAGCCGAGCTCGCCGGTGAAGCTTGCGCGGATGACCAAGGCGTCGGCGAGGCCGACATGGATCTGCCGCGCATGGAGGAAGGGGAATGCGGCATGGCTGAGATCGGTCTCGGTCAGCTGCTGCAGGACGGCGCGGGCCTTGGGGCCGGTCAGCGACAGGCCGGAATAATCGTTGGTGACGCTGCGGATGGCAACCCGCTCGCCTCTGAGATTGGTATGGAGCCAGCGCGTGTAATAGACCTCCGCGCCGCCGGAACCGATCATCAGGAAGGTATCTTCCTTGGTGCGCGTCACGGTGAGATCGCCGAAGATGGCGCCGTTTGGCGACAGCATAGGACACAGCACGGTGCGGCCCAGAGCCGGCAGCTTGTTGCTGACGATGCGATCGAGGAACGAGGCGGCATCGGCGCCGCTCACCTCGATCTTGCCGTAGCTCGAGGTTTCCCAGATGCCGACATGCTCGCGCACCGCCTTCACCTCGGCCGCCACATGGGGGAAGGCGTTGGAGCGGCGATAGGTCGGCTCCTCCTTGGGCTCCGTGCCCTTGGGCGCGAACCAGAGCGGGTATTCCCAGCCGAAGGCCACCCCGAACAAGGCACCTTCGCTTTTCAGATGCGGATAGATGGGCGAGGTCTTGAGGGGCCTTGCCGCCGGCAGTTCCTCGTTCGGGAAGGTCATGGTGAAACGGCGGCGATAGTTTTCGGTGGTCTTTTCGAGGGTGAAGGCGCGGTTGTTATGGGCGCCGAAGCGCGCCACATCCATCGCGAACACATCCATGCCCGGCTCGCCGTCGATGATCCAGTTGGCGACAACCATGCCGACACCGCCGCCCTGGCTGAAGCCCGCCATGACGCCACAGGCGCTGAAATAGTTGGTGAGGCCCGGCACGGGACCGACCAAAGGGTTGCCGTCGGGGGAGAACACCATCGGCCCGTTGATGGTGCGCTTGATGCCGCCCTTCTCCAGGCAGGGATAGCGCGTCATCGCAAATTCCAGCGCCGACCAGATGCGGTCGACATCTTCCTGCAGCAGTTCATGGCCGAAATCCTGCGGCGTGCCTTTCAAGGCCCAATGGCGGCAGTCATGTTCATAGGTGCCGATGAGCAGGCCCTTCTGCTCCTGGCGCATGTAGCTCTCGCCCTCGAAATCGATGGTCATCGGGATCTCGTGATCCAGCGCCTCGACCTCGGGGATCGCATTGGTGACGATGTATTCATGTTCCATCGGCAGGATCGGGAGATCGATGCCGGCCAGGCGCCCCACTTCGCGCGCCCAGAGGCCGGCGGCATTCACGACATATTCCGCCTCGATGGTGCCTTCCTTGGTCACCACCAGCCAATGGCCGTTGGGCTTCTGGCGAAGCTCCAGAACCGGGTTGCGCAGCGAGATCGTGGCGCCCTTGTTCTTCGCGGCCTTGGCATAGGCGTTGGTGACGCTGGAGGGATCAACATGGCCGTCGGCCGGATCGAACATCGCCTTGGTGAATTTGGAGGTGTCGACCAGCGGGTTGATTTTCTTCACCTCGTCCATCGAGACTTCATGGAGGCCGATACCGAGATAATGGGCCTTGGCGAGTTCGGTCTTGAAATAATCGGCCCGCGCCTCGGTGCCGGCGAGATAGAGGCAGCCCACGCGGTGGATGCCGCAGGACTGGCCGGATTCGCGTTCGAGCTCATCGTAGAGCTTCACGGTATAGGCCTGCAGATGCGACATGTTCGGGTCGCCATTGATCGTGTGCATGCCGCCGGCAGCGTGCCAGGTCGAGCCCGACGTCAGTTCCGAGCGTTCGACCAGCATGACATCGGTCCAGCCGCGCTTCGTCAGATGGTAAAGCACGCTCACACCGACCACGCCGCCCCCGATGACGACGACCCGCGCCTGCGATTTCATGATGCAGAGATCCCTTTTCGATCAAGCAGATAGGTTGAGCCGCCCAACGCGGCCGCGATGGCCCTAACTATGCCAAGGCGGGGCGGGCGGAAAAGCCTGGAAATCTCATAAATCGGGTGAGTTTTCGTGTTTTGGACATGAAAAAGGCCCGCGGTATCACCACCGCGGGCCTTTTCCTCAGGGAGCGAAGAAAGCCGTCAGGCGTCGACGAGATCGCTTTCCAGGGCCGGATAGTCGGTATAGCCCTTGGCGCCGCTGCCATAGAAGGTGCTGGCATCCCAGTCGTTGAGCTTGGCACCCAGGGCAAAGCGCCTGGGCAGATCCGGGTTGGCGATGAAGAGCTTGCCGAACGCCACCGCATCGGCGTTGCCGGCGGCGATGATCGCCTCGGCGCTTTCCTGGGTGAAGCCTTCATTGGCGATGTAGACGCCGCCGAACGCCTTCTTCAATTGCGGGCCAAGACTGTCCGGCTGCTGCGCCTCGCGGGCGGCGATGAAAGCAAGACCGCGATTGCCGAGCTGCTCGGCCACATAGCCGAAGGTGGCGGCCGGGTTGGAATCGCTCATGTCGTGGGAGTCACGGCGGGGGGCGAGATGCATGCCGACGCGGCCCGGGCCCCAGACCTTCAGCACCGCATCGGTCGCTTCCAGCATCAGCCGGGCGCGGTTCTCGATCGGGCCGCCATAGATGTCGGTGCGCTTGTTGGTGCCGTCCTGCAGGAACTGATCCAGGAGATAGCCGTTGGCGCCGTGCAGTTCGACACCGTCGAAGCCGGCCTTCTTCGCATTCTCGGCGCCCTGGGCGTAGGCCGCCACGATGCCGGGCAATTCGTCGAGCTCAAGGGCGCGCGGGGTCACATAGGGGCGCTGCGGCCGCACGAGGCTGACATGGCCGGCAGGGGCGATGGCGCTGGGCGCCACCGGCAGATCGCCATCCAGGAAAATCGGGTCGGAGATGCGGCCGACATGCCAGAGCTGCGCAAAGATGCGGCCGCCCGCGGCATGGACCGCGTCGGTGATCCGGCGCCAGCCTTCGACCTGGGCATCGGACCAGAGGCCGGGCGTGTCGGCATAGCCCACACCCTGCGGCGTCACGGCAGTGGCCTCGGTCAGGATGAGGCCGGCGCCGGCGCGCTGGACGTAATAGTCCCGCATCAGATCGTTGGGTACGCGGCCTTCGCTTGCGCGGGCACGGGTCAGCGGGGCAAGGACCACGCGGTTGGGAAGACGCAGATCACCAACGGTGATCGGATCGAGGAGCTTCGACATGTGCGGGTTGCCTATCTTTGTGAAAAAGGGCGCGAATGGGTCCGGGGGTGGAACAGCGCCTGGACATGATTCCCCGCCGTCTTGTCCCCGTCCTTCTCAAGCTAGGAACCCTGGCTGCACTGCACAATGCCCAGCGACGATGGGTAGCAATGCTTTGACTGCAAAGCCTTATTTCACACGAGGTATGCTTGAAAACTGCCTGGAAACCGCCGATTGCCGTCAATTTACATAGGTAATGGTGACGACGCGGCCATCCTCGCTGGTAACGATGGCGGCGCCCGACGCCCGCCCGCGGGATATTCTGGCCTGGTAAGATGGTCTCCCGCCGGCGGTGTGCCGTACCAAGTGAACATATTTGCATCGGATTCAGAGCCCCATGACCCCGTCCCCCGTCCACCACCGCCCCGGCCTTGGCCGGCAGATCGCCGTTCTCCTGGGTTTCCTGGCCGTGAGCCTCGCCTTTTCTGCCATGGGCGGTACCTTCACCGCGTCATCCATCGCCAGCTGGTATCCGACGCTCGCCAAACCCAGCTTCAACCCGCCCAACTGGATCTTCGGTCCGGTCTGGTCTCTCCTCTATGTAATGATGGCGGTGGCGGCGTGGCGCGTTTGGCGGCAGGTGGGCTGGCGCGCGGGGGGCAATCGCTCGCCCTCTATCTGGTGCAGCTCATCGTCAATCTCGCCTGGTCGGTCTTGTTCTTCGGGTTGCAGCGGCCGGACCTGGCGCTCATCGACTGCCTGCTGCTGCTGGTCCTCATCATCTTCACCGCGCTTTCCTTCTGGCGGCATGATGGTTGGGCGGCGGCGCTGTTGTTGCCCTATGCGGCCTGGGTGGCCTTTGCCGCCCTTCTCAACAGCGCCATTGTCGTCCTCAACTAGATCAGGCTAGAAGCTTGCCCCCTGGGGTCCCAAACGTCGAGGAAGACACATGCCGTCCTTCATGACGCCGCAGCTGACGCCGATTGTCCTGCTGGCGATTTCCAACGTCTTCATGACCTTTGCCTGGTACGGGCACCTGAAGTTCACGTCGAAGCCGCTATGGCTGGTGATCATCGCCTCCTGGGGCATCGCCTTCGTCGAATATTGCTTTGCGATCCCAGCCAACCGGATCGGGCATTCGGTCTATTCGGCGGCCGAATTGAAGACGATGCAGGAGATCATCACACTGGTCGTGTTCTGCGTCTTTTCCTGGGCCTATCTCGGCGAAGCCATTCGCTGGAACCATGCCGTGGGATTCACCCTCATCGCCGCTGCCGGTTTCTTCGTGTTCCATAAATGGTGAGCGCCATGATTGCCGCAGAGCCGGCCTTGCTGCATCATACCGGTGCCTCGAACCACCGGAACTGGACCCTCTTTTGAGCAAGCTTACCACGCCCGATATCGAGCTGATGGCAGCCGCCAGCGATTTCATCCGCAGCCGCTACCAGGAGAACCGGCATCATATCGGGGCAGCCGTGCGCGGTGCCTCGGGGCGCATCTATCTCGGCCTCCATCTCGATACCTATGTCGGCCGCTGCTCGGTCTGCGCAGAAGCCGTAGCGCTGGGCAGCGCGCTCTCGGCGGGCGAGACCGCGATCGAAGCCATCGTCTCGGTCCGCCACCCGCGCCCTAAGGAGTTGCATGCCGAGCCGCAGGTGGTTTCGCCCTGCGGCATCTGCCGGGAGATGCTGACCGATTTTGCCCCCGGCAGCGCCGTGATCATGTCCCATGAGGGTGATCTGAAACGGGTGGCCGTCGCTGACCTGCTACCGGAAAAATACCGGCGGGCGCTCTGAAAAAGGCCGATTCCGGCGCAATCTGTCGCCCTTGAAGGGTCTTTCCTTTTGCCACGGCCGGACTATGCTCCGGCGCCCGCAACGAGAGCCATGATGAGCGACACACTGACCAGCACGACCACCCTTCCGACTGCCGCCGGCAGCCGATCGGCCCGCCGCAGCGTCGGGCGCTGGTTGTTGCTGTGCTGCGGCATGATCGCGGTCATGGTGCTGCTGGGGGGATCACGCGCCTCACCGATTCCGGCCTTTCCATCATGGAATGGAAGCCGCTGATGGGCGCCTTCCCGCCCTTTTCCGACCATGAATGGGAACGGGTCTTTGCGCTCTACCGGCAGATCGCCGAGTACAAGCATGTCAATGCGGGCATGACCCTTGAGGCTTTCAAGGGCATCTTCTGGTGGGAATATTTGCACAGGCTGTGGGGCCGCCTGCTGGCCGTGGCGTTCCTGGCACCGATGGTCTGGTTCCTGATCCGGGGCCAAATCACCCGCGCCGAACTGCCGCGCCTGCTCGTGCTGTTTGCGCTGGGCGGCCTGCAGGGTGCGGTCGGCTGGTTCATGGTGGCAAGCGGTTTCCAGGACCGGGTCGATGTCAGCCAGTACCGGCTCGTCATCCACCTGATGCTGGCGCTCGCGATCTTCGCACTGATGCTGTGGTATGCGCTCGACTATCTCGATGACGTGCCGCTCGAAGGCGACGCCGCCGCAGCGGCGAAACTCGGCCGCCATGCGCGCTGCATGAATTTGCTCATCGCCCTGGAGATCGCGCTGGGTGGCCTGGTCGCCGGCACCGATGCCGGCTACGTTTACAATGATTTTCCGCGCATGAACGGCCATTGGCTGTCGCCGAACCTGCTGCTGCTGTCACCCTGGTGGAGCAATTTCACCGAGAACCTCGCCATGGTGCAGTTCCAGCATCGGCTCACCTCGGGCTTCGTCGCCATCACCGTCATCAGTTTCCTCATCCGCGTGCGCCGGCACGATATCGCCGCCATCATCAAGCGGCGGGCACTCACTTTGCCCTTCGCGCTGGCGGCGCAGGCATTCCTCGGTATCGCAACGCTCATGCTGGTGGTGCCGATGTCGCTGGCCGTGCTGCATCAATTGGGCGCCTTCGTGCTGCTGGGCTGCGGCCTCATCGCGCAGCACGCGCTCCGCCGCCAGGCAAGGCGCCTGTCATGAGCGCGGAAGCCGCACCGGCGCCGGAACGGCTGCCGGTTTCCGTCATCACCGGGTTCTTGGGCAGCGGCAAGACGACGCTGCTGAAGCATCTGCTGGCACATCCCGACATGGGCCAGACGGCCGTCATCATCAATGAATTTGGTGAAGTGGGCCTTGACCATCTGCTGGTCGAGAAGGCTGAGGACGATACCATCCTGCTTGATTCCGGATGCCTCTGCTGCACCATCCGCGGCGATCTCATCGACGCCATGCGCCGGCTCTACAAGCGCCGGCACAAGGGCGAGATCCCGCCCTTCAAGCGCGTGGTGATCGAGACCACGGGGCTGGCCGATCCGGCGCCGATCCTCCACACCTTGATGCAGGACCCGCTGCTCACCACGGTCTACCGCCTGGACGGCGTCATCGCCACGGTCGATGCGGTGAATGGCGAGATGCAGATGGACCGGCAGATGGAATCGGTGAAGCAGGCGGCGGTTGCCGACCGGCTGCTGCTCACCAAATGCGATCTGGCTGATGTGGACAGCATCGCCGCGCTGGAGGCACGCCTGCGCCGGCTCAATCCGGCGGCACCGATCCTGCGCGTCTCGAACGGTGTCGTCGATCCCGCAGCCCTGTTCAATGCCGGTCTCTACAACCCGGACAGCAAGAGCCTCGACGTGCAGCGCTGGCTGCGCGAGGAGGCCTATGTCGTGCCGCATCATGATCATGACCATCATGGGCATGACCACGGGCACGAGCATCACGGGCACGGGCAGCACGAGCACGGGCACGGGCTCGATGTGAACCGGCACGATGCGCATATCCGCGCCTTCTGTATCATCCGCGACAAGCCGCTCGACTGGGAACGTTTCTGCGCCTGGATCGATATGCTGACGACGACCCAGGGGCCTGACCTGCTGCGCATCAAGGGCCTGCTCAGCGTCGCGGGCGAGGCGCAGCCGGTCGCCATTCACGGGGTCCAGCACCTGTTTCATCCACCGGTCCTGCTGCCGTCCTGGCCCAGCGACGACCGCCGTTCGAAGCTGGTTTTCATCACCCGCGATCTGGACCAGGTCGCGATCACCGAATCCATGACCGCGTTCCTGGACGACGCAACCGCAGCGTAAACCGGCAAACCAGCCTCCCATCCCCCCCAAACGGCGCCGGAGCGGCATGAACTAACCGGCAACCGACGTTTTTCAGTTTTGCATCGCCAGGAAGATTGCTAGCTTTCGCCTTGATCGAGGGGAAACGTGAGGGCCTGCCAGGCAGCGCCGCCGGATCCTGTCCGTCAGCAACAAAGGGAGGGATAAAAATGTCCGTTAAGTGGAAATTGGCCGGCACGAGCGTTGCCGCAGCCTTGGTACTGGGCAGCATAGCTGCCCAGGCCGAACCGTTGCAGAGCATCGGCGAAGGCGAAGGCGAAGTCGCCATCGTCGCCTGGCCGGGCTATATCGAGCGCGGCGAGACCGATCCGGCCTATGATTGGGTGACCGGCTTCGAAAAGGAAACCGGCTGCAAGGTCACGGTGAAGACCGCCGGCAGCTCGGACGAGATGGTGTCGCTGATGAATGGCGGCGGTTTCGATCTCGTCACCGCCTCGGGGGATGCCTCCGTTCGTCTCATCCGCGGCGGCACGGTGCAGGAAATCAACACCGCCCTCATCCCCGATTACGGCAAGGTCGATCCGCGCCTGCAGAGCGCCGCGTGGCACACGGTCGACGGCAAGCATTTCGGCGTGCCATGGCAGTGGGGCGCCAACGTGCTCCTCTATAACGCCGACGTGTTCGAGAATGCGCCGCAGAGCTGGTCGGTGGTGTTCGAGGAACAGACCCTGCCCGACGGCAAGTCGAACAAGGGCCGCGTTGAAGCCTATTACGGCACGATCTACCTCGCCGACGCCGCTCTCTATCTGATGGCCAACAAGCCGGAACTCGGCATCAAGGACCCCTATGAGCTGACCCAGGCCCAGTTCGATGCCGCGGTTGAACTGCTGCGCGGCCAACGCCAGATCGTCAACAAGTACTGGTCCGATGTCGTGGCCCAGATGGACGATTTCACCAATGAAGGTGTCGTCGCCTCGACCAGCTGGCCCTATCAGGTGAATGCGCTCCGTGCCGGCGGCAAGGTGCGCATCGGCTCCACGGTGCCCAAGGAAGGTGCGACCGGTTGGGCCGACACCACGATGATGCATGCCGAGGCACCGCATCCCAACTGCGCCTACAAATGGCTCAACCACTCGTTGACCAATGTGGCACAGGCGGGGACCGCGTCCTGGTTCGGCAGCGTGCCGGCCGTGACGGCCGCGTGCGAGGATCCGATCCTGGGCGGCACGGGCTGCGTCGCCAACGGTTCGCAGCTCTTTGCCCGCATCCATTTCTGGCGTACGCCGGAAAAGGATTGCCCGACCCAGGGCGGTGCCTGTGTGCCCTACAAGGATTGGGTGGCAGCCGTCCAGTCGGTCCAGAGCGGACAGTAACCCTTTCTGATATCTGATCGGGGCGGATCAGCAATGATCCGCCCCATTTCTTTAGCAGCGATACGGATTGTATCATGAGCTCAGCCAGCGGTCCCGCCGCCGTCTCCTTTCAGAATGTGTCGCGCCACTATGGCGCGGTGAGAGCGGTCGATTCCGTCAGCTTCGACATTCGCGAGGGCGAATTCTTCGCCATGTTGGGGCCGTCCGGCTCCGGCAAGACCACCTGCCTGCGGCTCATCGCCGGATTCGAGCAGCCGACCGACGGCCATGTGATCGTCCATGGCATCGACATGAACGGCGTGCCGCCCTATGACCGCGACGTCAACACGGTGTTCCAGGATTACGCCCTGTTCCCGCATATGAGCGTGCTGGACAATGTCGCCTATGGCCTGATGATCCGCAAAGTTCCCACCGAGCAGCGCCGCAAACAGGCGGAAGAGATGCTGGAGATGGTGGCGCTGGGCGGGTTCGGCGGCCGCAAGCCGTCGCAGCTCTCAGGCGGCCAGCGGCAGCGCGTGGCGCTGGCCCGCGCCCTCGTCAACCATCCCAAGGTGCTGCTGCTCGACGAGCCGCTGGGCGCCCTTGATCTCAAGCTCCGCGAGCAGATGCAGGTCGAGCTGAAAGCCATCCAGCGCCGCGTCGGCATCACTTTCGTCTATGTCACTCATGACCAGGGCGAAGCGCTCTCCATGAGCGACCGGGTGGCCGTGTTCAACCAGGGCAAGATCGAACAGCTGGCGAGCCCGACCGAGCTTTACGAAAAACCGGCCACCACTTTCGTCGCCGGATTCGTGGGCATCTCCAACCTGCTGGAGGGAGCCGCGGCGCGCGCCGTGACCGGCGCCGAGCAAGCCTGTTCCATCCGCCCGGAGAAGATCCATCTGGAGCGCAGCGGCGCTCCGGTCCCGGCCGATGCCATGACCGCGCGCGGCCGCGTGAGCTCGATCCTCTATCTTGGCGCCAACACGCGCTATGAAGTGGCGCTGGAAGGCGGCGGCGAGTTGACCGTCACCCTGCAGAACCGCGAGGCGCATGTCGAACCCTTGGAAGGCGAGTCCGTGCAATTGTGGTGGGAGGCGCGTCACCTGATGCGCTTTGCGCGGTAGGTGCGAACATGACCCAGACCGACCTTACCCGGCCGCGCTCGCTCAGCAACAGCCTCTCGACCTTCCTTTACCAGCGGCCGCGTTTCGTCATGGCCCTGCTGCTGGTGCCGCCCCTGCTGTGGTTGGGCATCATCTATCTGGGATCGCTGTTCACGCTGCTGGCGCAGAGCTTCTTCTCGATCGACGATTTCACGGCGCAGACGATCTATGAGCCGACGCTTGCCACCTATGCCCGGCTCTTCACGGCGACCAATCTCAACATCATCTTCCGCACGCTGGCCATGGCCAGCGTGGTCACCGTGATTTCCGGGATCATCGCCTTCCCGCTCGCCTATTACATCGCGCGCTTTGCCAGCGGGCGCATGAAGGCGCTGTTCTATGTCGCCGTCATGCTGCCGCTTTGGTCCAACTATCTGGTGCGCGTCTATGCCTGGAAGCTGATCCTGGCCAAGGAAGGGGCGATCCACTGGTCGATCAATTCCCTTGGGCTGGGACCGGTGCAGGACTGGATCCTGACTCTGCCGGTGGTCGAAGGCTCGTCGCTCTCGACCTCCTATATCGGCACGACCCTGACCTTCGTCTATATCTGGCTGCCCTTCATGGTGCTGCCGATCCAGGCGGCCCTCGAACGCGTGCCGCGCTCGCTGCTGGAAGCCTCGAGCGATCTTGGCGCCCGGCCCAACGAGACCTTCCGCAAGGTGATCTTCCCGCTCGCCATTCCCGGCATCGCCGCGGGCTCGATCTTCACCTTCTCGCTGACGCTGGGCGATTACATCATCCCGCAGCTGATCGGTTCGTCACGGCCCTTCATCGGCCAGGCGGTCTACCAGTTCCAGGGTACGGCCGGGGACATTCCGATGGCCGCCGCCTTTGCCATGGTGCCCATTGTGATCATGGCGGTCTATCTTGCCATCGCCAAGCGGATGGGGGCCTTCGATGCGCTCTAAGCAGACCCAGGTCAGCGACCGTTCGAAGGGCAAGGCCGGCTGGGGCCTCAAAGCCGCCGCCTGGTTCGGCGTGCTCTATCTCAACCTGCCGATCCTGTTCATCGTGCTCTATGGCTTCACCACCGACGATGCCAGCTATTCCTTCCCGCCGCCCGGCCTCACCACGCAATGGTTCGCGGTCACCTGGGCCAGGGCCGATTTCTGGGATGCGTTCTGGTTGTCGGTGCAGGTCGCCTTCCTCTCCATGCTGATCGCCATGGTGCTGGGCACCTTCGCGGCGGCCGCCATGTACCGTTTCAAGTTCTTCGGCAAGGAAGCGGTGACGCTCCTCATCCTGCTGCCGATTGCGCTGCCCGGCATCGTCACCGGCATCAGCCTGCGCTCGGCCTTTGCCTTGGGCGATGTGCCGTTCAGCTATTTCACGATCGTGCTGGGCCACGCTACCTTCTGCATCGTCGTGGTCTACAACAATGCGATTGCGAGGCTCAGGCGCTCGTCACCGGCGCTGATCGAAGCGTCGATGGACCTCGGCGCCGACACGTTCCAGACCTTCCGCCATGTGATCCTGCCCAATCTTGCGACTGCGTTGCTGGCGGGCGGCATGCTGGCCTTTGCGCTGTCGTTCGACGAAATCATCGTCACCACCTTCACCGCCGGCCAGCAGGAGACGCTGCCGATCTGGATGTTCGGCGAACTCAGCCGGCCGCGGCAACGTCCCGTGACCAACGTGGCGGCGATTTTCGTCATGATCATCACCTTCGTGCCGATCCTGGCCGCGTATTACCTCACACGGGATACCGATGACGTCGCCGGCAGTGGCAAGTAGCATCGTCACCGGCACGGTGCTGTGGTTCAAGGCGCAGAAGGGCTATGGCTTCGTGAAGCCGGATGACGGCGGTGCCGACGTGTTCGTGCATGTGGCGGAACTGGCGGCGTCGGGCCTCACCGAGCTTCAGGAAGGCGACCACCTCGCCTTTTCCCGCGACAGCCATGGTGACGGGCGATTCTTTGCCGTCAACATCAGCCTCATCGGCCAAGGCGCCTGAGCCTGAACCCAGGGGCCGCTACGCTTCGGCCTTGCGCTTGGCCAGGACTTCGTCAAGCCAATCAACCCGCAATTCCGGCACCGACGACAGCAGCCGTTCCGTATAGGGGTGGAAAGGCGGCGCAAAGACCTCGGCCGTCGGCCCATCGGCGATCAGTTCGCCACGCAGCATCACCGCCGTGCGATGCGAAATCCGGCGCACAATGCCGAGATCATGGGTGATGAAGAGATAGGCGACACCCAGTTCTTCCTGCAGGCGTCCCAGCAACTTGAGGATTTCATCGGCCACGAGCTGATCGAGCGCCGAGGTGGGCTCGTCGCAGATGATGATGTCCGGTTCAGCCGCGAGCGCGCGGGCAATGCAGATGCGCTGCTTCTGGCCGCCGGACAAGGCCGTGGAAAGACGCTTGGCATAATCCTCCGGCAGGCCGACCTGGTTGAGCAGGCTGCGCACTCGTTCCGCCACTTCGGCGGGAGATTTCTTGAAGTAGAACTCGACCGGGCGACCGATGATCTCGCCGATGGTCTGGCGGGGATTGAGCGCCACGTCGGGCTGCTGGTAGATCAACTGGATGCGGCGCAACTGATCGCGGGGCCGATCCTTGAGGGCCGGCGACAGCTCCTGCCCGTCAAACACGACCGAGCCCGACGCGCGCGGCAGCAAGCCGACGATCAGTCGGGCGAGCGAGCTTTTACCCGAACCGGATTCACCGACCACGGCCACGGTTTCACCGCGCGCCACCGATATCGAGACATTCTTCACGGCAACGAAGGATTCGTAGAGTCCGACGGCATCGCTGACGGTGAGAATGGCGTTCTCGTGCGCGACCGCGCGGTGGGTCGAAATCTTGTCGGCAGCCTTGCGCTCGGCCACCAACGCCCGGGCGTAATCCGTTTTCGGTTCGAGGAGCACCTGGGCCGTCTCACCGATTTCGACCGTCTTGCCGCCACGCAGGACCATGATGCGGTCGGCAACCTGGGCGACGACCGCAAGATCGTGGCTGATATAGAGTGCCGCGGTATGGAATTCGCGAATGAGCTTCTTGATCAACGCCAGCACTTCGATCTGCGTCGTGACGTCGAGCGCCGTGGTCGGTTCGTCGAAGACGAGAATTTCCGGCTTGCACGACATGGCCATCGCAGCCATCGCACGCTGCAGCTGCCCGCCGGACACCTGATGCGGATAGCGTTCACCGAACTTTTCGGGATTGGGAAGATCGAGTGCCCGGAACAATTCGATCGCCCAGGCGCGTGCGTCCGTCTTGTTCATCTGGCCGTGCAGAACCGGCATTTCGCAGATCTGGTCGATGATCCGGTAGGCCGGGTTGAAGGAAGCCGCGGCACTCTGTGCGACATAGGCGATATGTTCGCCGCGCACCTTGCGCCTGCCGTCGGCACTGAGGGCGCGGATATTCTGCCCCTCAATCTCGACCGTGCCGCCGGTGATCTTGCACCCCGCCCGGGCATAGGCCATCGAGGCGAGGCCGATGGTCGATTTGCCGGCGCCGCTTTCGCCGATCAGGCCCAGCACTTCGCCCGGCCGCAGTTCGAGCGAGACGTCGTCGACCAGCACGGCACCCGAGACGGCCTCGATACGGAGGTTCTTGATCTTGAGGATATTGTCGGTCACTGGCTCACATCTCCGCCGAGGCGCCGGACGGGCGCGCATTGATGGACAGGATCCAGTCGACGATCAGGTTGACGCCGACCGTCATCGTGGCAATCGCCATGGCCGGCCACAAGGGGGCGAGCAGACCGAAGCTGATGGCCTTGCCGTTGTCGCGCACCATGCCACCCCAATCGGCGAGCGGCGGCTGGATGCCGAGGCCCAGGAAGCTGAGGCCAGCCACGAACAGGAAATTGAAGCAGAAGCGCAGGCCGAATTCGGAGATCATCGGCGGCATGGCATTGGGCAGCACCTCGCGGCGCATGATCCACCACAGGCCTTCGCCGCGCAGACGCGCCGCCTCGACATATTCGAGCACCACGAGGTTCATGGCGACGGCGCGCGAGAGGCGGAACACGCGCGTCGAATCGAGGATCGCGATGGTCATGATGAGGGTCGGAATGGACGAGCCGAACACCGACAGGATGATGAGGGCGAACACCAGCAGCGGGATCGACAGCATCACGTCGACGAAGCGCGACAGCACCTGATCGACCAGCTTGCCACCGACCGCCGCCCACAATCCCAGGGACAGGCCGATGATGAAGGAGAGAATGGTGGTGGCCAGCGCCACGCCGATGGTCGTGCGCGCCCCATAGACCAAGCGCGAGAAGAGGTCGCGGCTGATATTGTCGGTGCCCAGCAGGAACTCGGATGTCGGCGGACTCCAGGTCTTGCCGACCTTTTCGGATTCGCCAAACGGCGCGATGAATGGCGCGAAAATGGCCGTCGCGATAAACACGCTGACAATGATGATACCGATCCAAGCCGACAATGACGGCTTATGTCCCAGAATACGCATAGCGCCCCCTATCCCGCCCTGATTTTCTCAGGTTCTGATTTATCGCGGCTTCCGCAGACGCGGGTTGACCAAGATGCTCATCACATCGGCAAACGTATTGAGAATGACAAAGGCCGCCGCGAAGACCAGGCCGCAGGCCTGTACCACCGGCAGGTCGCGCTTCGTCACCCCGTCCACCATGAACTGGCCCACGCCCGGATAGACGAACACCACCTCGATCACCACCACGCCGACGATGAGATAAGCGAGGTTGAGGGCGATGACCGTGATGATCGGCGCCGCGGCATTCGGCAGGGCGTGAACGAAGACGACGCGCGAGCGCTTGAGGCCCTTCAGGAACGCCATCTCGATATAGGGCTGCGACATGATCGAGAGGACCGACGATCGGGTCATGCGCAGCATATGCGCCGCCACCAGCATGGTCAGCGTCACGGCAGGAAGTGCCGTCACATGGAAACGCTGGCCGAGGGTCATGTCGTCGAACACTGTCGACAGCGACGGAAACCAACCGAGCTTCACCGCAAAGATAAGGATGAGGACATAGGCGATGAAGAATTCGGGAAAGGAGATCGCCGCCAAGGACGCGACGTTGGCAACGCGGTCGATCCACTTGCCTTCGTTGATGGCGGCGAGGATGCCGAGACCGACCGACAGCGGCACGGCGATGAGTGCCGCATAGCCGGCCAGGAACATGGTGTTTTCGAAGCGTGGCGCGATCGAGGTCAGGATATCGCGCTTGTTGGTGAGGGCAACACCGAGGTCACCCTGCAGCGCACCAAAACAGCCATTCGAAATAGCGGATATAGGCCGGTCGATCGAGGCCCAGTTCGGCGCGAAAGGTCGCCAGCGTTTCTGGTGTGGCGCCTTGCCCCAGCACCGCGCTGGCAACGTCGCCAGGCAGGATTTCAGTCGCGGCGAAGATAAGCGCACTTACAGCAAGCAGTGTGAGCAGGCCGAGGACGACCCGAGCAGCAATAACCTTGAGCATCGGGTCGCCCCCTCCCTGAGTGAAACTGGCTTCAGACCGTCTTAGGCAAACCAGCCCTTCTCGGCAATGCGATTGTCATTGAGGTCGTAACGCGCATGTGGTTCCGCCCCCATGACCTTGGTCGAATAGCCGTCGAGATAGTCGGTGATGGCAAAGCACACCATGCCACCCTCCTCGGCGATCATTTCCTGGCACTGGAAATAGAGCTCCTTGCGCTTTTCCTGGTCGAGTTCGATACGCGCTTCTTCGACGAGCTTGTCGAAGGCCGGAATGCGCCAGTCGCTGTCGTTCCAGTCGGACGCCGAACCGTAGACCTGGGTGAAGGTCTGGTCGGCCGACATGCGACGACCCCAATAGACCGCGCAGAACGGCGCCTTCAGCCAGACATTGTCCCAATAGCCGTCGGCCGAGACCTTGTTGACGTCGAGCGTGATGTTGGCCTTCTTGAGCGACTCCTGATAGAGCGAGGCGCAATCGACCGCGGTGTTCCAGGCGCCTTCCGACGTCTGCAGCTCGATCTTGGTGTCGCCGAGCCCGGCCTTCTTGAAGTGGAAGGCGGCCTTGTCGGGGTCGTAGGCACGTTGCGGCATACGCGTGTTGTAGAAGGGATTGAGCTCATCCAGCGTATGGTCGTTGCCCGGTACGGCGTAGCCGCTATAGACCGAGTCAATGATGCCCTGACGGTCGATGCCGTACTTCAAGGCGAGACGCAGGTCCTTGTTGTCGAACGGCTTCTGGGTGACGCGGGAAACGAAGCAATAGCGGTTGCCGGTGCCCTTGGTGCGGACGATGCTGAGATTGGAGTCCTGCTTCAGCAGGTCGACCGTGCGCGCATCGAGGCGGTTGACGGCATCGACTTCACCCGATTGCAGCGCCGCCGTGCGGGCGGCCTGATCCTGGATGTTGCGGATTTCGACGGTGTCGAAATTGCCACGGCCCGGCTTCCAATAATCGCCGCGGTTCTTGAAGACCAGGCGCACGCCCGGCTCGAAGCTCTCCAGCGTGTAGGCGCCGGTGCCGATCGGCTTCTGCCAGTCGCTGAAATCCTTCGGCACGACGACCAGGTGATAGTCACCGAGAATGACCGGGAAGTCGGCATTGCCGCTGGACAGCGTGATGGTGACTTCCGAGGCGGAGGTCGCCTTGATTTCCTTGATCTGCTCGAGGATGCCTTTGGCCGGCGATTTGGTTTCGCCGCGATGGATCTGGATCGAATAGATGCAGTCCTCGGCGTCGAGGGTCTTGCCATTGGAGAATTTGATGCCCTGGCGAACCTTGAACACCCATTCGACGGCGCCGGGCTTTGCTTCCCAGCTCTCGAACAGTTCGCCCACGGGATTGCCGGCGCTGTCGAATTCGACCAGGCAGTTCATGATGCACAGCGACGAGGCAATCATGACCGAGTCAGCATAGGTACGCGGATCGAGCGAGTCGCTGGCCGATCCGCCTTCCATACCGATACGCAGCGTGCCGCCCTTTTTGGGCTCCGCGGCATAGCCGGCCTTGACCATCAGGCCGCTGGCGAGGCTGGTCGTGATGCCGAGTGCCGCGGCATAGCGCATGAATTCGCGACGGTTCACCCGCCCAGACTTGGCCGCCTGCTGAAGTTGTTCCCATTGATTCATTGTCATCTCCCTATCGACCTGCCGGCTGAGGACAAAAGGTCCGTGCCGAGGCAATTGTCATGTTTGTTACGGTCTTTGTGCCCGCTTATCGTGGCAACTATGCAGAAATCAAAAAATCCCTGCAACAGTCCCCTGCAACAGCCCCCTGCAGCAGTCCCCCGCAATCGTCCCCGGAGCAGCATGCGGGCATACGCTCCTGGGAATACTAGAAACAGAACCTTGTCGGAATAAACTATCGCCAGAGAGACCAAAGTTGCGCTAACGCGACAGTTTTTGATTTAACCTTGGCGATGGTTCGGCCGCCCCCTGCTATCCGGCCCGATTGCACCTGATGGACCGAGGCGACGGCGCTTTCCCGTCTCAGCGAGAAACGGCCCGGTTGCCCGGGCCGCTCTCCGTTTCTGTCAATTGGCCGGGATTACTTGTCCCACCACATGGCTTCGCAGAAGTAATACTCCGTCGGGTGCGGCAGGTAGCCCTTCAGCTGCTTGTCGAAGGGCTGGTAGCTCTGACGCCACAACGGTTGGACGATCGGGCCTTCTTCCTGCATCAGGTGCTCGATCTCCTTGATCACTTCCTTGCGCGCGGCGAGATCGACCAGGCCTTCGGCCTTGGTCAGCAACTCGTCGAACTTCGCGTTTTTGAAGTTGCTCTCGTTCCATGGCACGCCGGTCCGGTAGGCCAGACCCAGCACCATGATGCCGAGTGGACGATGGGTCCACACGGTGAAGCCGAACGGCACCTTGGTCCAGACGTCCCAGAACTGGGCCGAGGGGAGCACGGTGAGCTTCACGCGGATGCCGGCTTCGGCCCATTGCTGGACCATCGCCTGGCAAGCCGTCGGTTCCCAATCGGGATCCTTCTTGGCGTGGAGTTCGACATCGATGCCGTCCGGATAGCCGGCGTCAGCCAGCAGCTTCTTGGCGGCGTCGAGATCGCGCGGCATCGGCATGTCGACGAATTCCGGATGCACCGGCGAGACATGGTGATGCTGCGCCGGGGTGCCGAGTTCGCCATAGGCAATCTTGGCGACGGCAGCGCAATCGATGGCAAGGCGCATGGCCTTGCGCACGCGGGGATCATCGAACGGCTTCTCGTCACAATGCATGCGGGCAACCGCCGTCTGCGCCGTGTTGATCTTGTGCAGTTCGACATGCTCCAGCTTCTGGATGCTGGGATAGACCTTGATGTCGGCGTCGTAGAGGCCGTCGACCTGCTTCGAGGCCAAGGCCGCAAGCTTGGTCGCCGGATCGTCGCCAAGATCGACAAAGTGCACTTCGTCGAGATAGGGACCTTCGCCCCAATAGTCCGCGCGTGCCTTCAGAACCACTTTCTTGCCGACTTCGATTTCGGCCGGCTCGAACGCGCCCGTACCAATGGCGCCGACGCCCCACTTGCCTTCGTCCTTCGGATGCAGAATGAGGGCCGGGTAATGGAACAGGTTCTCCGGCACAGCCAAGGTCGAGACCTGGCCGTTGAGCTTGATGGTATGGTCGTCGACCTTTTCGATCGCGTTCGCATCCCACAGCTCGGTGGTCATCTTCGGGTTGCCGGCTTCGTCTTTTTGACCGGTATCGACTTCCTTCAGCATGAAGCCCTGGAACAGGCCCAGCACCGACGAACCCACATTGGGGTCGAGCCAGCGCTTGATGTTCCAGATGACATGGTCGGCATTGAGCATGTCGCCGTTCGACCACTTCACATCCTTGCGGACGCGCAGCGTCCAGGTCTTGAGGTCGGCGCTCGGCTCCCAGCTTTCAAGCAGGATGGGAACGGTGATGCCGTCGCCCAGCGTCCGGGTCAGATAGTCGTTGGATTGGCGGACGATGTTGGAATCGTAGACCCACGAGAACGTCGCGGGGTTGTCGACGGCCGGAACGCGCGCGCCAATGCGCAGGACGCCGCCCTTTTTCGGGGTCTGCGCCTGGGCAGCACCGATCATGTCACCGCCCAGCACTTTGCCGGCGATGCCATAGGCAACGCCCGCCGACATGCCGAGGAGCGTCGCCGTCCGCAAGAAATCGCGGCGGCCGATATGCCGCTGCTCCAGCGCCTCGACCAACCGGGGAATGTCCGGATGTTGGCCTTCGCCTTTGCCAGATCGAAAAGTCATTAGAAACCTCCCTGTGGAAAAACTTCCCTGTGTCGCGCGCACCAGATCGGTGCACGCTTGCCGCATCAACCGCCGGTTATTTCCGGAACGCCCACCCTGGTTCGGTCCGCTTGGTCTTGGTGGCGGTGTCTCGTAAATCTTAGTTTCATACAGCTTCGACCGAAAATCATTCCATCGTCAATCGTCCATGCGAAAGTCGCATCATGACCTGAGCCTGGGTAATCATGGTCGATGGAGATCAAAACGGCATTGGTATGGGATTGGCGGAAAAGGATCTGCCCGGACAGGTGCGGCCCCTGGACTTGCGGCAACCGTCCGGACGCGCTATTGCCCGGATGAACCCGCATTTCCGCCCGACGATTTCCGCCCCACGAGGCCATATGACCGCGAAGCTCCACAAGATCGAAGACGCCATCGCCGACATCGCCGCCGGCCGCCCTGTGATCGTGGTCGATGACGAGGATCGCGAAAACGAAGGCGATCTGATCATGGCGGCGTCGAAGGCCACACCGGAATATGTAGCCTTCTTCATCCGACACACCAGCGGCATCCTGTGCACCCCCCTGACCCGGGCCGATGCCCGGCGCCTGCACCTGTCGCCCATGGTGGCGGACAACGTGGCGCCCCATGCCACGGCCTTCACCGTCTCGATCGACTATGCCAAGGACCTCACCACCGGCATTTCGGCGCAAGAACGTTGCGCCTGCATCCGGGCGCTGGCCAATCCGAACGTGGCGGCCGAGGATTTCGTGCGCCCGGGCCATATCTTCCCGCTCATCGCCCGCGAGGGCGGCGTCCTCATCCGGTCCGGCCATACCGAGGCCGCGGTGGACATGTCGCGCCTCGCTGGTTTGCCGCCGGTCGGGCTTATCGCGGAACTGGTCAATGATGACGGCACGGTCAAGCGCCTGCCCGAAATCATGACCTTTGCCGCAGAGCACAAACTGCTGGTGGTATCGATCGACGACCTCATCGCCTATCGCCAGCAGCGGGAATCGCTCATCACCCGCACCTCGGAAGGCGATATCCGGACGGCGATCGGGCCCGCGCGCGCGGTGGTCTATTCGACCGCCTTCGACGCGGCGCACCATATCGCGGTGATCTACGGCGATATCGGCGACGGGCGCGACGTCATGATCCGCCTGCAGCAGGAAGAAGCCATGACCGACGTGTTCGACCCGGAACATGGCAGCGTCATGCGCGCCCTGAAGCAGATCAAGGCTGCGGGCCGCGGCATCATCATCTATCTGCGCGAAGGCGCCGTCGGTGTGACACCATCGGCCCCGCATGCGGCGGGCAGCGAGGCCTCGCGCCTGGAGCAATGGCGCGAAGTGGGGCTCGGCGCGCAGATTCTGAAGGATCTCGGTGTGAAATCGATCCGCGTCATTGCCACCAAGGAGCGCCAATATATGGGCCTCTCCGGCTTTGGTGTCGAAATCCTCGGCACCGAGCGGCTCTGAGCCATGGCGCCATCAGCCCAGCCGCAGATTGCCTTTGTCACCGGCGGCGCCAAGCGCCTGGGCCGCGCCATCGCCCTGAAGCTGGCTGGTGCCGGCTGGGACGTGGCCGTTCATTGCCACAGTTCGATTAACGAGGCCGAAGCGACGGCTGCTGAGATCCGCGCACTCGGGCGGCGCGCCCTGGTGCTGCAGGCCGACCTTGGCCAGGAAGCCGAAGTCGAGCAGTTGCTGCCGGCCATCGGGCGCGACCTGGGGCCAGTGAGCTGCCTGGTCAACAACGCCTCGGTCTTCGAGATGGACAAGGTCGACACGGCGACCAGGGAGAGCTGGGACCGGCATATCGAGACCAATCTGCGGGCACCCCTGGTGCTGTCGCAGGCCTTCGCCAGACAATTGCCGGCGGGTGTTCCAGGCAACATCATCAACATGCTCGATCAGCGGGTGTGGAAGCTCACGCCCTATTTCCTGTCCTACACCGTGGCGAAGATGGGCCTGTGGACCCTGACCCGGACGCTGGCCCTGGCGCTGGCGCCGCAGATCCGGGTCAATGCCATCGGGCCCGGCCCGACCCTGCCCAGCCCGCGCCAAACGCCAGAGCATTTCGCCGCGCAATCGGCGGCCATGCCACTGGGCCATGGGACGACACCCGATGAAATCGCCGCGGCGGCGCTCTATATCCTGTCCTCGCCCTCGATGACCGGACAGATGATCGCGCTGGACGGGGGCGAGCATCTGGGCTGGCAGGTGCCCAACAAGGGCTTCCAGCCGAAAGAATAGCCAGCCCTGGCCGGAGAGCCTATAATGCCATCGAACCATGGGCCCCAGGGTGCGGCCCTCCCATTCACCCCCATCGCCCCAGAGCGCGGCGATCGGTGCGGTGCCCCAAAGCCGGCCGCAGGCCGTCTCAGTGAGGAGGTCCAGGGACCATGAATCCATTGGAAAAAGTTTTGCCATTGCCAAACATCGCGCCGGCCCGGACGATGCGTGTCTTTATCCGCGACCTGGTCCTGCCCTGCAGCATCGGCATCCACCAGCATGAGCGCCTAGCGCAGCAGCGGGTGCAGATCAATGTCGAACTGACGTGCCTCGAGCACCCGGCGATCAACGACGATGTCGACAATGTGGTCTGCTATGCGACCGCCGTCATGGGGATCAAGGCCGTGGTCGCGGACGGGCATATCAACCTGGTCGAAACCCTGGCCGACCGGGTTGCGGATGTGTGCCTTGCCGACCACCGGGTGCTCAATGCCAAGATCCGAATCGACAAGCTCGACGTGTTCAAGGAGGCCTTCAGCGTGGGGGTGGAAATCGAGCGCAGCCGGGCTGGACGATAGGCTGGGCCGGAACGCGAAATTTTGCCCGCCGAGGAGTCGGAAAATTCCTGACCGATTCACCAAAAGTTAAACCTTTCAGGACTCTACCGACCGATTCCTGAGCCAAGTTGTTCACAACGGCTTGCCCGAGTCCGATGGCCCCAGAAGAGTCAAGACTGAATTCCATTCGTGACGATGATGTTGCAAGTCGCGCCATATAAATCTCGTGATTACAGATACTTATATTTTTTGCCTAATTTTTGAGCAGACGCAGGGAAAGCCTGATTCCACGACCAGTCGGAGAAAGCTACCGGCGATATCGACAGACTTATCCACAGAAATGGTGGATATCCCTGAAGTTACTTGAGCGGCGCTGCCATGCTAGCTTCCGGGCTCCGGAGCCGGGCCTTGGAACATCCCTTGGAAGCGGCAAATCCGGTCCCTAATTATCCGTTCTATGACAAGCCGATGGGCATGATTGACGATCCAGAACATCCACATCCGGGCGAGGCGGATCTCGACGACCTGGAGACGCCCGGCGAGGGCACGCCGCGCCCGCGCGGCATCAGCCGGCTCGCCCATGGCGCCGCCATCATCAAGGCCAAGGTGCGTAACCTGCCCGCCGCGCCCGGCTGCTACCGGATGATTTCGGCCAGCGGCGAAGTGCTCTATGTCGGCAAGGCCAAGGACCTCCGGAAGCGGGTCACCAACTACACGCTGCCCAACCGGCAGCCCAACCGCACCCAGCGCATGATCGCCGAAACGGCGACCATGGAGTTCGTCACGACCCATACCGAGGTCGAGGCGCTGCTGCTGGAAGCCAATCTCATCAAGCGCTACCGCCCACGCTTCAATGTGCTGCTGCGGGACGACAAGAGCTTTCCCTATATCCTGATCACGGCCGACCATCCGGCGCCGCAGATCACCAAGCATCGCGGGGCGCGCAACCGGCCGGGCCAGTATTTCGGACCGTTTGCCTCGGCCGGCGCCGTCAACCGGACGATCGTCGCCTTGCAGCGAGCGTTCCTGCTCCGGCCCTGCTCGGATTCGATCTTCGCCAGCCGCACGCGACCGTGCCTCCAGTACCAGATCAAGCGCTGCTCGGCGCCCTGCGTCAGCCGCATCACGCCGGAGGCCTATGCCGAACTGGTCGAGGAGGCGCGCGACTTCCTCACGGGCAAGAGCGACAAGGTCAAGCAGCGCCTGGGCGCCGAGATGCAGAAGGCATCGGACGCGCTTGAGTTCGAACATGCCGCCAAGCTGCGCGACCGGCTGCAGGCCTTCGCCCTCATCCAGAGCCGCCAGGACATTTACCTGGAAGGCGTCGAGGAGGCCGATATCGTCGCCGCCTATCATGAAAGCGGGCATAGCTGCATCCAGGTGTTCTTCTTCCGCAACCACGGCAATTACGGCAACCGCGCCTATTTTCCGGCCCATGACAAGACCACCGAGCCGCCGGAGATCCTGGCGGCGTTCCTGGCGCAGTTCTATGAGAACAAGACGCCGCCGCGCCTCATCCTGGTCAACGAGATGCCAGCGGAGATCGATCTCCTCACCGAGGCGCTGAGCTTGCGCGCCGGGCGCAAGGTCGAAATCCTGGCACCGCAGCGCGGCGACAAACGGAAGCCGGTCGAACATGCCATGGCCAATGCCAAGGAAGCGCTGGCGCGGCGCATGGCGGAGAGTGCATCCCAAGCCAAGTTGATGCTGGGGATGGCCGATATTTTTGGTCTGGAGGCGCCGCCCAAGCGGATCGAGGTTTATGACAACAGCCATATCTCGGGCACCAATGCCTATGGCTGCATGATCGTGGCCGGGCCCGACGGCTTCATGAAGAACCAGTATCGCAAGTTCAGCATCAAGCCCGCCAATGAGGAGGCCGGCGAAGCGCCGATCGAGCCCGGCGATGACTACGCCATGATGCGCCAGGTGCTCACCCGCCGCTTCACGCGGGCGCTGAAGGAAGATCCGGACGATACCCATGCGACCTGGCCGGATCTGGTGCTGATCGACGGTGGCCAGGGACAGCTCAGCGTCACCATGGAGGTGTTCGCCGAGCTCGGCATCGACGATGTGGCGGTGGCGGCCATCGCTAAGGGCCCGGACCGCAATGCCGGGCGCGAGCGCTTCTTCATGCCGGGGCGCGAACCGTTCGGCCTCGACCCCAAGCATCCGGTGCTCTATTACCTGCAGCGCCTGCGCGACGAGGCGCACCGTTTCGCCATCGGGACTCACCGCGCCAAAAGGTCGAGCGATATCGCCAAATCGCCGCTCGACGATGTGGCCGGCATCGGCGCCAAGCGCAAGAAGGCGCTGCTCATGCATTTTGGCTCGGCGCGCGCCGTGGCGCAGGCGGGGCTCACCGACCTCGCCTCGGTACCCGGTATCTCGGAAACGGTGGCAAAGGTGATCTACGATCATTTCCACCAGAGCTGATCGGGCCGTCTTACCGCGGGATGCTGTTTGAGAGGGTGTTGATCACCAGAACGCCGCCCAGGATCATGGCGAGACCGAGCACAGCCCAGAAATCCAGTTTCTGGCCAAAGGCGACATAGCCGATACCGGCAATCAGCACGATGCCAAAGCCGCACCAGACGGCATAGGCGATGCCGATCGGGATGACCTTGAGGGCGAGGCCGAGGAAATAGAAGGTGCCCACATAGCAGACGATCGTGCCCAGCGTGGGCCATAGGCGGGTGAAACCGTCCGCCTGTTTGAGGAGGCTGGTGGCGATCACCTCGAAGACAATGGCCAGCATCAGGTGAATCAGGTGCATTTGTTCCAACTTTCCCCGTTATGGCAGCGCAACATATCGCAGGCCTGCACCCGGCCCTAGCGCCGTGATCACCTTCCTGCGATGCAACTGGGCCATGCGCCGGGCCCCTGTGACAGGGGAACACGTTCCTGCTATGGTCCGGCATCCCATCGGATTCCAGTCTGTTGCGAAAGTCGCCATGCCGAACATTGCCAATATCCTGACCCTGTCGCGGATCGCCTCCATCCCGCTGATCGCCGCCCTGCTGTTTTTCGAGCAGCCCGTGTTCCGCTGGACGGCGCTGGTGCTCTATGCAGTCGCCTGCATCACCGATTTCTTCGACGGCTATATCGCGCGCCGCATGGACCAGGTCTCGGCGCTGGGCCGGTTCCTCGATCCCATCGCCGACAAGCTGGTGGTGGGGGCCATCCTGATGGCGATGACGGCGACGCAGCAGATCGACGGCTGGTCGGTGCTGCCGGCCCTCATCATCATGTGCCGCGAGATCATGGTCTCGGGCCTCCGCGAATATCTGGCAACGCTCAAAATCGGCGTGCCGGTGACGCTGCTGGCCAAATGGAAGACCACCCTTCAGATGGTGGCCCTGGGATTCCTCATCGTCGGCGATGCCGGTCCCGGCTGGCTGCCGGTGACGCTGATCGGCGATGCACTGCTGTGGATCGCGGCGGTGCTCACCGTCATGACGGGCTATGACTATCTACGCGTCGGCATCAAGCACATGGCAGACGGGCAGCAGACCTAGTGTCGTCGATCAATTCCGGTGAGCTGGCGACGACCATGCGCATCCTTGGCATCGCTGGCTGGAGTGGCGCCGGCAAGACGACGCTGCTGGCCAAGCTCATTCCCGAACTGACCGGGCGCGGCATCCGTCTTTCCACCCTGAAACACGCCCATCATGGCTTCGACGTCGATACGCCGGGCAAGGATTCCTATGTCCACCGCGCGGCAGGCGCCACCGAGGTGATGGTGACGTCGGGCAAACGCTGGGCCCTGATGCACGAACTGCGCGAGGAAGCCGAGCCGGATGTCGCCGACCTCGTCCGCCACATGACGCCGGTCGATCTGCTGCTGATCGAAGGCTTCAAGCGGCAGCCCCATGACAAGGTTGAAATCTTCCGCGCCGCCAACGGCAAGCCGCTGCTGTCGGCGAGCGATCCCACCTATGTCGCCATCCTGAGCGATGCGCCGCTGCCGGAGGCGCATCTGCCGGTGATCGACCTAAACGATATCGGTGCCATCGCCGATTTCATCGTCGCGCATTGCCGTCTGAATCCGCCCCGGACGGTTTGACGATGATCACGCCTGCCGGGAAAAAGCTGGTGGCGACGCTCGGCGCAAAGCTGGCACCGCTCGGCCCGTTTCTGGCGCGGCCGATGTTCGGCGGTTTCGGCCTATACATCGATGGGTTGATCTTCGGCATCATGGCCTTGGACCAGGTGTACCCTCAAGGTCGACGACCAGAACCGCGCCGCGTTCAGCGCCGCCGGCAGCGAGCCGTTCAGCTTTGAAACGGCCCGGGGCGAGACTACCATCACCAGCTATTGGCGCTGTCCCGATGCGGTTCTGGGCGATGCGACGAAGCTGTAACTGTGGGTAACCGGCGCGCTGGCCGCCAGCCGTCGCAAGCAACTGAAGAAGCCGGCACGCAATAAGGCCGCCCCCAAGAAGGCTGCCACCAAGAAGATTGGCCGCAAGAAGACTGCTGGCAAGCCAACGCGACAACGCAACCCGTTCCAGTGAGCCGCGCCGATTCCCTTCGCACAGGTCTCGCCCTGTGCGCTGCGCTGCTGGCCAACATGGCGTGCTTCAGCGTGTTCGCGGCCCTGCTGCCGACCCTGCAGGCGGCCTGGCGCCTTTCCAACACCGAAGCCGGCATCATCGAAGGCGCCTTCCTGATCGGCTATCTGGCGTCGGTGCCGTTCCTGGTTGCGATGACCGATCGGCGCGATGCGCGCGCCATCTATCTCGTCTCCACGCTCCTCGCCGTGCTCGGCAATCTCGGGACGGCGATTTTGGGCGACGGCGTCTGGACGGGCGTGGTGACACGGCTCATCGCCGGCATGGGCCTCGCCGGCACCTTCATGCCTGGCCTCAAACTGCTGACCGAGCGCCTGAGCGGCATCGGCGGCAACCGTGCCATTGCGTTCTACATGGCGACCTTCAGCCTAGGTGCCAGCCTCTCCACCATCCTTGCCGGTGCAGTCGGCCATCGCTTCGGCTGGCAGGCGCCGTCTTACGTGGCCGGCGCCCTCGGGCTGCTGGCGATCCCGCTCGTCCTCGGCAACACCCGGGCGCAGGCCAAGCCACCGGGCGCGTATCAACCGCTGTGGCGGCGCCTGGCGATCGCCTGGCGCAACGAGACCGCCCGCGGCTATTCCCTCGCCTATGGCCTTCATATGTGGGAGCTCTACGGCTTTCGTTCCTGGCTGATCGCCTTTCTGGTCATGGCCACCACCGGCACGGTCGGCGCCTCGGCGGATACCAGCCTCACAACTTGGGGCGGACTTGTCCTTGTCCTGGGCTTGCCGGCCAGCATCATCGGCAACGAGATCGCGCTGCGCATCGGCCGGCACCGCTGGCTGACCTTCATCATGCCCGCCTCGGCCGCCTTGAGCCTGGTCATCGGCTGGAGTGTCGATTGGCCGCTGGCCGCTGTCCTGGCGCTGCTCGCCCTCTATACCGTGACGGTCAGCGCCGACAGCGCCACCCTCACGGCCGGTGCCGTCGAAAGCGCGCCCGCGGAACTCAAAGGAGCCACCATGGCGCTCCATACCCTCATCGGCTTCACCGGGGCGTCGCTGGGACCACTTGCCGCAGGCGGGCTCCTCGACCTGTTCGGCGCCGATACGCGGCTGGGCTGGGTCATCGCCTTTGCCGCCATGGGACTTGTCGCGGGCTTTGGCCCAAGCCTGATCCGGCGCCCTTCCTAACAGCGCCGAAAATCGCTAGAACGGGGCAATATCATTGATCTGATGAGGGAGACCCGATTATGGCGAAGAAGCCGGCGACGCGCGTTGAAAGCGATTCCATGGGCCCGATCGAGGTGCCAGCGGACAAGCTGTGGGGCGCCCAGACCCAGCGCAGCTTGCAGAATTTCAAGATCGGCGGCCAGCGCATGCCGGTTGGCGTCATCCGCGCCTTCGGCACGCTGAAACAGGCGGCGGCGCTTGCCAACATGAAGCTCGGCAAGCTCGACAAAAAGCTCGGCAAAGCGATCGTCGTGGCGGCGGGCGAAGTTTCCGACGGAATCCTCGATGATCATTTCCCGCTGGTGGTGTGGCAGACCGGCTCCGGCACCCAGACCAACATGAACGTCAACGAGGTGCTGGCCAACCGCGCCATCGAAATGCTGGGCGGCAAGCGCGGCGACAAGAAGCCGATTCATCCCAACGACCAGGTCAATTACGGCCAGTCGTCGAATGACAGCTTTCCGACCGCCATGCATATCGCGGCCGTGCACCAGATCGCCAACGAGGTGGTGCCGGCTCTCGATCACCTCGCCGATGCCCTGGAACATAAGACCAAGGAATTCTCGAAGATCATCAAGATCGGCCGCACGCATCTCCAGGATGCGACGCCCGTGACACTGGGCCAGGAATTCTCGGCCTATGCCGCGCAGATCCGCTTCGGCATCGACCGCATCATGGCGACCGCCCCGCGCCTTCTCTCGGTCCCGCAGGGTGGCACCGCGGTCGGCACCGGCCTCAATGCCGCCAAGGGCTTCGACAAGGCGTTCGCCGCGGAACTCGCCAAGCTCACGGGGCAGAAATACAAATCGGCCGCCAACAAGTTCGAAGGCATGGCGGCCCATGACGTGTTCGTCGAAATTTCCGGGGTCTACAACGTCATCGCCGTCTCGCTGATGAAGATCGCCAACGACATCCGGCTGCTGGGTTCCGGTCCGCGCTCGGGCATTTCCGAGATCAACCTGCCGGAGAACGAGCCGGGCTCATCGATCATGCCGGGCAAGGTCAACCCGACCCAGGCGGAAGCCATGACCATGGTCTGCGCGCAGATCATGGGCAACAATGTCGCGGTGACCGTGGCTGGCTCCAACGGCCATCTCGAGCTCAACGTGTTCAAGCCGGTGATCATTCACAACGTGCTGCAATCGGGCCAATTGATCGCCGACGCGGCACTGAGCTTCACCGACAATTGCGTCGTCGGCATCACGCCCAACCTGCCGCGCATCCAGCAATCGCTGGAACAGTCGCTGATGCTGGTGACGGCGCTCAACACCCATATCGGCTATGACAATGCCGCGAAGGTGGCGAAGAAGGCGCACAAGGAAGGCACCAGCCTCAAGGAAGCGGCTCTGGCGCTGAAGCTGCTCACCGCCGAACAGTTCGACAAATGGGTCCGCCCGCAGGACATGCTCGGGCCGAAGTGAGAGCGAGGCTGACAGCCCCTCACCCCAACCCCTCTCCCCGCAAGCGGGGCGAGGGCCTTAAGGCGGAACTCGCTGGAAGCTCCCTCGCCCCGCGACAGCGGGGAGAGGGTTGGGGTGAGGGGTCGATTGCTTGACCTCGCCCACCGCCCTCAAGAAACGCTCCGTCAACATCGCGGGACACAGCACGTCCGTGACGCTGGAGCAGGCTTTCTGGCAGGCGCTGAAGGAAATCGCCGAAACACGGCGAAGCTCGGTCGCGGCGATCATCGCCGAAATTGACCGGGCGCGCGGGGAGGATCCCGGCGCGCCCAATCTTTCCAGTGCCATTCGCGTCTTCGTCCTCACCACCGTGCAAGGTCGCTGACGCGCCGCGCGTTACTGCGCCGGCGCGGCACCCGGCTCAGCACCTTCGGCCGGCGGCAGGAGTTCCTCCACCGGTGCCGCAGGTTCAGCCGGGGCAGCTTCCGCCGGGGCTGGAGCGGGTTCAACGACCGCGCCAGGTTCTGCAGCGGGCACTTCCTCGATAGGCGCCGGGGCAGCCTCCGCCGGAGCCGCTTCCGCCGGAGCCGCTTCCACAGGTGCCACGTCCGCAGGGGCCGCTTCCGCGGGAGCTGCTTCAGCAGGAGCAGCTTCGGCTGGTACTGCTTCCGCGGGGGCCGCCTCGGCCGGAGCTGCTTCCGCAGGGGCAACCTCCGCCGGCAATGCCTCGGCTGGCACGGCGCCGGGTTCCGGGGCGATTTCCGCCGGAACTGCCTCGGCCGGCGCAACCGTGCCTGGTTCGGCCGCAGCCGGTGCCGCTTCCTGCTTCTTCTGGCCACCCAGCAGATCGCCCACACCCGGGACCTGGTCGAGCAGACCGCCCGCCGGGGCCGCAGCCGCCCCGGGTTCGCCCGTCGCATCCGTGCCGGTGGTGCCGCCGAGGCCGGGGATGGTGCCGATCCCAGGGATTGCGCCGACGCCCGGCAGATTGAGCCCCGGTACCAGACCGCCGGCCGCACCCGCCGCACCGGCAGCGCCGGTGCCGGAGAAAGCCGGCGTCGGGCTATTCACCGGGCCGGTGAGGTTGATGCTCATGAACGCCTGCTCCGCCTGCTGGCCGAACAGGTCGACCAGCATGTTGATTGCCCAGGCACCGAGATCGACCTGACCCTTGGCAGCCCCCCGCGCCTTGGGGTTGGTGAAGGCGAAGTCCTGGGTGTCGAGCACGCCCTGGGCAACGTCGAAAGTGCCTGAGAGCTGGTTGTCGACGCCCATATAGGAGCCGATGACACCGTTGATGCTGTCGGCGACACCCTTCACCTGCTTCACCTTCTGACCCAGGATGCCGAGCAGCGCCGAGCCTACCTGCTGCTCGACCTTGCCGATGATCATCATGGTGCCGCCGAGATCGCCCTTGCCGGTCAAGGACCGCACGATCGCCGCCTGGCTTTCGCCGGCACCGGTGAGATCGAGATTGAGCGAGAGCGGACCTTTGATCTGATTGCCGGCGATGCCGCCACCCAGCAATTGGCCGAGCTGAATCTTGTCGACCGCGATCTTGGCGGCGACCTGCGGTGTCGTCCGCGCATCGACCGAGGTGCCCGAGAGATTGAAGGCACCGCCATAGATATTGCCAGTGAGCGTGCTGATGTTGAGCACGCCGTCCTTCACGGTGAGCTTGGCAACGATGTTGTCGATGCGCTGGTCGGGCAGGATGAGCGAGTCAGCCTTGAAGTCGACATCGGCATCCTGGCCCTTCAAGGCCGAGAGATCGAGCGGCTCATTGGACCAGGGCGAGCCGCTGGGATTGGTTGTCGTCGTCGGCACCCCGGCCTTGCCGGAACTCGGCGCCATGAATGGTACCAGGTTGACGGTGCCGCCAGCGAGGTTGGCCTTGATCATCGGCTTGGCGCCGGTGGCGTCGTAATCGGCGTCACCAGTGAGGCTGGAATCGCCCCATTTGAAATCCAGCCCGCTCACCGCTGCCTTTTTTGTGGTGCCGCTGGCCTTGGCCTGCAGGGCCAAGGGGCCGGCCTTGGTACCGGAACTGGGCATGTCGGCCAGCGCCAGCAACTGGGTGAACTCCGGATGATTGGCCTGCAAGGCGATGTCGAAAGCCATCGGCTCGGCCTTCGCCTTGATGTTGCCGACCACTTTCGCCGTGGCACCCGCGGCCTGGAGACCGAGGTCGAGGTTGAGATCGTCCGCCCCGCCCTTGAGCGAGCCCTTGGCGGCCAATGCCCCCATCGCCTGCGCCTTGGGACCGGCGAGCCCCGCGAGCTGCAGCAACGGTGCCGGCCGGTCGGCGCGGAGGTCGAGCGTGGTGTCGACGATCGGTGTCCCGGAGATGCCGGTGATCTTGCCCGAAAGCTTGCCCGCGCCACCGATACCGGCCAGGGTCAGGTCGACATCATAGGCAAGATCGTCAGTGCCACTTTGCGCATTGCCCTTGAAACTGACGGAACCCAGATTGTCAGCGGCCTTCAGCTGGGTCGCCTTGTCGCCCTCGCCGCCACCCAGCGCGACCAGCGGCGCCAGCTTGTCGATCTTGATGTCGAACACGGAATTGACGCGCGGGATGCCGCCGGCGAGCAGGCCAGCCGCACCACCCTTGGCGGTGCCATCGAGGCCAATGCCGCTCATCTTCATGGCGACGTCATAGGAGACCTCGTCACCACCGCCCGATGCCTTGCCCTTGAGCGAGAGCGCACCGAGCTTGCCGGCGGGTTCGGCGCCAGCCATCTGCGCCAGTTTGTTGGCGTCCTTCGCCGTCACATCGAAATCGAGATCGAAGCGCGGATTGCCCTTCAACTCGACGATTTGCCCCTTGATGGCACCCTTGCCGCCCATGAGGTCGCCCACCGAGAGATCCTCGATGGTGAGCACGCCGGCCGCGAGACCGACCAGGGCATGGAGCTTCTTGATCTGCTGGTCGTTGAGGGTGAGTGCACCGGCCCGAAGCTCGATGTTGGCGTCGAGATCGCCCAGCGGCGCCAGCGCCTTCAATGGATTGCCGCCGACCTCGGCCGGCTTGCTGGTGGTGTCGGCCGCTGGTGCTTCGCTCTTTTTCGGCAGGTAGCCGTCGAGATTCATCTGGTCGACCGAAAGGCCGACACCGAAGGCCATGCGCTGGCGCTTCTTGCCGTCGGGCAGGGCCACGGTGACGCCACCCGCAATCTTGGTGGAATCGAGTTTCGCTGCGAGGTCGGAGAGCGCCACCTGGGTGGGCGTGAAAGTGACGCGGCTGTTGAGCGCAAAGGCGCGCAGGCGATCGCCTGGCACGGAATCAACCGCCCCCTTGGCAAAGGCGTCGATAAGGGCCCGCAGATTGCCGGAGTTCATGTCGAGCCCGCCGGAGAAGGCCGGCTGGCCTTCCTGTGCTTGCAACGTGCCGCCGAGCTTGACCTTGGTGGCGCCGGGCAGCTGCGCCGACAGTTCCGTGAGATTGAGCTTGGCATCGGCAAGCGCCGCGACGACCTTCACCTGGTCGATGGCGTTGCCTTGCACGATGACTTGGTCGATCGTGACCGTCGCATTGGCATTGATGCCGGCCGGCAAGGAGAAGGTACCGGGTGCTGGCGCGGTATCCACACTCGCAGCGGGCGCTGCCTCGGTCGTCGCAGCCTTGGCCGGCATCAGCTTGTCAAGATCAAGCCGCCCCATGGCGAGATTGGCGTCGACGGTGGTGACCTCGCCCATCTTGGCGGCGACCGAGCCCTTGGCTGTCATGTCGCCGAGGCTCGCGGTGAAATTCCTGAGGTCCGCCGCACTCTTGCCGGCGACGATATCGCCGTCGAGGGCGAATGCCTGAGCGAGCGGCCCGTCTTCCGCCTTTCCGCCGGAGAGGACCGCGATCAGCTTGGCGACGGAATCGCCCTTGCCTGTGAGCTTGCCGGTGACGATCGGCTGGTCCGCTGTCTCTGCGGCCTTGAGGTCGGCATTGCCCGAGAAGCCGACTGTGGCGCCGGCCTCCTCGATCTTCAGCGTGAGGTTGATCGGCATGGGTTGCGCCGGATCAAGGCGCCCCACATCGACATCGAAGCCGAGCGGCATGCCCATCGCGGTGACACCACCGGTCGCCTTGAACGGTCCTTGCAGGCTGCCCAGGGCGAGATCGACGTTCAGATTTTCGACGCGCTGTTCGCTCGCGGTGATGAGGTCACGGTAGACCAGCGTGCCGTCGGTGATGCTGGCGCCTTCGATCGAGAGGTCGAAATTGCTGCCTCTTGCCGCATTCGGATCGGGTGTCGAGCTCGTCGCGGCGTCGGCAGCACCAGCGGGCGGCGTGATCTCCCAATTGCCTTTGCCGTCGGGAAGCTTCTCCAGCACGATGGTGGGCTTCACCAGTTCGATGCTCTTGATCTCCGCCTTGCCGGAGAGGAGCGGCATCAAGGCCACCTTCACCTTGACCTTGTCGATCTCGGCCATGTTGGCGGCGGAGCCTTCGGCGGCATTGCAGAACTTGATGCCCTCGACCGAAACCGAGGGGATGGGCAGGAGCGAGAGCGAGATGTCGCCGTCGATGACCAGGTCGCGGCCGGTCGCTTCCTTGGCCTTCTCCGCGATCAGCCCCTTATAGGTGTTGAGGTTGATGAAGAAAGGGGCAACCAGCAACAGCACGATGATGAGGCCGAGGATGCCCCCGCCAATTTTCAGTGCTTTTTTCATGGCATCGATCTCCCGGTCCTTGGCCCTGCGCCGTCGCCCGGACGATGGGCGGCAACGACGGCGAAATTATGTGGGGCTGCTTGAACGCCAGCCCGCTTGGGGCCATTATCGCCTCTGGAGCGAAGCCGGGGCAAGGTTCGAATGACCCGCCTTCTTGACAGTTCCGTGAGGTCAAATTGGCCGAAATCATCAATCTAAACCGCGCGAAGAAAGCCAAGGCACGCGACTCGGAGGAAAGGCTGGCCGCCGAGAATCGCGTCCGCTTCGGTCGGACCAAGGTCGAGAAGGCCAATGACCGGCGCGAAATGGCGCGGCGCGAGCAACTCCTCGCCGGCAAAGAACTGACGGCGCCGAGAGATTCCGGCGAGAAGGAATGAAGGTCTAGAGATAGGCCTGCTGCAATCCGACGCCGATGATGGCGGCTGCCACCATTGCCGCCAGGGCGGCAATGCTCCAGACCGCGAAAGAGCCGCCCGCCCGCAGGATGAAGATGCTCTTCACCAGCGTGTTCGATGCTACCGCCAGCAGGATCGCGATGACGGGGCCAGTGAGATCACCGCCCCCTTCGATACCGCGCGCGACCGAAAGCGTGATGGCATCAACATCGGCGAGGCCCGAGATTCCCGCCAGCACATAAAGGCCGGTCGCGCCGAACTTGTCGCTGAGGAAGCGCTCCAGGACGAGGATCACGGCCAGCAGCAAGGCGAATTTGATCGCCTGGCTGAGTTCGAACGGGTTGGCGAAAGTGATCGTCTCGGCGCCCATCTCGCTACGCCGGGCCTGATACCAGATGACGGCGACGAAGCCCGCAGCGGCGGACGTCGCGAGGCCCAGAGGTAATGCCAGTGCCAGGGCAAGTGGAGGCGCCAGGACAGCAGAGAGGATCACGACGCGCGCCGCCATGATCGCATTGGCAAGGATGGCACCGGCGGCGAGCATGCGGCCGTGCAAGGGTTTGTCGCTGGCCAGCTTGGCGAAGGTCATTGTGGTCGCGGTCGAGGACACCATGCCGCCGAAGAAACCGGTGGCCAGCACGCCGATCGCTGCCCCCAGCGCGCGGATGGCGAAGTAACCGATGAAAGACATGGCGGAGATCATCACCACCATGAGCCAGGTCGAGCGCGGGTTGAGCGCCTGATAGGGGCCGTAGCCCTGATCCGGCAGTACCGGCAGGATGACCAGCGAGATCACCAGGAAGCGCACGGTTGCCTTGAGCTCCGCCTCGGTCAGCTTGCCGACCAGCCCATGCAGCACCGGCTTGGCATAAAGCAGCGCCACCACGATGACGGCGCAGGCAACCGCGAGTTCAATGGCACCGGTCGTCGCTAGCATGCCCAGGAGCGCGGTGACGATCGCCGCCACCAAGGTCGTCAAATCCTCTGACAGCAGGGCTGTGCCGGCCTTCCCCGATGCGCGGCGGTCGCCGACCAGCAGGGCGGCCAGGGAAAGAAGGGCTGCTGGCGCTACCCACGGTCCCAGGCTGCTTTGCAATGTGCCCGCAAGGCCGCCGAGCAGCCCCATGAAACCGAAGGTCCGAATGCCGATGCGCGCATGGTCGTCATCGCCCTGCTTGCGCCATTCGCGCTCTAGGCCGATCAGCAGGCCGATGGCCAGCGCGACGATCAGTTCGGTGGCGAGGCGCAAGTCGAAATGGCTGAAATCGAAATCGACACTTCCCACCACCGATCCGGCACCGGCTTGTTCAGCCTCCATCGGACGACCTGCCTAGGAGCGGCGACGGCGGCGCGGCCGCATGCCGGCCGGCAGCGCGCCAGTGGCTCCCGAACCAGCGGCAAGCGGGCCGGCGGCCTTGGAGAACAGAGCGAGCGGATTGGGCAGGCGATCGAACATCGCGCGCAGCTGGCCTTTGATCTGCGGGATCTTCATCACTTCGCCGATGCGGCGGTCGAGGAAGGCCCAGGTGGCCGCATGGCCATCGCTCTTGTCGTTGAGCCAATAAAGCAAGGTCGCCGAGTAGACCGCGGCGAGCAGCGCGCTTGGTGTAGAAGCTGAAATCGGTCGACTTGTCGCCGATCGCCAGCCAGATCGCATCCACCGTGCCATAGAGCAGTTTGGGGCCGAGCGGCGCATTCTCCGGCAGCAGCAGGAAAGAAAGGCCCGAGCGGATCGCCTCGCGCTGCCCAGCGACGAGTTCCAGTCGCAAGCGCACCGCGCGGGTGATGCGGTCTCGTATCTTGCCGCCGGCAATATCCTCTTTCGTCATGGCATTGATCATCAGGGCGTCATTGCGCTGGTGATTGTAGGCGAGCAATTCGGCCATGCCGCCGGGAAAGGCATTGAGTGCGCGCGGCAGGTCGATGCCGCAATCGGCGGAACCGGCGCGGAACGCGGCATCGGTCCAGCCGTCGAACGGGACATGGGGCATGACGGCCTCAACCAGCCTGTCGCGATCATCCTGCCAGTCATAGGCCTTCGCTGGTTCGCTGCGCGCTTCTGTCGCGGTTACGGGATTCACGGGCACACTCCAAAGCAAACATCGATCGGATGGCAGGCGGTCCACATCCCCGCCCATTGCTGGCCGCAGTCTGCCACGGACTGTCCCGGATAGCCACATCGGGGTCACCGCGCGGCACGCGGCACGCCATGTGTGAAGGGGTTCACAGGTAGCCAGAACCGTTGCGGCGCCGGCCTCGACAGATCGGGCATGGGCAAGACGCTCATGAATGCAACCCGATAGGACAGGAGCTCAATCATGAACAAGCAGTTGACCGCTATTGCCGCCGTCGCTTCGCTCGTCGGCATCCTTGCTTTTGCCGGCCATGCCGCCGCCGCCAACGACCGCAATTATACCTGCAAGAAAGGCAGCATCACCGTGAAGTCGGTGACGCCCTGTTATGTCACCAGCTATGGCATCAGAGTGCCAGGCAGCCATAAATCGGTCGAGAGCGGTAACAAGAAAGGCGACTCCCCGAAGGACCAGCAAGGTGGTTTCAAGGGGCCGAAGGACCTCAAGGACAAGCCGAAGGGCGGTGGCTTCAACGGCAAGGGACCGCAGGACATAAAGTCCTGACCAATGCCCGATCAGGCGGGGCGGCCCAGCGCCGCCCCGCAGGCCTGTGAATTGCTTCACAAGCTGCCTCGCAGTCGCGCGCTATCTCCAGGTCATGCCCAGCGCACAACAGAGCGCCGGGCAGGGGAATGAACCCCATATTCGACAGGAGACAAGAAAATGACCTTGCGACTTTCACTGCTCAGCGCCGCTGCCATCACAGCACTTTTGGCGCAGAACACCGCCCAGGCCGACAGCTATGCCTTTTCGTCCTGCGTTCGTGGCACGCTGGACAGCTTCCTCTGCTCAGTCAGGACCAATGCCGATCTCGGGACGTCACGCAGTGTGGGCGACGGTGATCACGATGGGGGTGGCGACAAGGAGAATGCCGGCGATAACGGGAAGGATCGCGGCAACGGCAATGGCGGCGCCAGTGGTGGCAACGGTGGTGGCAACGATGGTGGTGGTGGTGGCGAAGGTGGCGGCGACTGATTGTCGCCACGCCCTCACCCCGAGGGCCTTCGACCGGGCGCGGGTGGCAGCGATGCCGCCCGCACCGTTTTTGTCAGAAGCAGATCGCTCAGTCCGCGGCCTCCTTGTCCTCATAGCGGCGCAGTTCCTCGACGAAGCCGAGGCTGGTCATGTCGCGCATGCGCATCGGATAGAGAATTCCGTCGAGATGATCGCATTCATGCTGCACCACCCGGGCATGGAACCCCGAGGCCTCGCGCTCGATGACCGTCCCGTTGGGGGCGAGGGCCCGGTAGCGGATGCGCCTGAAGCGCGGCACGGTCCCGGCCAGGCCGGGCACCGAGAGGCAGGCCTCCAGCCCATCGACCATCTCGTCGTCCAGGGGCGTGATTTCGGGATTGATCAGGGCCGTCAGGGGAATGCCGGCTGGCGGGGCGCCCTCTGTCTGGTCTTCGGCGGCGAGTCTGGCGCCGGGGACGTGGAAGATCACCACCCGCAGCGGCATATGCACCTGGGGAGCCGCGAGGCCAGCCCCACCGATATCCGCCAAGGTATCTACCATGTCATTGATAAGTTTATGAATTTCTGGGCTGGTCGGGTCCGCAACGGGGTCGGCGATCCGTTTCAGGACCGGATGTCCCATGCGGGCTATTTTGAGGATGGCCATCGGCGCTTCTTTCGCTATTTGGAAGGAATATGGCCATAAAACAGGGGTTTAGGAAGTCCCCAGCCAATGCCTTCCTGATGCGGCGGGGCTTCACAAGCCGAATTGGCTGTGGTAGAGCATCGCCCGAGACGGGCTTCCAGCTGGGCAGCCCGAGAGAATTCTTCGTTTTTAGTGTTACTCCATTCGGCGAAAGGAGCCGTGGCAAACCGTGCAAGTTCTCGTCCGTGACAACAATGTCGATCAGGCACTGCGTGCGCTCAAGAAAAAGATGCAGCGCGAGGGAATCTTCCGGGAAATGAAGATGCGTCGTAACTATGAGAAGCCGTCCGAGCGCAAGGCGCGCGAATCGGCTGAGGCGGTGCGTCGTTACCGGAAGCTGATGCGCAAGCGCATGGAGCGCGAGGGCTTCTAGTCCCGCCTTCCCGGCAGCCATCAACCGCTGCCGCTTCGACGAGAGAACGCATTTTGCTGTCGCCCTGCCGGTCCTGCCGGCGGGGCGATGACTTTTATGGCGACTTTTTGTCGCTGCCCGGAAGCCTGATTCCGGCACCGGTTAGCTGGTTCTTCATCTGTGTCAGGTATAACCGGCCCTCGACCCGAATAGGAATATGCAGGACCGCACCCTTGATGCAAGGATGCCGCCCGCGGAGACCTTCCAGGGGAACATGATGGCGGACGCGGATACCGAGGTGCCGGATTGGCTGGCCAAGGCAAGTGACCATGTTCAGGCGCTTTACCTCTATTGGCGCACAAAATGCCGTGACGGGCGCTTGCCGCGGCGCATCGACATAGACCCGACTGAAATCCCGAAGCTGCTGCCCTATCTCACCATCGTGGAGGTGGTGGAGGATGAGCGCCGCTACGTTTATCGCCTGGTCGGCACCAAGGAAGTCGAGATACGCGGCCAGGACCCGACCGGAAAATCGGTGGCCGAGGCCTATTACGGACCCTCCGTCGAGGAAGCACACAGCTTCTACAATCAGGTCGTAGCGAGCGCCCGCCCGGTCTATGACGATTCGCCGTTCGTCGGTCCCGATGGGCGCTACAAAGATGACGAGATGCTGTTCCTGCCGCTGGCCGAAGATGGCCGCAAGGTCTCGCGCATTCTGCTGATCACACGCAGCTCGTTGACGCCGGATTTCGCGTGATGGCCGGGCCTGCATCGCCGGAGGATGGAACTGGCGACCCTGCGACCCAGAGGATTGAATCCGCGCTGACCGACGAACCCGTCTGGTTGGCCAAGGCGGGCGCGCAGATTCAGCACATGTATCGCTATTGGCGCGGCAAGGCACGAGATGGCCGATTGCCACGGCGCGCCGATATCGACCCAGCGGATATTCCCCGCCTCCTGTCGCATCTGATGATCGTCGAGGTGGTCGATGATGCGAGGCGCTATGTCTATCGCCTGGTCGGCACCAAGGAAGTCGAGATGCGCGGGCGTGATCCCACCGGCCTCTCCGTGATCGATGGTTTTCTCGGGCCATCGCTTGAAGATGCACTATCGATGTATGACGGCACCGTCCGCTTGCGCACACCGCAATATGACGACAAGCCCTATGTCTCGACCAACGGTCGCTGGGTCAGCGACGAAACCCTGTTCCTGCCCTTGTCGGATGATGGCGCGCGCATCAACCGCATCCTGGTCTTTGCCGCCACTGAACCCTATCGCAAGCCAACCAGGCGCCCCTAGCGGAGCCAGACTTCGATCAGCTGCAGCGACAGGGGCGCACAGTCCAGCCGCGCCCTCACCCCTAGCGGCAGCACAAATTGCGGATCGGTATGGCCGAAATCCATGTTGGCGATGATCGGCAGGTCCGGCCTTCCATATTCGCCGCCGATGATGGCGACCAATGCCGCCTCCAGCGCCAGCTTGTCTTCATCGCTGTAGCGGGCGGCGCGGCCCACCAGCAGGCCGGCGACCTGGTCCCAGATCCCGAGCGCACCATAGCTGCGCAGGATCCGCGAGACCGTCTCGACCGACGGTGCCTCCTCGGAGGTTTCCAGGAACAGGAGCTTGCCCACCCAGAAATCGGCTGGCGGCCAAAAATTCGTCTCGCGCACCATCTCCAGCACCTCGAGGCAGCCGCCGAAGAGGACGCCATCGACGCTCCCCTGCCCTTGCAGCAGCCGCCAGCCTTCATGGGGCCGCAGCGTGTTGACCTGGCCGGCCTTGGTTGCATGGCGCCAGTCCGGATATCCGTCGGTGTATTGCGCATAGGGGCGATAGTCGTGGCCCTGTGCTGCCACGAACAGCATGTGCCGGACATGGGCGGCGTAATCCGGCAGGGCCGCCATCTGCGCAAAGCCCGCCATGACCGAAGGGCCGTGCAGGGTCACAAGGCCGTGCAAGGCGCAGAACAGGTGCAAGGTAGTGGTGTCGGAATAGCCGAGCAGGATCTTGGGATGGGCGGCGATCACCGCGGCGTCGAGATAAGGCAGGATGCGCACGCTGTCATTGCCGCCGATCGAGGCGATGATGGCCTTGATGTCCGGATCGGCGAAGGCGCGGTTGATGTCGGCCGCGCGCAGCTCCGGATGCGCCGCAAGCTCGGCTGCCGGCATGCGCGCCGTGGGGTATTCGACAACACGCAGGCCCCAGGCCTCCAGCAGATGAATGCCCAGATCATAGATGTGCGGAAACACGCTCGGCCCGCCCCAGGACGGCGAGACGATGGCAACGGCATCGTCGATGTGCAGGCGCTCGGATTTCAGCCGGTTCATCCGGCCAGTGTCTCAGGCCTGGCCGAGGTAAACAAGCCGGTGCCGAGGCCCGCGAAGGTTTCATACATGCGCCGCTGCAGCCAGGGGAACTGATCGATGAGCGGCATGGCGAGATCGCGGAGATCGGCCAGCAACCGGGCATCCGACTGGAAGAGCGGCGTCAGCAGCCGGCTCATCATCTGATAGAAGCGGATATGGCGCGCGCGGGCATCTGCATAGGCGCGCTGCGCGGCAGGGAGATCCGGCGCGCGCTGCAAGGCATCGGTGAGGGTCGCAGCATCCAGCATCGCCATGGTGACGCCGGCCCCCAGTTGCGGGCTGGTCGAATGCGCCGCATCGCCAATAAAGACGATGCCGCTGGCAAAGGGGTTGCGCAGGGTGAATTGCGCGTAGCGCGCCAGGGCGAAGGGCGTGAAGTCGGCTGTTCCGTGCAGCAAGGCGGCGGCTTCCGGCCAGATCGTTGTCACGCGGTCGCGCCATTGTTCGAAGCCACCGGCAAGCAGCGCGCCATGATCCTGCGGCTTCAGGCTCCAGAACAAGGTGACCAGCGGCGTGGTGTCGTCCGGTAGATGCCCGACCGGCAGCACGCCCACCATGTGGCGCGCCGCGACATAGCGTTGCACGAGGATGTCGCGCGCAAAGTCCGTATTGGGGAGGCTTGCCCAAATGGCGCCATAGCGATAGGGGCTGGGAGCCGCCACGGCACCGGCCAAACGGCGCAGATGTGAATTGACCCCGCTGGCATCGACGATGAGATCGGCGGCCGGCAACGCGCGGCCATCTTGGCTCACCGGTTGCACACGACCACCGGCAAGGTGCATGACATCGGTAATCTCGGTCGCGGTTTCAAGCGGAATGCCGCGCGCCTTCGCCGCCTTCAGCAGAACGGCAAAGAGCGACGCGCGGTGGATGCCGAGACCGTAGAGATCGTCGCGCAAGGCGGTGTAGTCGACCTCGACCAGCTTCCGCCAATCCGGCGCCGTCCAGCCGCGAAAGCGCGTGATGCGGGAGCCAAGCGCCTCGACCTCGGCACGGCAGCCGATGCGCTCCAGCGCCAGCAGGCCGGCAGGCTGGAGCATGAGGCCGGCCCCCACCGGCCGGGCCTCGGCAAAGCGTTCATAGATGATGGGCCGGTGGCCGGCATCGGCCAAAAAACAAGCGGCTGCGAGACCTGCCGGTCCGCAGCCGCTGATGGTAATCTCAAGAGGTCGCAAGAGCGTACTTAGTGCCCGAAGGCCTTCACCACGTCCTCGCACATCTTCTTGGCATCCCCGAACAGCATCATGGTGTTGGGGCGGAAGAACAGCTCGTTCTCGACGCCGGCATAGCCCGTGGCCATCGAGCGCTTGATGAAGAGCACGGTCTTCGCCTGCTCGACGTCGAGGATCGGCATGCCGTAGATCGGACTCTTGGGGTCGGTCTTGGCGGCCGGGTTGGTGACGTCATTGGCGCCGATGACGAAGGCCACGTCCGCCTGCGCGAAGTCGCGGTTGATGTCCTCGAGCTCGAACACCTCGTCATAAGGCACGTTGGCTTCAGCGAGCAGCACGTTCATATGTCCCGGCATGCGGCCCGCCACCGGATGGATGGCGTAGGTGACTTTGACGCCCTCCTTCTTCAGAAGATCGGCCATTTCGCGCAAGGCATGCTGTGCCTGTGCCACCGCCATGCCGTAACCCGGCACGATGATGACGCTGGCCGCATTCTTCATGATGAAGGCCGCATCATCGGCACTGCCGGCCTTGACCGGACGGTCGGCGGCCTTCGCGCCACCCGCCGCTGCCGCACCACCGGAATCGGTGCCGAAGCCGCCTAAGATGACGTTGAAGATCGAGCGGTTCATGCCCTTGCACATGATGTAGCTGAGGATGGCGCCGGACGAGCCCACCAGCGCGCCCGTCACGATGAGGAGCGGATTGGAGAGGGTGAAGCCGATGCCGCAAGCTGCCCAGCCGGAGTAGGAGTTCAGCATCGAGACCACGACCGGCATGTCGGCGCCGCCGATGGGGAGGATCACCAGGAAGCCCAGCACCAGCGAGACCACCACCAGTGCCCAGAACAAGGGCTGCGACTGGCCAAGGATGAGGGCCACGATCAGCGCCACGATGGCGATGCCGAGGGCCGCGTTGAGGAAATGCTGGCCCTTGAACACGAGCGGTGCGCCGGAGACCAGTCCCTGCAGCTTGGCGAAGGCGACCACCGAGCCGGTGAAGGTGATGGCACCGATGGCAACACCGAGGCCCATTTCAATAAGCGAGCCCGGATGAATGTCGCCGGGCGTACCGATGTGGAACTCGGCCGGCGCATAGAAAGCGGCACCAGCCACGGCGACGGCGGCAAGGCCCACGAGACTGTGGAAAGCCGCAACCAGCTGCGGCAGGGCCGTCATCTGGATGCGCTGGGCAATGACCGCGCCGACGGCGCCACCGATCGCCAGCGCCACGATGATGCCGACAAAGGACGAGCCAGCGACGCTGGGCAACGCCAGGGTCGTGCCAATCGCAATCACCATGCCGACGATGCCGTAGCGCAGGCCACCCTGCGAGGTGGCGGGGCTGGAGAGCCCGCGCAGGGACATGATGAAGCAGACCGAGGCGATGAGATAGAGGAAGGCGGCGAGATTCTGGCTCACTTACTTGCCCCCCTGCTTCGGCGTTTCTTTTTTCTTGAACATCGAGAGCATGCGGTAGGTCACGAGGAATCCGCCGAAGATGTTGACCGCGGCCAGCGCCACGGCAACGAGCCCCATGCCCTGGCTGATCCCGAAGGCCGCCGCCCCCGAGGCAATGAGGGCGCCCACGATGATCACCGAGGAGATGGCGTTGGTGACGGCCATCAGCGGCGAGTGCAAGGCGGGTGTGACGCGCCACACCACGTAATAGCCGACGAAGCAGGCCAGCACGAAGACGGTGAAGAGCTGCACGAAAGGTATGTGGTCAGCAGGCGCCAGAGCAGCGGCGACATCGGCGACCGTTGTTGTCTCATCCATGGCAATATCCCCTAGCCTTGAAAGTTGGGATGGATCACCTGGCCGCCCTTGGTGAGGGCGACGCCTTTGACGATCTCATCTTCCCAATTGATCTTGAGCTGCTTGCTGTCCTTGTCGATCAGGAGTGTGACGAAGTTCAGCAGGTTCTTGGCGTAGAGCGCCGTGGAATCGGCTGAGAGGCGGCTCGGCACATTGGCGTGGCCGACCAGCTTCACGCCGTGTTTCTCGACCACCTTGCCCAGTTCCGAGAGCGGGCAATTGCCGCCCTGCTCCACCGCGAGGTCGACGATGACCGAGCCCGGCTTCATCGACTTGACCATGTCCTCGGTCACGAGCACCGGCGCCTTGCGGCCCGGGATGAGCGCCGTGGTGATGACGATGTCTTGCTTCTTGATGTGGTCGGCGACGAGCGCGGCCTGCTTGGCCTGATATGCTTCCGACATGGGCTTGGCGTAGCCGGCGGTCGTCTCGGCCTGCTTGAACTCGTCATCCTCGACCGCAACAAAGGTGGCGCCGAGGCTCTTCACCTGCTCCTTGGAAGCGGGCCGCACGTCTGTTGCCGACACGATGGCACCGAGACGCCTGGCGGTCGCGATCGCCTGCAGCCCGGCAACACCGGCACCCATCACAAGGACGCGCGCGGGCGCCACGGTACCGGCCGCCGTCATCATCATCGGGAAGGCACGGTTGAATTCCGCCGCCGCGTCAATGACCGCCTTGTAGCCGGCGAGATTGGCCTGGGACGAGAGCACATCCATCGACTGGGCGCGGCTAATGCGCGGGACCAGCTCCATGGCCATCGCATCGACGCCGGCCGCGGCATAGGCAGCCACCTGTTCCTTGGCGCCGTGGGGATTGAGGATGGCGATGAGCGTCGTGCCCTTGGGCAATTGCGCCAGCTCATCGGCACCCTCGGCGGCGGTCATTGGCCGCTGCACCTTGAGGATGACATCGGCGCCCGCAACGGTCGCCGCGGCATCGGCCGCGATCCTGGCGCCCGCGGCTTCGAAGGCGGCGTCAGAGATCGAGGCGGCGACACCGGCCCCGGCCTCGACCACCACCTCGGCACCCAGGCCGATATACTTCTTCACCGTTTCCGGCGTGGCCGCGCAGCGCTTTTCATGCGCGCGCCGTTCCTTCAGGATGCCGATCTTCATGCGCTCCCCAATCTTCTTCTGGATCTAAACCGTTGAACCGGCTGAATTAATCTATGAGAATCGGGACCAGCGCCCGAGCTGCGTCCCCCACCCTCAAGCGGCGGGAAGATTGCCGGGGGAAAACGAGGGTGGCAAGCGGGTTTAGGCAGGGCTCGGTGCGTTATGCCATCACGCAAGCTGATGCCTGAGGCGGTCAACTTGCAGATTCCGGTTTCGTTGCTGGCGCCGCTTCTTGAGGGCTGCAGCGATGATACCTTGCCGCAGGAGCGGCGCTCCCAATATCAAACTCCAAAGCCCTGCCAAGTAAGCTACTAGCCCAATGAACTTCCACTGCCTTGCTGCCTTACGTTCCTCGGCGGCAACTGTCCTGGCTGTGCGAAGCAGCTCTTCCTTGACGTTCGAGGCCGCGAGCAGGTCAAGCGCGTTCTTGGCAATCTCCGCAGTCTTGGCAACTCCTTCGGGGTTCGCCGACCAGTCAGCCTTGCTGAGATCGCGAAGGTTCTGAGAGAACGCCCAAAGAGCTGCTTCAGATCCGCATGTTCGTCCATCATCCGGTTCGTCAAATGGCGATTGTGTTTCAGGAGATAGCTGCATTGACAGCATCCGCTCAGCAAGGGCCTGCTGGGTAGCCCAGAAGCCATTTGCCAAGAATGGGCACTCAGGTGCTCCTTCTGACTCAAACCGAGAAAGCTTAGATGCCGCCCCCGCCAAATCCGACACGGCCCGACCTTTAACAGCGAATGCGTTCAGATAGAGCCTTTGTGCACGACCTGCCATATCTGCGTCAGCCAATGCAGCCAGTTCCGGCAATGTCGACAAGCCGGTTGGCACGGTAAGTTGAGAGTTGTCCGGGATCGACGCAACGACGAGGACCAGTTCCTCAGAGTCAGATGCAGATCGCAGCAGTGGCGGCAAACCAAGTACGAGCGGCGCTATTCCCCAACCAATCGCGACGACCCAATACAGCGGAAACTTGTGAGCCTTGGGCAATCGCATGTCGCACCGAGAGTTGTCAGCGAAATTCCCGCAAGAGTAGCTCTGGAAAGCGGGCTAGGTCAACCAACGAGCCCCACTTCCTTCAACGCCGCCTTCTGGCGCTTGGCGAGCGCCTTTACGTCGAAGTCGCGGATGAGGTCGTGGAACAGCTGGTACCAGTTGATCTCGGCTTTGAGATGCAGGAAGACGGACCCCAGGCCGATCGCGGCGCGGTCCATGAAGACGAATTCCTTGGGCGGCGTCACTGGCCCCAGGCGCCTGAGGTCGGCGTGGACGTTCTCGGCCACCTCGCGGCCATAAATGCCGCTCTCAGCTTCCTGGATCTTGCGGGTGCGGTCCTCGAGCAGCGGGCCGTAGACGAATTTGGCCCAGCGGTTGAGGACGTCGATCACCTCGTTGTTCAATCCCTTGAAACCCCAGCTCTCATAGGCGTGGACCGCCATGTCGCGGTCGCCACGCTCCAGCGCCCAATAGAGATCGATGACGCCCTTCACAAATTTGGCGTCGAAGATGCGGATGCAGCCGAAATCCATGAGGTTGACGGCACCCTGGTCCTTCGTGCCCTTGGGGCGCACGGTGTAGTTCCCAAGATGCGGATCGCCATGGATGATGCCGTATTCGTAGAAGGGCACGTACCAGGCGCGGAACATGTTGAAGGCGACCTTGTTGCGGAGCTCGACCGATGGCTTTTTCTCAAGGAAGGTCATCAGCGGCTCGCCCTCGATCCAGGTCATGGAAAGGAGGCGCCTGGTGGTGAGGTCGAGGAGCGGTTCGGGGAGATGGACTTCCCTTTCACGCGCCAGCATCAGCCGATAGAGCGCCATGGCCTTCGCCTCGCGCTCATAATCCAGCTCCTCGCGCAGGCGGTCGGCAATCTCGCTGTGGATATGTTCGGTAGCGATGGCACGGTCGTAGCGCTCGTAGAGCCGGAAGATGAGCTTCAGCTGCGAGAGGTCGGCCTCGACCGCGGATTGCATGTCGGGATATTGCAGCTTGCATGCAAGCTTGCGCCCATCGAGCGAGACGGCGTGGTGCACCTGGCCCAGTGACGCCGCCGCCGCCGCCTCATGGCCGAATTCCTTGAAGCGCTTCTGCCAATCAGCCCCCAACTCCGCCGCCATGCGCCGCTTGACGAAGGGCCAGCCCATGGCCGGCGCATTGGCCTGGAGCTGGCGCAACTCCTCGACATATTCCTTGGGAAGCGCATCCGGGATGGTGGACATGATCTGCGCCACCTTCATCAGCGGCCCTTTCAAGCCACCCAAGGCTGCCTTGAGGTCGGAGGCATGCTCGGCCTTGTCGACCTTGATCCCCAGATAGCGCTGTCCGGCGACGCGCGCGGCAAGCCCGCCCATGGCTCGGCCGACCTTGGCATAGCGCTTCACACGGCCGGAAAGGGAATTGCGTTCGCTGTCGTCAGTCATGATCCTACCTTACTCGACCTGTCGCCGGATCGGATCATATCAAGGACCTGCCTGTCATGCGACAAATCGGCAGTGTGTCAGGGCTTGGCGTGAATCTCCGTCTTGCGACGAGCTACGAACGCTTCGAGTTCCTCGATCACGGCCGGATCGAGGGCCGGTTGCTCATAGGTGCGTAGCAGGTCCTTCCAGATGAGATGGGCGCGTTCGGTGCCGGTCCTGGCGCCTGATTCCCACCAGTTCTCGAAATTGCGCCAATCGGACAGCATCGGTTCGTAAAAGGCGCTGTCGAAGCGCGACAAGGTATGCTGCGCGCCGAAGAAATGCCCGCCGGGACCCACCTCCTCCATCGCCTCGAAGGCGATGCTGGGCTGGTCGATCTTCATGGGGTCGAGAAAACTACGCATCAGCTGCAGCATCTCGGCATCGAGGATCAGCTTCTCGAACGAGGCGGTGAGGCCGCCTTCCAGCCAGCCCGCCGCATGTTCGATGAGGTTGACGCCGCCCATGATCGTGCTCCAGAGCGACATGCCGCCCTCATAGGCAGCCTGCACATCGACGCAGTTGGAGGCGGTCACGTTCGAGGAGCGGAACGGCACATTGTAACGCCGTGCGAGCTGGCCGGAAGCCAGCTGCGCCTTGGCATATTCCGGCGTGCCGAAGGCCGGTGCCCCGGTGCGCATGTCGACATTCGAGGTGAAGCCGCCATAGAGCACGGGGGCACCCGGCGCCACGATCTGCGAGAGGGCGATGAGGGCCAGCGCCTCGGCATTCTGCTGGGTGAGCGCACCGGCGATGGTGACCGGGCTCATGGCACCCATCAAGGTGAAGGGGGTCATCGCGACCGGCTGGCCAGCGCGCGCCATGGCGCAGAGCCCCTCGCCCATCGGGATATCCAGCCGCAAGGGTGAGTTCGAATTGACGATGGTGAGGGTCGCCGGATTGGCGCGCAATTGTTCGCGCGTCTGCCCCAGCGTGATCGCCAGCATGTCGATGGCGTCCTCGACCCGGTAGCCGCCCAGCGCCCAGCATTGCCAGTTCTTGTCGGTGTAGCGGATGGCGGCGAGGTAGAAATCCAGATGCCGCGAGTCAGCAGGCAGATCCGTGGGCTCGCAGGGGCAGCCGCCTTCCTGATGGATGACGTTCAAGGTCTGCACGAGCTTGATATAGTCACACATGTCCTGGTAGTTGCCGGCGCGGCGGCCGCGTTCCATATCATGGGCGAAGGCCGGACCGCCGGTCGCGGCGAAGATCATGCTGCCATCGCCGACACTGAGATTCTTCGCCGGATTGCGCGCCTGCAGCGTGAAGCTGGACGGCGCCGTCCTGATCTTCTCCTCGATCATCGCCGGATCGAAGCGAACGCGCTGGTTCGACTCATCGACCGTGGCGCCCCCTGCTTTCAGAAGATTTCGGCTCTCGTCATGCAGCACTTCCATGCCGATCTCGGAGAGCAGGCGGAGCGAGGCGACATGGATCGATTCCAGCTCGTCGGCGCTCAACAGTTCGATCGGCGGATAGCGGTTGACGACCTTGCCGAAGGGCAATTGGCGCGGACCGGTCGCTAGCGGCCGGCGCGGGCGGCGTTGGGTTGCGTCGCGAGTCATCGCCTTGATTCCTTCACTTCACGAAGACGAGTTCGCGCTTGAACGGGAACTGATCCGGATCGATCACCTCGCCGAATTCGCGCGCCGCCTTGTGGCCGGCATAGACCGCATGCACGATGGCGCCGGGCACGTCGGCGTCGCCGATATTCTTCAGCGTCAGGATGCCCGCTTCCGCCCGACCCGCCTCATCAGCCTTGAGATCGAGGAACAGGGCATCATCGGAAATGCGCGAACTGACATTGACCAACGTCGCCGCCTCAAGGCGCTTTTCCGTGCCGGTATAGTTGCAGGCGAAAGTAGCGTGATCGCCCCGCCAGCCGGTGAGCTTGTGGGTGAGAACGAGCTTCACGCCGAGCTTCATCAACTTGACCTGGGTCTTGAACTGCTCGTCGGTGAAGACGGACCAGGTCGCGACATCGGTGCCGGGCGTTACCAGGGTCACGTCATTGCCCTCGGCACGCAGTTTCTCGGCAATGACAGCGCCCATGTAATATTGATCGTCGTCATAAACGATGACCGGGCCGGCGACCTTGGCCCCCGCCATGATGTCATGGGGGGTGAGCACATTGGCCGCCTCCATGCCGGCCACGGGCACGTAGTTGTTGTGGCCGACACCGTCGCGCCGCCATTTGGCGCCGGTGGCAAGGATGATGTGGCGATAGCCGGATTCAAGGAGTGCCGCCTTGTCCATGCGGCTTTCGCGGAAGATCTCGATATTGGACAGCTTGGCGATCTGGCCGAGGCGATAGTCACGCACGCGCACCCAGGCGGAGAGGCCCGGCAGCTTCGGCTCGAAATTGAGACGGCCGCCGAGATCACGCGACGCATCGGCCAGCGCCACGTCATAGCCGCGCTTGGCCAAGGACATGGCGCATTCGAGACCGGCGGGACCGGCACCCACGATCAGCACGGGGTCCTCGGCATGGCCGCTCTTGGCGTTCATGATCTCGGGATGCCAACCACGGCGATATTCCTCGCCAATGGTGGGATTCTGCGTGCAGCGGAGCGGCACGCCGGAATTGTTCTGGGCGCGGCAGAGGTTGCAGCCGATGCACTCGCGGATATCGTCCTCGCGACCCTCGTCGATCTTCAAGGGAATGAAGGGGTCAGCAATGGAGGGCCGCGCCGCGCCGATGAAATCAAGAATGCCACGCTTCACCTGGTCGACCATGGTATCGGGCGAGGTGAACCGCCCAACGCCGACCACCGGCTTGGTGGTGAGCTTCTTCACGAAGCTGGTGAACTTCTCCTGATGCGCCTCAGGCCCGAAACGCGAGGAGAGGGAATCATTGTCGACATAGGAGACATTGACGTCCCAGAGGTCGGGAAGTTCAGCGAGCAGCGAAATCACCGCCTCGCCCTCCTCCGCCGCCTGGACACCGTCCGGCCCCATCAGTTCGTCGACGGCGAGCCGGACAGCGACGGCGCAGGTGTCGCCGATCGCGTCCTTGGTATCCTCGATCATCTCGCGCAGGAGGCGGGCGCGGTTTTCGATCGGTCCGCCATATTCGTCCGAGCGCTGGTTCCAGCGCTGTGTGATGAACTGGAACGGCAGATAACCGTGCCCCGCATAGACATAGACGATGTCGAAGCCGGCCCGCTTGGCGCGCTTGGCAGCCTGGACCTGCCATTTGCGCAAGTTGCGGATGTCCTCCTTGTCCATGGCGCGGCTTTGCATCGGAAACACCGCATGCTGGGTCGAACCGGAGGGGGACATCGGCGTCTCGCGGCTCCAGCGATTGGGGCTGTGATTGCCGCCATGCCACAGTTCGACGCCGGCGAGGGCACCATGCTTCTTGATCTTCTCGACGGTGAGCGATTGCGTCTTCACGTCGTTCTCGTCCCATAGCGCGCAGAGGCGATAGGGCGCATCTTCCGACGACCAGTGCATGGAGCAATATTCGGTGTTGATGACGCCCCAGCGGCCTTCGGATTTCAACTCGCGCAGGCGCGAGACCGAATGCGGCAGATCGTAGCCCATGCCGGTGCAATGCGGCACCTGGTAGAAGCGGTTGCGGGCCGTGACCGGGCCGATCTTCACGGGTTCAAACAGGATGTCGTAGCGAGGATTGCGTGGCACGGTTCGTCTCCCCAACAACACCACCTCGCCTGCGGCTCGGATGGCGCCCAGTTTCTGCGTCGTTTCAGATGATTGACCAAGCTGTATACAGCTTGGCAAAAAGAGTCAATTGGCGCCGAGCGCAGCCCAGAACAAGGGGCTTTCGGCCGAGGGCGCGGCACGGCTCAGCAGCGGTACCGGCAATTCATCCGCGAAGGAGCTAACATTGACACCATAAGAAGTGCCGAGCGCCCTCTGCTGGCCGAAACCAGCAAAGATGCCGAACAGGGTTGGCTGGCCGGCCTGGTTGACGAGCACGATGGGGCCGCCGCTGTCGCCGATCCGGATGATGCAGGTGGTGACGACCATGTCGACGGCATAAAGCGGATTGAGGGAGGATTCCTTGACCACCTTGCAGGGCGAATGCGGGCGCAGGATTTCCGCCACGCCATTGCCATAGCCGGCGGTATAGAGTTTTTCGCCGGCGGCAATGCGGGCGATGACCGCGTCGGTGTCGAGCGGCCGCGCAACCAGCGGCCGCACCGCGCGGAGCGGCGGGGCGATGCCGATGAGGGCCCAGTCGCGCACAATATCGGAGCCTTTGTTGACGTCCTTGATAGCGCCGCCCATGGCCCGGATTGACACGCCCTGGAATTCCCCCAGGTCGGGTTCGGCACCGTAATTGGGGAGGAAGGTGAGATCACCAGCCTGTGCCGCGATGCTGTTCTGATGCAGGCAATGGGCAGCGGTTACGATGAGGTCCGGCGCCACCAGGACCGCCGTGCAGGGTCGCGCACTATGCGCGATGACAAGCTTCCCGACAGCGGCCGTCCAGGGAATCTGTTGTGGCGCGCTGATCGGCGGCGGTGGCGATACAACGCGCTCGGCGCAGCCGGCCAGTGTCGCGCCCATGATCGCCAGGAGCAGCAAGATGGACGCGCGGGCCATCGATGGGAGGTTCAGCAACATCGATCAGGGCGTCGACGCGGCGGTCGTCTCGGCATTGATCTTGTCAGCGAAATAGACCGAGCTCGGACCGAAGCTGGAGAAATCTTGCCCGCCATGGGCGCCCCAAAAATTCGTCACCACACCCACCACCCGGCGCTCACCGCTTGGATCGGTCAGCAGGATTGGGCCACCGCTATCGCCTGGGATCACGTCGCAGCTGTTCACGATGACGTCGCGACCGGTTTCGAGGATTTCCTCGACATCGCGGATCAGATGGCATTCGTCGCGCATCTGCAGGCGCTTGCCGGAAAAGGCCCCGTAAACGCCATAGCCGGCATGGGACAAGGTACTGCCCTTCTCCATGCGTGCGTAAATCCCGTCGACACCGATCTTTTCGACCTGGAGCGGCGCCACATAATCGACCGGCGGCGATATGCGCAAGGCCGCCCAATCATCCTTGGGCGCGCCGCGCAGCTGCCCGCTGCCGTCCGGCGTGATCGGCCAACCCATGGCAATGACCGCTGTGACCGACACCGGCTTCAACCGCTCGCGCCCGACATCGAGAGCGGGGGTGAACTCGAAATCCGTGATCTTGGCGTTGCTGCCACGGCCATAGAGGCAGTGCGACGCCGTCAGGATGATGTCCGGCCTGATCAAGGTCGCCGAGCAGGACCCATCTTGGGCATCAAGCCTGCCGATCGCAGCCGACCAAGGCAAAGGCGCGCTCGGCCGGTCCACTGTCCGGATCGGCGTGGCGCAAGCAGCGACCGACAATGCCACGGCGGCAAGGATCAGGACTCCAGGAAGCGTCTTTCGACGCGGCATGGTCACCAGAGAGAGCTTTGGCGGCGCTATGGTCGATGTTGGCATCAAGGGAATCCTGGGGACAATTGTCGAGGCTTGGGAACACCCGTTTTGGGTCGTCATGAGGGCGCCGCGGCCCTGCGCGCGCCACCGAGGTCGATCGGTATCGACAACAAGGCCGCGAAGGCTGGCCGATCCTTGAGAATATCTGCCAGCGAATAACGATCGAGGACCGCCATGAAGGCCTCCAATGCTTCGCCGAGAACACCCGACAAGCCGCAAACCGCGGCGATCGGGCAGGTGTTGTGCTCGACGTCGAAGCATTCGACAATAGTGAGGTTGCCTTCCATCTGACGGACCGTGGTGCCAATATTGATCTCGGACGGAGGACAGTTCAGGCGCATGCCGCCACGCCTGCCGCGGACAGTTTCGATGATGTTGAGGCGCCCGAGCTTGTGCACGACCTTGGTCAGATGGCTCTCGGAAATGCCGTAGGCGCCCGCGATCTCTTCGATGGTGACCAACTCATCGGTACGCAAACCCAGATAGATCAGCGTGCGCAGCGAATAGTCGGAGAACTGGGTCAATTGCATCGGGCACCGCGGACCTTGTGTGGCAATCAGCTTATCGCCTTGCCGAGGTTGTTGGAAGGCTGCTCTAAACCGGCCTGCCGCCGCTAAAATATTGACTTTTTAGGGTATTCCGCGCCACCGGGTGACGTTGGCGCCAGAATAGGCTAAAAGCCAGCCGGGGCCGCACGGCGACCGGGCAAATGAGCGAGGAGATTCAGGGTGGTTAGCAAGGGTCAGGTACTGGCAGCACTCGATACAGTTTCGGCCAGTGAGGCGGTTGACTGGGCGCACCGGCTGGACGGCGCGGTGGCAGGACTCAAGCTGGGCCTTGAATTCTTCCTGGCCAACGGCCAGCTCGGGTATCGGCGCATCGCCGCCGTTGGCCTGCCCATCTTCCTGGACCTCAAGCTGCATGATATTCCCAACACGGTGGCGGGCGCCCTGCGCGCCATCGCCCCCCTGCAGCCGAACATCCTGACGGTCCATGCCGGCGGCGGCCTCGCCATGATGAAGGCCGCCAGCGACACAGCGGCCGCATGCGCCGACAAGGACAAACTGCGCAGGCCGAAGATCGTCGGCGTCACCGTGCTCACCTCGCTCGACGAACAGGATCTCACCGCCGTCGGGCAGGCCGTCCCGGTGGCCGACCAGGTCAAGCGCCTGGCGCTGCTGGCGCGAACCGCCGGGCTTGACGGCGTGGTCTGCTCGCCTCACGAAATCGAGGCGCTACGGCGAGAAGTCGGCGAGGATTTTCTGCTGGTAGTGCCCGGCGTTCGCCCTAACTGGGCGGACAGCGGCAAGCAGGCCGGCGGCGACCAGAAACGCGTCCGCACACCTGCCGACGCCGCCAAGGCCGGCGCCGATTACCTGGTGATCGGGCGGCCCATCACGATGGCCGACGATGCCCGGGAAACCGCGTGCCGGATCGGTCTGGAGATCGACGCCGCCATCGGGCATGACAGTAACTGATCTTAATAAAGACTGCGAACAAGCCGCATCCCATGATACCGCCCCGCAAGACCGACCTGCAGCCCCTGCCCCTGGCGATTGCCGCCTGCCGCCGCACCTGGACCGAGCGCGACGATCTGCTGCGCCTGGCCGTCATGCCGCTGGCGCTGAGCTTTGCCCTCAATCTCTGGGTCTGGCATGCCTATGGTGACGTTTTTTCCGCCATCGCGCGCGGTGAGATGCCGGCGCCGGAACTGGCGGACGCGATGCTCATACCGACATTGTTCGTCGGCCTCGTGAGCTGGTTTGCCACGAGCGTGTTCGCCGTCAACTGGATGCGAGTCCTGCTGCTGGGTCCGGGCGCCGTCGCCGGGTTGGGCCTCGCCATCGATCGTCGCCAAGTGAAGTTCACGATCCTGGCGTTTCTGACGCAATTAGTGCTCGGCGTCGGCATCATGCTGGGTCTGCTGGTGGCCGCCTTCCTTTTGCCGAGCTTTGCGTTGATGGCCATCCTCGGATTTGTGATGCTGCTGCTCTATGTCATGGTGCTCCTGCGCCTGGCGCCACTCTGGGTCGGCATCGCCATCGACGCGCCGCTGAGCTTCAAACAGGCCTGGCAGCGGACCAGCGGCTATGGCATGCAGTTGCTCTCGGCGGCGGTGCTGATTTTCCTGGCGATTCTGTTCGGGCAGACCGTCCTGCAGATATTCCTGGGCGTGCTCGGGCTTGTCCAGGCGGCACCCATGGCGATGCTATTCATTTCGCTGGTTATCCAGTTCATCCTGACGGCCTGCATCTGCGCGGTGTTCGTACTGGCCTATCCGCGCTTCGTGTCGGAGACAGTGTGACATGTCGGTCGCTGTCAAGATCTGCGGGTTGAAGACACCGGACACGGTCAGGGCCGCGGTCGATGGCGCCGCCGCCATGTTGGGCTTCAACTTCTATGCGAAGAGCCCGCGCTACCTGACGCCGAGCCTCGCCGGGGAGTTGGGCAAGCTGGTGCCTGCCGGCATCGCCAAGGTCGGGCTCGTCGTCGATGCCACCGACGATGCCATCGCCGGCATTCTCAAGGAAGCGCCGCTTGATCTGCTGCAGCTGCATGGGACGGAGACCCCGGCGCGGGTAGCGGAGATCCGCGCCCGCTTCGCACTGCCGATCATGAAGGTGATCAGTGTCGCCGATGCGGGCGATGTGGCCGCGGCGCGCACCTATGAAGCCGTGGCCGACCGCCTGCTGTTCGATGCCAAGCCGCCCAAATCGATGACGGATGCCTTGCCGGGGGGCAATGCGCTGTCATTCGACTGGGGGCTGCTCAAGGATCAGCACTTTACCCGGCCCTGGATGCTGGCCGGTGGGCTCAACACAGGCAATCTGGCCGAGGCCGTGGCCCGGACGGGGGCTAGCGCGGTCGACACCTCATCGGGGGACGAAGACCGGCCCGGCGAGAAAAATGTGAACAAAATCAAAGAGTTTCTGGCACTCGCCCACACGCTCTAAGGGAGCAGGTCGACGCGGTTAGGGCTTTGACCTTTGGCCGCTGCTATGGTTGATTGCGCCCTTCAAGCGAATCCACTGATTTGACCTGATTTTCCCCGAGTTTCGGAGCCCAGATCCCGTGAGCACAGCTGCCGCCACCCCTCCCAATTCCTACCGCACCGGGCCGGATGAACATGGCCGGTTCGGTATCTTCGGCGGCCGCTTCGTCGCAGAAACGCTGATGCCCCTCATCCTCGAGGTCGAAGCGGCATATAACGCCGCCAAGGCCGATCCGAAATTCGCCACGGAAATGGATTACTACCGGACCCACTATATCGGCCGGCCGAGCCCGCTTTACTTCGCCGAGCGCCTCAGCCGCGAATTGGGTGGCGCCAAGATCTATATGAAGCGAGACGAGCTCAACCACACAGCCTCGCACAAGATCAACAATTGCATGGGCCAGATCCTGCTCGCCAAGCGCATGGGCAAGACGCGCATCATCGCCGAGACCGGCGCCGGGCAGCATGGTGTCGCGACAGCCACGGTCTGTGCGCTCTTCAACCTGCCCTGCACCGTCTATATGGGCGCCACCGACATCGCCCGCCAGCAGCCCAACGTGTTCCGCATGAAACTGCTGGGCGCCGAGGTCATTCCCGTGCATAGCGGCACGGCGACCTTGAAGGATGCGATGAACGACGCCTTGCGCGACTGGGTCGCCAATGTCGAGAACACGTTCTACATCATCGGCACCGCCGCCGGCCCGCATCCTTACCCCTCGATGGTGCGTGATTTCCAGTCGATCATCGGCGTCGAGACCAAGGCGCAGATGCTGGAAGCCGAGGGCCGCCTGCCCGACACGCTGGTCGCCTGCATCGGCGGCGGCTCCAATGCCATCGGCCTGTTCCACCCGTTTCTGGATGACCGCGAAGTCGAAATCATCGGCGTCGAGGCCGGTGGCGACGGGGTCGAGACGGGACGTCACGCGGCATCGCTCACCGGCGGTCGTCCGGGCGTGCTCCATGGCAACCGCACCTATCTGCTGCAGGATGATGACGGGCAGATCATAGACGCGCATTCGATCTCGGCCGGGCTCGATTATCCCGGCATCGGGCCGGAACATTCCTGGCTGCATGAGATGAAGCGCGTGAAGTATGTCTCGGCCACAGACCAGGAGGCGCTCGATGCCTTCCAGATGCTGGCCAGGGTCGAAGGCATCATTCCGGCACTGGAACCGGCCCATGCGCTGGCCTATGTGCAGAAACTGGCGCCGACGCGGGCCAAGGACAAGATCATCGTCATGAATTTGTGCGGTCGCGGCGACAAGGACATCTTCGCTGTCGCTGAACGCCTGGGAACGAAGCTATGAGCACGCGTATCGAACGCCGCTTTGCCGAATTGAAGGCGGCGAAGCGCGGTGGCCTGGTGGTTTTCGTGACCGCGGGCGACCCCACTTATGAAGTTTCGCGCGAGATCATCCTCAGCCTGCCGCAGGCGGGTGCCGATGTGATCGAGATCGGCATGCCGTTCACCGATCCGATGGCCGACGGCCCGGCGATCCAGGCCTCGTCGCTCCGCGCGCTCAAGAACGGGCAGAACATGGTGAAGACGCTGAGCCTGGTGCGCGAATTCCGCGCCAAGGATCAGGCGACGCCGATCGTGCTGATGGGCTATTACAACCCGATCTATTCCTATGGCGTCGACCGGTTCCTGGTGGACGCCGACAAAGCCGGTGTCGACGGGCTGATCGTGGTCGATCTGCCGCCCGAAGAGGACCAGGAATTGTGCCTGCCGGCGCTCAAAGCCGGCTTGAACTTCATCCGCCTCGCCACACCCACCACCGACGACAAGCGCCTGCCGACGGTGCTCAACAACACGTCCGGCTTCGTCTATTATGTCTCGATCATGGGAATCACCGGGACGCGCGCCGCTTCGGATGTCGATATCACCGCCGCAGTCGGCCGGCTGAAGCGCCATACCGATTTGCCGATCGCGGTGGGCTTCGGCATTTCGACGCCGGAACGTGCCGCCGCAGTCGCCAAGGTCGCCGATGCCGCCGTGGTCGGTTCCGCGGTGGTCAACAAGATCGCTGCCGAACTGGACGCCAATGGCAAGCCTGGCCCGCGCGCCGCCCAGGCAGCCCTTGATCTCGTGAAGAGCCTCGCCGCCGGCGTTCGCGCCGCGCGTGTTTGATCGGAGAATAGCAAGATGAGCTGGCTCACCAATTTCGTCCGGCCGAAGATCCGCAAGCTGGTCCAGAAGACCGACGTGCCGGAGAATCTGTGGGACAAATGCCCCGCCTGCGGCCAGATGATCTTCCACCGCGAACTCGACGCCAACCAGCGCGTCTGCACCCATTGCGGCCATCACATGCGCATCGACGTGAAGACGCGCCTCGCCTTGATGTTCGACGAGGGCAAGTATGAGCGCATCGATCTGCCCAAGGTCATGATCGATCCGTTGAAGTTCAAGGATCGCAAACGCTACGCCGACCGCCTCAAGGAAGCGCAGGCGAAATCCGAAGAACAGGACGCCATCGTCGTCGCCTATGGCACCATGATGGGCGCCGACGTCGTGATCGCCGCGTTCAATTTCGATTTCATGGGCGGCTCCATGGGCATGGCGGTTGGCGAGGGCCTGGTGGCCGCCGCTGGCCTCGCCGTCAGCCGCAAGGCCGCCCTCGTCGCCATACCGGCCTCAGGGGGTGCGCGCATGCAGGAGGGCATCCTGTCGCTCATGCAGATGCCGCGATCGGTCATCGCTGTCGATCAGGTCAAGGAAGCGGGCCTGCCTTTCATCGTGCTGCTGACTGATCCCACCACTGGCGGAGTCTCAGCCTCCTTTGCCATGCTGGGCGATATCCAGATTGCTGAACCTGGTGCGCAGATCGGGTTTGCGGGTGCCCGTGTGATCGAGGAAACGATCCGCGAGAAACTGCCCGAGGGCTTCCAGCGCGCCGAATATCTCCTGGAACACGGCATCATCGATCTGGTGATTGCCCGCAAGGATCTGCGGGAACAGATCGGCCGGGTGATTTCCCTGTTGACCAAGAGGCCGGCTGCGGCCTGACGCACATGGCGCAAAGCCCGACCAGCGATATCGTTCTCGAACGCCTGACCAAGCTGCACCCCAAGCTCATCGATCTTGAGCTGGAGCGGACGCAGCGATTGCTGGCGGCGGTGGGTCACCCTGAGCGGCAATTGCCGCCGGTGATCCATGTCGCCGGCACCAATGGCAAGGGATCGGTCATCGCCTATCTGCGGTCGATTCTGGAGGCCGCCGGCTACCGGGTCCATGTCTATATCTCGCCGCATCTGGTGCGCTTTCATGAACGCATCCGCCTCAACGGCAAGCTCATCGACGAGAACCTTCTCATTTCACTGCTGGAAGAATGCGAGCATGCCAATGGCGGCGTGCCGATCACCTTCTTCGAGATCACGACCGTCGCCGCGTTCCTCGCCTTCACGCGGGAACCGGCCGACATCGTGCTGCTGGAAACAGGTGTTGGCGGCGAGTTCGACGCCACCAATGTGATCGAGCAGCCGATTGCCACTGTGCTCATGCCGATCTCGTTCGATCACATGCAGTTCTTCGGCAATACGCTGACGCTCATCGCCAAGGCCAAGGCCGGCATCATGAAGCACGGTCGGCCGGCGATCATCTCGCCGCAGCCAGATGAAGCCATGGCAGTGTTCGAAGCGAAGGCAGCCGAATTGAAGGTGCCGATGCAACGCTTCGGCCGCGAATGGACCTGCGATGGCGACCTCAGGAACGCCCTGCGCTTCACCGACAGCCGGGGCCCGCGCATCTATCCGGCGCCGGGGCTCGCCGGCCGGCACCAGTTCCGCAATGCCGGCTGCGCCATCGCCACCACGGCGGTGCTGGACGGCTTCAGGATCACCGACGCCCATATCGCCCAGGGCCTGCGCAACGTCACTTGGCCCGCGCGCATGCAACGCCTGGTCAAGGGTCCGCTGGTCGACATGCTGCCCAAGAATGGCAAGTGGGAATTGTGGCTCGATGGCGGCCACAATGCCGAGGCCGGCGAAGTGATTGCGGCGATGCTGGCCGATTGGCGCGCCGAGGACGGCAAGCCGGCCCATCTCATTTTCGGCATGCTCAATACCAAGGACCCGGTCGCCTTCCTGAAGCAATTGGCACCGCACGCAGAGGACATGGCCGCGGTCGCCATTCCGGGCGACCATGCCAGCCTGTCGATCGAGGAGTGTGTTGCGGCGGGCGCAGAGGTGGGTTTGATCAGCCAGGGCTACCGTTCCGTCGAGGCTGCCTTGCGGGCACTGGTCGATGCCCATGAAGGCAGTGCGGAGCCGCGCCGCGTGCTGATCTGCGGTTCGCTCTATCTCGCCGGCACCGTGCTCGCTGAGAACGAGTGACGCCAAATGAAAACCCCACCGCGGGCGCTGCCGCAGCGGGGTTTTATCGACTGGCTAAACGGGGCGCTGGTCAGATGACCGAGTTCACCCAATCGAGCAACTTGCGCTTCGGTTCGGCACCGACTTTGGTGGCTGCAACCTGACCGTCCTTGAACAGCATCAGGGTGGGTACGCCGCGAATACCATATTTCTTCGGCGTCGCTGAATTGCGGTCGATATCGACCTTCACGACTTTCAGCTTGCCGTTCAATTCCTGCGCGATCTCTTCCAGCGCCGGTGCAATCGATTTGCACGGGCCACACCACTCCGCCCAGAAGTCGACCAGCACCGGCTGCGTGGACTTCAGGACATCGGCGTCGAAGCTCGCGTCGCTAACGTGGGTCGTGCTCATCCCGTCTTCCTTCCCAATGGGCTTGGCCATTTGCCGGCCACCCAATTCTACACGTGAACGAGGCCCTTCGGTGGAGCCTCGCATAGACTGAATCTATGGAGCGGGAGGGGCAGCGTCAAGGTGATGGGGTGGTGCAAATCGGCAGGCTTGCTCAGGACGCATAACTGTCCAGGGCCGTTTCCGGGATCGGCATCAGACGTGGCTCGGCGCTCCAGAGAAGATAGCAAGAGACTGTATGCTTTGGATAAATTGCCCTGATGGCAGCGCGATAAAGGGCCAACTGACGAAGATATTGTTTGGAGACCTGCTCAGGCTGCATGGCTGGCGGGCGATTGCTCTTGAAATCGACGATGTGGCATTCGGTTGCTGTCACCAGCAATCGGTCGATCTGCCCGCTCACGATCTGACTGCGCCCGTCTTTTCCCGGCAATTCCGCGACAATCGGCACTTCGGCACGCGACTCCGGCGCGAAGAGATGAGCGAATCGCGGGTCTTCCAGGACGCGCATCACCTCGCCCACCAGTTCATCTAGCACGGCATCCGGCGCCTGCAGCCCGCTTGGCCGATTGCAGGCTTGGAGCCAGTGCCGCGCCGCATCCCGTCGCTCAGGCAGCGGGAGATCGGGCAGCAGTTGAAAGAGCTTGTGAATGACGAGGCCGCGCTGAAAGCGGAAACCCTGATCACGACCCAAGGGTGACAGCAGAGGGCCATCTTCCTGTGCGCTGGCGGTGTCGGTGCTGGGGCGCGAGGGAATGAGCGGCCGTGGTGGATCGGGCTCAGCATCGGCATGCGTGAGCGCCCAATCCTGGAATGGCAATGCGAGATCGAGCGTCAGGCCGGACTTCGCCGCCATGTCCTGGGCATTGTCCTGCTGTGGCGACGTCACCTGCAGCCAGTCGCCGTCCCAGCCATCCTCGTTGCGCCAGTCGTGACTGCCACAGCGGCCACCGGGTGTGCCCGCCAGCAGCATCTCGGTCAAGGCGTCCGAGGCATGGTCGTGCCAGCTTGCCTGTGCCGTATTTTTCTCACCGCGCCAGCCGCAGACATAGAGTCGATCCTCGGCACGGGTGAGTGCCACATAGAGCAGGCGGTTCTCCTCCTCCTGCGCGCGGCGATCGATGTCATTGCGTGCACGGGTGGTAACTTCGACGTCGAGTTCGCGCCGCGCCACCCAAATCGGTATCTCCGGCGCGGAGGACTCCGTCTCGGATCCCAGCCAGAACAGTCCAGGCCGGTTCGGCTTCTGCCGCCGCTGCTCCGCCACAAAGACGATCGGCGCCTGCAGGCCCTTGGCGCCGTGCACCGTCATGATGCGCACCTGACCGCCGCCATCGTCGCTGAGTTCGCGCTTCACTTCCGCCTCGCTCACCTCCAGCCAGTGCCGGAAGTCTTGCAGGGAGGGCGCGTTGTTCTGCTCGAAGGCAAGCGCCAGGTTGAGCAGTTCGTCGATCGCCTCCCCCACCTGCAGGCCGAGCCGCGCGAACAGCCGCTTGCGGCCACCGCCGGCGGACAACAAATCGGCCAGCAATTCATAAGGCGTCAGCCGATCGGCGCGCGCCCGGTAATCGGTCAACAACTGCCACGCCGATTGAAGACGCGGTGAGCCAGTTGCCGCGCGCACCAGTTCCTCCCACAGGCTGGTCCGGCCGCGGGAGATGCAGAGTTCGAACAATTCGGTTTCATCAAGGCCGATGAGCGGCGATTTCAGCAAGGCGGCGAGGTTGAGGTCGTCTTCGGGCAGCAGCAGGAAATCGGCGAAGGCCAGAAGGTCCTGCACAGCGAGTTCGGACAGCAACTTCAGCCGGTCGATGCCGGAGACGTCGACGCTCTGCGCCTTCAGCGCCTTCACCAAGGCCGGCACGAAGGCATTGCGCGAGCGGACCAGCACCAGAATATCGCCGGCACGGATTGGGCGGCCACGTGCCGGCAGGACCTCGTGGCTGCGGATCAACGTCGCGATCTTTTCGGCGATGGTGGCGGCGAGGCGCGTGATGGGGTCGGTCGGGTTGGTATCGATCGCCGGTGTCGCCCATGCTTCGGGAATCGTGCCCGCCAGCGGGATGGAAAGCGGCCAGACCTCAACCAGGCCGGCGGCACCGGCACGCGAGGCCAGGTGCCGAATCGGCCCGGCACCCGGCTCCAGCACGCCATCCCGCGCATCGCCAGCAAAGACGCGGTCGACGACGGCGAGGATCGCCGGGCTGGAGCGGAACGACACATTGAGATCGATGCTCGCGAACGGCGTCCTGGTATCGACCTTGCCAGGTTCGCGGTCCAGCCGCGTCGCAAAATGCTGGCGCGCATCCAGGAACGCGCGCGGCTCGGCACCCTGGAAGCTAAAGATCGATTGCTTGAAATCGCCGACCGCGAAGATCGAGCGCGGCTTGTCTCCATTGCGTTGACTTTCGGCACCCTTGCCAGAGATCAGCTCCTCGGTCAGGGATTTCAGGATGTCCCATTGCACCGGGCTGGTGTCCTGCCCTTCGTCGATCAGCACGTGATCGATGCCGCCATCGAGCTTGTAAAGCACCCAGGGTGCGATGCCGGGCCGCGCCAGCAGGTCGCGCGTGATCAGGATGAGGTCGTCAAAATCGAGGGCGGCGGTCAGGGCCTTCAAGCCGCGGAACCGCTCCATGAGATCGAGGCCCAGAGTCATCAGGGCGGTGGAATCAGCGAGAATTTCAAGCGCGTTCAATTGGCCGTTGATGGCAACGAGGCGCCCGGCTTCGGCTGCCAACACCTCCTTGATGTCCACCATGCCCTTGACCGCCTTGGCGGTCGCAAGGTTCTTGCGGATTTCCCCTTCCTTGGTGAGAAAGACCGCGGCATAGGCATCGAAGCTTGCTGTCCGCTCGGCATCCGTGCCGGCCAGCCACTGCGCCATCGCATCGGCGCGCTTGATGTCGGCCTCGGAACCGAGCAACAAGGCTGCGACGGCCGCGCGCAAAATGGGGCCATCGAAGGCCGTTTCGGCCACCGCCTTGGCAAGGATCGTGGCGCGGCTGCTGTCCGGATCAAGGCGCAGCAGGCGCGCCAGTGCCTGGCGATAGCCGCCGATGCCGCCCATACGGCGTTGCAGGGCGATGAGCCGCGCGCGCTGGCCGAGGAGATCGCCGAGCACGCGGTCACTGGTGAACTCGCCCGCCCGTTCGGCAAGATGCGCGAGGGAAGCGACCAGGGCCGGATCGCCGCCATCGCGCGCCGAGCCCAGCATCGCCTCACGCGCGCTGAACAAAAGTGCGTCGGAATCGCGTTCCTCGATCAGGCGGAAATGTGGTGCAATGCCGGCCTCGAGCGGAAAGCGGCGCAGCAGCGACTGGCAGAAGGCATGGATGGTTTCGACGCGCATGCCACCGGGAGCATCGAGCACCTTGGCGAACAGGCCGCGCGCGCGGGATTTGAACGAGGTCAGGGCAACATCGTCACCGATCAGTTCCCGTAATTGTCTCTGGAGATCGGCATCCGGGATGGAGGCCCATTCGGCGAGGGTCGTGGCGACGCGGTTGGCCATCTCCGCAGCGCCCGCCTTGGTAAAGGTCAGGCACAGGATACGTTCCGGCCTTGCCCCTTCGAGCAGCAGTCGCAAGACGCGGTCGCGCAGCACCTTGGTCTTGCCGGATCCGGCCGAGGCCGACACCCAGGTCGACAAGGTTGGATCGGCGGCGCGGCGCTGGTCGCGCGTGGCAAGTGCTGTCGGTGTCGTCATGACTCGCCCTCGTTCGACCATTCGGCATAGCGGGCAAGATGGACGTAATCGTTGAAAGCAAGCGCAAAGGAGTCGCGTGGTGCCGCCACATAAGCCGCCTCGTCGCTGCTGAAATGCCGCACCAATTCGATGAGGCCCTGATAGGCGTCATCGGCCAGCACCATCGGATCGGCGATGGCCTTCGTTTCCTGATCCTTGACGAGCACGACAGACGCGCCGTCGCGACCACCTTTGAGGTGCCAGAATTCGAGCGCTGCCACCAGCGCCGCGGGCACATCCTTGAAGCCGCCCTGCCAGGCGATCGCCGCTTCCAGCGGCAATTGCGGCGAGAATCCCAAGGTAACGTCGTGGGAGTTGGGCGGCTTGCCTGTCTTGTAGTCAATGATGACGAGCCCGCCATCACGCCGCACATCGAGACGGTCCGCCTTGGCGGTAAGAGTGAAAGGCGGCGAAACCTGGTGGAGCGTGATCTCGCCCGTGCACTCGGTGACGATGCGCCCAAGATCGCCTTCACGGGCACGCATTTCGGTAACAAACCAGGACGCCATCTGGCAGAAGCGCGGCCACCAGAACGCCCAGACGGCCGGGCGCGACATGTGCTGCTGGAATTCCTGCTCGCCCACCTTCAGCAGTCGAGCTTCGGCATCGGGCAGCAGGGGCAGCGGGTTGTCACGCAGGAAGCGATCGAGGATGCCGTGGAAGAGATTGCCGAGATCAACGGCACCGGCATCCTGATCAAGGGGATCGAGCGGCCGCAATTTGAGGATACGGCGCGCATAGAGCACATAGGGGTCGCGCATCCATTTCTCGATATCGGTCACCGGCAGGCGGTCCGGCCGATACCTGGCGCCGGGCTTGGGTGCGGGCCGACCGATCGCCGTCACCTGCGCCGGCCAATCGAGCCGCTGCTGCCAGCCGCGATACTGGCTGGGTCCGTCGATCGGCTCGACGATGCCAAGGGCGCGCAGGAAAGCATCGAGGCGCAGCAGCCAGCGCGACGGCACGCTGGGCTTGCCGCCGACGCGTTGCGCGCGCGTCATGACGACGCGCGGCGCCCCCAGGGCCTGCTGGAAGTCATGGGCGGCGAGGCCGATCTTGCGTTCCAGCGAGGGCAGGCCGAATTTCTGCCGCATCGGACGGCTGAGCCAGGGATCGACCGCCACATCGCCCGGCCAGATCCCCTCGTTGAGGCCGCCCAGCACCATCAGGTCGACCTGCTGCAAGCGCGCCTCAAGAGGGCCCCAGATGAACAAGCGCGGATGAAGGCCGAAGCGCGGCCGAACGTCGATGGCCGACATCAATTCGACGATCAGCGCCGCATAACTCGCCGCGTCGATCGGCGGCATGCCGCGCGTCGCCTGCAGCATCTCGGCGGCAAAGCCCGCCAGCGCCTCACCCGCCTCGCCTTGCCAGAGGTAAAGGCTGCCCTCTCCTTCCGGTCGCGCGGCCAGCGCTTCGGCAAGGTGAACATGCCGGGCAAGGCGGTCGGCCAGCGGCAGAGGCTTGTGCCAATCGGCGCTTGGGCCAAATAGATTCTGCAATCGATCTAGCAGCGCCCGTATCGCCTCACGGTCAGTACCCTCAGGCAGTTCGGCCGTGGCAAAGGCGCCCTCAAGCCCCGCAGGCCCCGGTGCGGGGCGCGGTCCGCGCAGGATCTTCCGCTCCAGGAGTCGCACCTGATGCTGGAAGAGTTCATGCGGAAGCCCGGCCGACGCGAGAGGATGTTTCAGCAAAGCAAGGAGTGGGACCGGCGCCAGGTCTTCCGCGAGGGCTTCAGCGGCCAAGCGGAAGAACAGACCGGGGCCGGTTGTCGGCAAGGGCGTGCCCGCGGAATCATCGATGACAATGCCCCAGCGCCGCAGTTCCGCCGCGACGCGGCGCGCAAGGCCGCGATCGGGCGTCACCAGAGCGGCGCGGGAAGGTGCCGGCTGCGCCACCGCTTCGCGCAGCATCAGTGCGATCACGCCAGCTTCTTCCTGCTCGGTTCGACAATCGATGCGCTGGACATCGCGCCAGGCAACCTCGGCAATGCCCGGCGGCGACGTCATGGTGCGGGCGATGTCGGGCCAGTTACTGGTGACGTTCGCCGGCAACAAGGCGGCGCTGACCAGGCGATTGCGGGTCGGTGGCGCCGAGCGATGGGGGCCCTCGGGCACCGTATGCGGCCAGGGCCATACGGCCTTGGGCGTTGCCTGTAAACGCTCCAGTAACTGCGCAAGGCCGAATTGCGGATGCGCCGGATCCGCGACAATTTCCTGCCACACAGTCTCATCGGCCGCGTTGTCGAGGCCCGGCAGGATGACAAGGCCCAGCGGCAGGCCGGCAATCGTCGCAATAAGATCGGCGCTGGCGGGAATCGAGCCGGTCGAGCCCGCCGCGATGACGGGATGTTGCGGCGGCCGCTCGCGCCACAGCCGGCATTGCCGTTCCAGCAGCATGTTGCGGCGGCGGGCAGCATCGACGGCGCCCTCGCCCGCCAGAATCTCCGGCCAGTTCTGCTGCAGGATATCGAGAAAGCGGAGAGTGAGCTGCCAATGCTCAGCCAGTTCCTCAGGCGCCAGATGGCGGATGTCGGCAAAATCGAGCCGCTCCGTTTCCACCTGGTCCAGCAAGCGCGCCAGTTCCGCGGCAAGCCGCGCCGCCTGATCGAACGACATGTCGCCACCACCCGGCAAGGTCGCGGCCGCCGCCTTTTGTACCAGCTGCGCCAGCAGTAGATGCCGCCGCATGGTGGGCATGGAAGGCGGCAACTCGTCACTGAGGCCATCCCCCAGTGACAGATCCAGCGCGATGCCTTGCAGGCCGAGCTCACTTTCATCGAGATCGCCGAGCGGCATTAGACGCGGCAGCATCAAGGCGCGGCCACCGCTGGCGCCAAGGCGCAAGAAGGCTTCCTGCACCGCGCGGCAGGCGCGGCGATTGGGCAGCAGGACGGTGAAGGCACTGAGGCGCAGAGGATCTGCGGCTGTTTCCTGCATCAGCCCGAACGCCAGCGCATCGACGAAGCTGACGCCGGTCGGGATGCAGCAGATGCGCGAATCGCGGTCGAACAGCCCCATGAACCCCACCTATTTTGGGAGGGCAGCTTGGCTTAGAACTTGATCCCGTGGAAGCTCAAATGCCGTTCGACATCGGCCAGATGCTGCGGTGTCGAGACATGGTACCACTCGCCGTCATGGCGCAGGCCAAAGAGTCGGTCTTCCTCGATTGCGCGGTCCCAAACGACATTGGTGGAAAAGGCCCCCTGTGGTGCATCGCGGAACAGGCGCGGATGGCAGATCTGGATCCCGGCATAGAGGAACGGGGCCACTTCCCAGGCGTGACGGCGGCGTACGCGGCCTTCCTGGTCCATGGTGAAATCGCCCTTGCCGTCATAGCCGACGGCGGTGACGGTCGGTTGCAGCAGCAACAGGGCATCCATCCGCGCCTCGTCCCAACTGGCGGCCAGCCTTACCAGCGCGTCGATCTTGCCGTTGAGCCAGATGATCTTGGCATTGACGGCATAGAAGGGCTCATCGCCCAGGAGGGGCAGCGCCTTGACGATTCCGCCGCCGGTTTCGAGAATTTCGGTTTCTTCCGAATACAAGATCTCGAGATCGCGCCGGTCCTTGAGATGCTCACGGATCTTCTCGCCGAGATGATGCAGGTTGATGACCACCCGCTTCACGCCCACCGCCTGCAGCCGATTGAGCACGACATCCAGCATCGGTACACCTAGCACCGGCACCAGCGCCTTGGGCACGGTATCAGTATAGGGACGCAGCCTGGTACCATAGCCGGCCGCCATGATCATCGCCGTCCGGGGTATCTTGATTTGCATGGCGGGCAAGGCGGAGCTTCCTTTATTGGGTGGCCAGGGCGGCCCGTTCGGCGTTCGGCAAATGGCGCGCATACCAATTTGCCACGGGCGCCAGGGTCGGGTGTCGCAGGTCATGGGCAATGAGTTCCCATACGCGCGGCATGAAGCGCTGGTACCAAGGCTTGCCGTCGCGCTTCAGCAGGCGCGCGAAAGTGCCGGCGATGCGCGTGTTGCGCTGGGCGCCGATGATGGCATAGGCCGCCATATAGGCGTCACGGTCGATCTGCGGATTGGCGGCGAGATAGCGCGCGATCATCCGCTCCATCAGATCCCACGGCAGGTGGCGGCGCACATCTTCGAGCAGGGACACCAGATCGAAGGTCACCGGCGCCAGCACCGCATCCTGAAAGTCGAGCAGCCCACAACCCGCGATTCCGAGCCGATCCTTGAGCACCAGCAGATTGTCGACATGGAAATCGAACAAGGCGATGCTCTTGGGTGCAGCCTCGCGCAGCGGCAGGACCTGTTGCCAGGCCGACACAAATTCGTGGCGTACGTCGTCCGGTGCCGGCGATCCGAAATGTGCCGGCCAATACCAGTCCAGCACCAGCTGCACTTCGCGCAGGGCGCGCGCATCTTCGAACACCGGCAGCAAATCCAGCTCGGCTTGCGGCACGGATTTGTGCAGGGCGATGAGGGTATCGGTCGCCAAGGCGTAGAGTTGTTCGGCGTTCCCGCCGGCGTCGAGTTCACGCGTATAGGTCTGGTCGCCCAGATCCTCCAGCAGCAGGAACCCGGCTTCGGCGTCCTCCGCATAGATCTCGGGGGCGCTGAAACCCAGGCCCTTCAGCAGACGGCCGATGCGGACGAAGGGCCGCACATTCTCCATCGGCGGCGGCGCATCCATCAGCACGGCGGTCCTGCCATCCATCGTCAGCCGGTCGTAATGGCGGAAGGAGGCATCGCCGGCGAGCAGGCGCCGATCGGCCCTGCCCCAGCCGGATTCGGCCAGGACCGCGTCACGCCGCGCCGACCGCGCCTCGGCTTCCATCGTCGCACCGATCATTTCCCCGCAGCTCCTCAACAGATCTTCGACCTCAGCCAGACGCGCACGCCATTCGCCGCCACCGGCCAGAATGAGCCGCCGCGAATCGGCGGCGTCGCCCGGCGCCAGAGTCACGTCCAGGCGTCGCCCTGGCAAGAGCGAGCCAAGCCGATCCGGCCATTCGATCAGCGAAACGCCGTTGGCAAAAGCTTCCTCGATGCCGATTTCATAGGCTTCCTCGGCATGTTTCAGCCGGTAGAGATCAAAATGCCAGATCTCGACGGCATGTCCGGCGATTGTGACAGGATAGGTCTGCACCAGGGTGAAGGTCGGGCTGGGGACGGCATCTTCCTGCGGCAACAGGGCCGCCATGAAACCGCGGGCAAAGGTGGTCTTGCCGGCGCCAAGATCGCCCCACAGCGCCAACACATCGCCCGCCCGAACCAGGCGTGCGAGGATCCCCGCCATCAGCGCGGTTTTCCCCGCGTCGGCGAGGTCGATTTCGATCAGCTTTTCCGGTGCAACTGGCTTCATGGCGTCGGTTTGTAGCCGCCCGGCGACCTCGCCGCAACGGTCATCACATCGCCGGATTTGCCCATTTATTACAATGTGCTAAAGGAAGGCGGGAAGATTGGGAGGGTGTCATGAGTGCAGTTCAGCAGACCGATGTCGTGATCATCGGGGCGGGGCCGGTCGGCCTGTTCGCCATTTTCGAATGTGGCATGCTGAAAATGCGCTGCCATGTGATCGACGCGCTGGAGAGCACTGGCGGACAATGCGTCGCCATGTACCCGGAAAAGCCGATCTACGACATTCCGGGCTACCCCTCGATCGATGCCGCGGCCCTCATTCAGAAGCTTGAGGAACAGGCCGACCCTTTCCATCCCACCTATCATCTGGGCCAGCAGGTCGAGAAGCTGACGCAGATGGGCGATCGCTGGCTGGTGGAAACCAATGCCGGCACCAGGATCGATGCCAAGGTCGTCATCGTCGCCGCCGGCTGCGGCGCCTTGGGCCCAACCGACCGCCGCTCGATCACCTCGCCGAGTACGAAGGCAAGAGCGTCTTCTATCTGGTGAAGCGGCGCGAGGATTTCCGCGGCAAGAGAATCGTCATTGCCGGCGGCGGCGATTCAGCCCTCGACTGGACGATCTCATTGGCCGACCTCGCCGAGAAGATCTACGTCATTCATCGCCGGCCGAAATTCCGCGGCGCACCGGAATCGGTTGCCCGCATGGAAGCCCTGGCCAAGACCGACAAGGTCGAGCTTGTCGTTCCCTATCAATTGCACAGTCTCGAGGGAAGCAAAGGCCAGCTCTCGGCCGTCAATGTCGCGACGCTTGAAGGCGATGTTCGCCGGCTGGAGGCGGATACCCTGCTGCCCTTCTTCGGCCTCGCCATGGATCTGGGGCCGATCGCGCAATGGGGTCTCAACCTTGAGCGCAACCATATCGCCGTCAATCCGCAGAATTGCGCCACCAGCGCGCCTGGCATCTTTGCCATCGGCGATATCGCAACCTATCCCGGCAAGCTGAAACTGATCCTATGCGGCTTTGCCGAGGCCGCGATGGCGGCCCATGGCTCCCACCCGCTGGTTCATCCTGGCGAAGCGCTGCACTTCGAATACTCAACCTCCAAAGGCGTGCCCGGAAGCTGAATAGATTCCCAGTCACCTTGATTATCGCTAGCTTCGATGGGGCTTTTATTCGGCGTTAACACTCTTTTGCCAAGGTGAAACCTGAGCGGGCCTTTGCCCGCTTGGCAATGGCTGCCAAATGCCTTGGCGGAGCGAACGTCAATCTTGAATACGGCGGTTTCAATTCAAGCCGATCAGGCAGCAGAATCCGATAGTGACTTTGGACGCAGTTCAACGCGCCCGAGCCCCTGGCTGATTCTCATCGTCGATGACGACCCCGACGTTCACCTGACCACGGAATTCGCGCTCGGCAACGAGGTTGTACATGGAAGGGGTCTGGAATTCGTCCATGCCTATTCCGCGGCCGAGGCCGAGAGCCTCCTGTCAAAACCCAATGACATCGCCGTCATCCTGCTCGATGTGGTGATGGAGTCCGATGACGCCGGCTTGCGCCTCGTTCGTATCATAAGGGATACCCTGGGCCTCTCGGTGCCGCGCATCATCTTGCGCACGGGCCACCCCGGCTATGCACCCGAACAGGATGTCATCCGCGACTACGACATCGACGACTACCGGACCAAGTCGGAACTGTCGCGCGCCCGACTGTTCACCTCGGTGGCGACGGCGCTGCGCGCCTATGACCGGCTGCGCCAGTTGCAGGAAGCGAACCAGCGCCTTGAGCGCATGGCGCGCGACCTTGAGGTGCTCAACATAGACTATCTTGAGCAGCGCGAAGCAGCCCTGGGTGCAGCGCAGGCGAAGTCACGCTTCCTCAACAATGTCAGTCATGAACTTCGCACGCCGCTCAATGCGATCGTTGGATTCAGCGAATTGTCACTGCGCGCCGTCAAGGAACAGCGGCCGGTCCCGCAGGCCTATATCGAGGACATCCTAGAAGCGGGCCGACGGCTCGCTTCCCTGGTCGACGATATCCTGGACTTCAGCCAGCTGGATGCACGCAAGCGACAGCTAATCTGGGAGCCGGTCAAGATCCAGGAGCTCATCGACTATCAGCATGAACTCTATTTGGGTGAAGCCACGCGCCTGGGCTTGACACTCAACGTCGCGCGCGGTGACGCGGATCTGGCCTGCAATCTGGATCGCAGCTCGGTCAGCAAGGTGCTTGGGCATATCATTACCAATGCTCTGCGCTACTCGCCCCGCGGTGCTGCCATCGATGTCGCCTGGGAGTATCGGGACAATTCACTTGGCGTTTCGATCACTGACCGCGGACCAGACATTCCAAAGTCAATCAAGGACAATCTCGACGAACCGTTCACCATCGGTCAGGACGTCCTCACCAAGGATGCGAGTGGTTTGGGGCTCGGCCTCACTATCTGTCACCATCTGATGACCATGATGGGTGGCAAGATCACAATCGAGGACGGTGTCGGCTGCGGGACGAAGGTCAATCTTCTGCTGCCCAATTTCGCTGGCTAGGTGCATTGGTGTCAGCCACAGCCATTCCCACCGAGAATTCAGCGCCGGTATCGGCGGCAAGTGTCGCCTTCCTGGCGGAACTGGCGCGTCTCCCGGCCGTGCAGAAGGGTGAGTTCAAGACCGTTGCCGAACTGGTGTGTCGGCGGTGCCTGGATCTTGTCGATGCCCGCTATGTCACCGTCTGGATGCTGGACGCCGACCGAAAATTCCTGCGCAGCATCGTCCGCTATGACGGTTTGACCGGGCGCCAATGTCCCGAAATCGCCATACCCTCCGAGCAAATCGTCGACGAACTGGCCGCCTTGCACGGTTCCGCACAGATCGTGAGCGATAACGCGCTGACCGACCCACGCCTCACCGGCGCCCATGATGGCTATCTCAAGGAATATGACATTGCCGCGTTGCTCGAGCATGTCATCCGCGTTTCCGGCGAAGATGTCGGCATTTTCAGCTTCGAACGGGTTGGGCCTCTGCGGGCCTGGCATCCGAGCGATTCAGCCCTGGCCCGCGGGGTCTGCAGTTATCTCGCGCTGACTTCCGTGAACCAGCAGAAATCGGCGCTGGAGCAACGTTCCGCGTCAACAGCGGCGCTGCAGACCGCCATTCTCCACAATGCGGCCTATGCGGTCATTGCCACGGATCCCAACGGCACGATCACCTTCTTCAATCGCGCCGCCGAGCAGATGTTGGGTTATCGCGCCGACGAAATTGTCAACAAAGCGACGCCGGCACTCTTCCACGACGCGGCGGAGGTTGCCTATCGCGCGGCAATCCTGACCACGCAGTTCAATCGCGAAATCGAACCCGGCTTCGGCGTCTTCGTGGCCAAGACCTTGGCCGGCCTGCCGAATGAAGACGAATGGATCTATGTCCGGCGCGACGGGTCGCGCATGACAGTACTTGTCTCAACTACGGCCATCCGTGCCGCCAATGGCGAGGTCGAGGGATTTCTGGGGATCGCCTCCGATATCACCGAGAGAAATCGGATTGCACATCGCCTGCGTCAATCCGAAGAAATGCTATCGCGCGTTCTATTGCAGTCGCCGGACGCCATCCTGATCACAGCACTCTCGGACGGCCGCATTCTCGAAGTCAATCCGGGCTTTGAACAGATCACTGGATATACCCGCGCTGAAGCTTTGGGCCACACCACCATCGATCTTTCACTCTGGGTCGACCTGGTCGAACGCAACGCGATGATCCAGCAGGTACGCACCTCCGGCGAGGTTAAATCCATGCCGGTCCAGATCAGTCGCCGCGGCGGTGATCGCCGTCAATGCATACTCTGGGGTCGCACCTTTGAATTTGCCGGCGTCGACGCTCTTCTGACGTCGGTCCAGGACGTGACAGACATCAAGGAAGCGGCCCAGGCAGCCCGCGAACTCGCAACGCATGCTGCAGTTCGTGCTAGATACAATCCCCTCACGCGTATTCTGGAAGGATCTGGATTCGGTCTATCTCGGCTGCAATCGCCAATTCGCGACAGATGCAGGTCTTGCCGATCCTCGGGATATTGTCGGCAAGACCGATTTCGATCTCGTCTGGCGCGATGGCGCCATGGGCATGATCGCCGTTGACCGGGAAGTTGCCCGCACAGCTTTGCCGATCCTTGACCAACTCGCTTCCTATCCTGACACCAATGGGTGCCATCGCTGGTTCGAAGTCGACAAGGTTCCCCTTGTCTCGGAAAACGGACAAGTGAAGGGGCGTACTCGGCGTTCAACACGATATCACCGAGCAATTGCGCCGCCAGGAAGAACTGCGCGCCAGCGAGGAGAAGCTTCGCTCTTTGTTTGCGCTCAGTCCGCTCGGCATCAACCTTCAGGACATGGAGGGGCGATACACTGAGGTTAACGATGCATTTTTGAAGATCGTCGGATATGAGCGCGACGAGATTCTGACCCTCACCTGCTATGACATCATCCCGCAGCAATACCTGGAGGAAGAGCCGGAACGCCTTCGCCAGTTGCATGAAACCGGCCTGATTCCCGCCTATGAAAAAGCTTATCGTCGCAAGGACGGGAGTCTTGTCGAGGTCTCTACCTCGACCGTGCTGGTGTCAGGGCCGGAAGGTGATGCCTTCAAATGGACGATCGTCGAAGACATCACCGAACGGCGCCAAGTGCAGGCGGCGCAGAAGCGCCTGAATGAGGATCTGGAGGGTTTGTCAGCGAGCGCACGGCTGAGCTGCAGGCGGCCATTCAAGGCCTCATGCGAGCAGAGAAGTTGGCCTCGCTTGGCAGCCTTGTCGCCGGTGTCGCCCATGAGATCAGCACACCGGTCGGCAATGCCAGCCTCGCAACATCGACCTTGGTCGGGGCAATCACGGAATTCCAAAGCGAGCTTGCCGGCAAGCTTTCGCGCTCGGCGCTTGAGGGCTTTGTGAAACAGATGAAGCTGGGTGTCGACATTGCCAATCGCAACATCGAACGGTTAGCCGGCCTCATCCAGAGCTTCAAACAGGTTGCAGTCGACCAGACCAGCTCGCAGCGCCGGCAGTTTCATCTTACCGAAGTGGTCGACGAAATCGTAACCACGATGCATCCCAGCCTGAAGCGGAGCGGCGTCGCAACCCATATTTCCATCCCGGCAGATCTCGTGCTGGATTCCTATCCCGGGCCGCTGGGCCAGGTTCTGACCAATCTCATCAACAATGCGCTGGTCCACGCCTTTCCCAAAGACATGCCGGGCGGCCCTGGCAAGCGGTGGATTCGCATCTCCGCAACGCCGACGGATGCCACCCATTTCCGCTTGGAGATCAGCGACAACGGCGCCGGCATGGAGGCAGCGACGTTGGGGCGGATCTTTGACCCGTTCTACACCTCCAAACTCGGCCAGGGCGGCAGCGGTCTCGGCCTCCATATCGTCCACAACATCGTGGCCGACATTCTTGCCGGCAGCATCGCCGTAAAAAGCGAGCCCGGATGCGGCACGACATTCTCCATTGCGATGCCGCGCAATACCCCATCGCGGCCGGTGGAGCCCAGAGCAGAGGCAATTTCATGACGGGCCCATCCCTGCCGACCCCGGAAGGCGAAGATACGGCGCGCTGGATTCTGCTCCGTCTGAAGCCGTTGGCGGAAGATGAGCCATTCGAGTTCGACGACGACGAAAATGAAATTGCCCTGGCCAGGTACGCCCAGCCCTGGTCAATCCTGGTCGTGGACGATGATCTCGAGGTGCATCGCGCTGTCGAGCTTGCATTGATGATGGTGAAGATTCATGGGAGGCCCCTGCAACTATGCCATTGCGCGTCTGCGGCCGAAGCGCGCGCGCTGCTGCTGGGCGGTTCACAGGTGGTGGATCTGGTCCTGCTCGATGTGGTGATGGAAACGGCCGATGCCGGCCTCGCGCTGCTGGAGGAAATCCGCACTCTGCCGGTCATGCGCGACCTCCCCGTCCTGCTCCACACCGGGCAGCCGGGACAGGCACCGGAACAGGTGGTGCGTGCACAATATGATGTCAGCGGCTATCTCACCAAGTCGACGGTGACCCGGCAGGTGCTGATCGGCGCCCTCGACACCATCCTTGGCGGATCAAACCTGGCGACCTGACTAGGCGGGATTCTTCAGGCAACCGCCAGCGGCAGCGCGCAGACGATCCGCCGCCCCTGCGGTCCGGTTTCGGTCACCAGCTTGCCACCATGCAGTTCGATCAAGGTGCGGGCCAGTGCCACGCCAAGGCCGCGGGTTGAGCTCCGCGCCTGGGAGGAATCGGCGTCTGGACCGACATCGACACCGAAATCATCCTGGGCGCCCTGCACCGCGACACTGATATCCATCGTCTCTTCGCCACGATTGGCAGCGACGACAATGGTCCGCCCGCCAGGCGCTGCACCGATAGCGGCACTGAGCAAATTGCCCAGCGCCTGTTTGAGACGCTGCGGATCGGCACGAATGGCGCCGATATCGGGCGCCACTTCGATCAACAGGTCGATGTTGCGGCTGCGCGCCCGCTGCTGGAACAGCCGGGCGATCGATTCCGTCAGTTGCCGCACATCGACCATTGTCGGCTCAAGATGGATATAGCCCGCCTCGATCGCCGCCACGTCGATGACATCGCCGATCATCAGGATGAGGTTCTGCGCCGAATCAAGGATCGCCGAGGCATATTCCAGCTGGCGCTCGTTCATATCGCCGAAATACTGCCGCGCCAGCAGCTCCGCATAGCCGATGATGGCATTGAGCGGTGTGCGGAATTCATAGGAGACATTGGCGATGAACTCCGACTTCAACCGGTCGGCCGCCATCAACGCCTCGTTGCGCTCGGTCAGCGCACGCTCCATGTTGATGCTGTCGGTGACGTCGGTGTATTTGAACAGCCTGCCGCCATCGGCGAGAGGGATCGCGGCAATGTCGATGATCTTGCCGTCGATGCGTTCCAGGCGCCAGTTCTTGACTTCGCGCTCGGCTACATCGGTGACGATGCGGCGACGCAGGTCCTCCCAGTTCGGGCGACTCTCGAAGAATGGCTTCACGGCGTCGACGATCTGCCGGACGTGAGGTTCGCCTTCCATATCCTCGGGCCGCAAGTTCCAGAGCCGAACGAAAGCCGGGTTGTAGAGTTTCAGCCGGGCATCGCCGCCGAACACGGCAATACCTTCGAACAGGTGATCGATCGTCTCTTTCTGCACTTCGATCAGGGTGTTGTAGTTGCGTTCGAGCGCAAGCTTGTCGGTCACATCCTCGAAAGTGAGAATGACGCCACCAAAGGGATGCGGCGAGGCCAACATCCGATAGGTAGCGCCGCTCGGCACATGCATGAGATCCTCGAACGGCGCGATCACCGACATGATCTGCCGGCTCCATTCCTGCTTGAAGGAGCGGAAGTCCGCCTGCTCCGGGATCTGTCGCCGTTCGCGCAACATGTCGAGCACCTGGTCTACGGTTGGCTCGAGGCGTAGGAAAGCGGGATCGAGATTGAACATCTCACGGAAAGCACTGTTGAAGAATTTGACCCGCTTGTCGGGGCCAAAGATGACGATACCAGTACCCAGCGCCTGCAGGACATCGTCATGGGCCGCGATGTGGCGGGCGAGCTCGGCATGGCTTTCTTCGAGTTGCGTCTGATCGAGGGCGAAACCGATGACCGAACCGTCGGGCAAGGGAACTTCGGTGAGGTCATAAAGGCGCCGCTGCCCCTTGACGACCAGCTGCTGGCTCTCCGATTGCGCAAGTCCCACCCGTTGTGCGCGCTTGGCCAGCGCCTTGGCCGCCGGATTGATTTCACGCCCTTCGCTGATCACGCGTTCGACCGGCAGATCGTAGATATGGGCAAAGGCCGGATTGCACCAGGCGATGGTCAGGTCCGCAGATCGCCGCCACACAGGATAGGGTAGTTGTTCAAGAAGTTGCGCGAGCGATCCGGCAGTCTTCGCAGCATGGCCGGAGGCCTGCTCAATCGGTTCGACAATGTCGCCGACGTCGCTCAGCCACAGGTGACAGGCCTCCCCCTGACGGACGCCGACCCAATGCAGGCGCGTGCCGGCGGTGGCAGCCGGCACAAAGGAGAAGCCACGCCCCTCCTTTTCGAGAGCCATGATGGCGCTGAGCAACTCTGCCTGATCGACCGGTCTGACCTCGGCCACGAGATCGGTCCGGGTACAATCGCCGGCGGGGAGCCCAAGCCATTGGCGCGCGCGCGCGTCGACCGTCGCACGTCCGCCTCTTTCCCAGTAAACATGCGCCAGCGGCGCGGTCGACCACTGCGCGGCCAGATCCTGCCGCGCTGCCTCCGTTGCCGTTGCTTCGGCCCGCATGGCTGCAAGGTTCGCTTCGAGCGTGCGTTTTTGCTTGGCGAGACGCCATGCCTGGCCCGCCGCGGCGATCAATCCGCCACCCAGCAGCCCGACTCCAATCCAAAGGTACAGCGAGTCCCCCATAGGTGAGCACTTTACGAGTGCATGATTCCGGTGACAAGCCACCCATCTGGGACAATTCGGCAAAGAAAAAGGGCGCCCGGCCGGCTATGGCGGGGCGCCCCATCAATCTCAGGTCATCGCAGCATTAGTAGCGGTAATGCTCCGGCTTGAAAGGACCCGCAGCGGCGACGCCAAGATAGGCGGCCTGCTTTTCGGTGAGTTTGGTGAGCCTGGCACCGACCTTTTCGAGATGCAGGAAGGCCACCTTCTCATCAAGATGCTTGGGCAGGACATAGACCTCGTTCTTGTAGGCCTTGTGGTTGTTCCACAGCTCGATCTGGGCCAGCACCTGGTTGGTGAAGGAGGCGGACATCACGAAGCTCGGGTGGCCCGTGGCGCAGCCGAGATTGACCAGGCGCCCTTCAGCCAGCACCAGGATGCGACGGCCGGTCGGGAATTCGACCTCGTCGACCTGCGGCTTCACGTTGTGCCATTTGAAATTGCGCAGGCCCGCGATCTGAATCTCGCTGTCGAAATGGCCAATATTGCAGACGATGGCCCGGTCCTTCATTTCGCGCATATGATCGACCGTGATGACGTCGACGCAGCCGGTGGCGGTGACGAAGATGTCGCCGCGCGTAGTGGCATCTTCCATCGTGGTGACTTCATAGCCTTCCATCGCGGCCTGCAATGCGCAGATCGGATCGGCTTCGGTCACCAGCACACGGCAGCCGGCATGACGCAGGCTTTCGGCCGAACCCTTGCCGACATCGCCGAAACCGGCGACGACGGCGACCTTGCCGGCCATCATGACGTCGGTGGCGCGGCGGATCGCGTCGACCAGGCTCTCGCGGCAGCCATACTTGTTGTCGAACTTCGACTTCGTGACGCTGTCATTGACGTTGATCGCCGGGACCTTCAACGAACCGTCCTTCTGCATCTGGTAGAGGCGATGCACACCAGTCGTGGTTTCTTCCGAGATGCCCTTGATGCCGCTGAGGATATCGGGATGCTTGTCGTGCAGCAGAACCGTGAGATCGCCGCCGTCATCCAGCACCATGTTGGGTTTCCAGCCGTTCGGGCCGGTCACGGTGGCATCGATGCACCACCAGAACTCCTCTTCGGTCATGCCCTTCCAGGCAAAGACCGGAATATTCTTGGCGGCGATGGCCGCGGCGGCATGATCCTGGGTCGAGAAGATATTGCAGGACGACCAGCGCACTTCGGCACCCAGCGCGATCAGCGTCTCGATGAGGACAGCGGTCTGGATGGTCATGTGCAGGCAGCCGGCAATGCGGGCGCCCTTCAGCGGCTGTACCTTCCCGAATTCGGCGCGCAGCGACATGAGGCCCGGCATTTCGGTTTCGGCGATGGCGATCTCCTTGCGGCCCCATTCGGCCAAGCTGAGATCTTTCACCTTGAAGTCATTGGCGGCTGCCATTTGGAGGTCTCCATCAGATAAGGATTTATTTATATGCGCCGTATAGCAGGCCGCCGATCCAGCGGCAAGCGCTGGTTTGAAAGATCGTGGTTAATGTTTAACTAACTGATCTAATTGTGGAATCAAGGCCTATGGGGAGGTTAATAGGCCCATCACCTGGAAGGAAAAAGGCGACCAGAGCGCCATCTGGCGGCCCGATTCCCGCAGCAACTCCGCTGACCAGACATTGCAAGTCCGGAACAGTGAGTACCGTCCCTTGGCGGCGTAGAACGCGTCCTGGGCCCCATAGCCGGGCAAGGGTTCGCGCCGCGGCTGGCCGACGGATCCCTCCAGACTGTCATCAATGTAGCGGAACATCGCCTCCGCGCCCGCCTGGTCCGTGGCTAGGGGCCGGCAATTGGGCAGACCCTGCGGATCGCCGTGATAGGTCACATGGACCACGCTGCTGTCCTGCCAGAACAGTGCCCGCATGACGGGGCCAGGGCGAATGTCGCGCCATTCCTTGGTCGTGGCGAAGAAGCCCTTGGCACCCCAACCGAGGGCAAGATGGCTGGCGCCGGTAATGTCGCCGGCAAAGTCACGCGGCGGAAAGATGCCGAACCAATCGCGCCCGCCGCCTGCCGCGGGCAGGACGATATCGACATGAACGCCATTATCGCAGGCGTAGAAACGATAGTCCGCGGGGCCGACGCGGGATGTCGCTTGCCCGGGCATCAAGCCCAGCACCATCGCCGCCAGAAAGTAGATGAGGCCGAGGGCGATCAGCGCGCCGCCGGCCCATTTGCCCCAGCGCCGCAGCAACCGCACCTGGCTACACCGCCAAAGCGTTGAAATCGTCGAGCAGCATCGCGATGCGCCCGGTATCCCACTGGTCCATGATCAGGCGCGCGCAGCGGGTCGCCGCAAGATAATCGATATTGCGGATGCGTTGCTTGACGCGCGGCAGATTGACCGGTGCCATGGAGAGGTCCTGGATGCCGAGCCCCAGCAGAAGTGGCGCGAATTTAGGGTCGCCGGCGATCTCGCCGCAGACGCTGATGGGAATGCGTGCGCGCAGGGCCGCCTCGGTCGCAAACTGGATGAGGCGCAGGACCGCCGGGTGCAGCGGATTGTAAAGATGCGCCACCTGCTCCTCTCCGCGATCGATGGCCAACGTATACTGGGTGAGATCGTTGGAACCACGGCGAAGAAATCGGAAACCTGCGCCAGCGCATCGGCTGCCAGGGCGGCCCCTGGCACCTCGATCATCACGCCCATGGGTGGCAGCGGATCCGCCATCTTGACGCCACGGCGCTTCAGGCGCTTGGCGACCTGCAACAGGATCTCGCGCACCTGCTTCACTTCCGACAGCGAGGAAATCATCGGCAGCAGGATGCGTACCGGCCCGAAGGCGCTGGCGCGCAGGATGGCGGCCAGCTGCGTCTCAAGGAGCGGCCGTTCCTGCAAGCCTAAGCGAATGGCCCGCAAACCCAGCGCCGGATTGGCCGTCTCGCCGAGGCGGTCACGCAGGGACGGCGCCAACTTGTCGCCACCGACATCGAGGGTGCGGATGGTGACCGGCTTTCCTTCCATGCCTTCGACCAGCGCACGATAGGCCTCCGTCTGCTCGTCTTCACTCGGCAGATCGACGCGGTTCATGAACAGGAATTCGGAGCGCAGCAGGCCAACCCCCTCCGCGCCGGCCGCCAACGCCATGTCGAGTTCGCGCGGCAGTTCCAGATTGACCAGCATGCCGATGCGCTGACCGTCACGGGTGATGGCCGGCAGCTTCTTGAGGCGCGCGAGGATGCGTTCGGTCTTTTCCAGTTCCAACTGGCGGCGATGGAATTCCTCCAGCCTGGCCGGCGTCGGATTGATGAAGACGCGTCCGCCGGCGCCGTCGACAATGACCGTATCGCCGGTCTTGATTGCCGAGGTCAGCCCGGCAAGGCCGAGGACAGCGGGCAACGCCAAGGAGCGCGCCATGATGGCGGTATGGCTTTCGGCACCGCCCAGTTCGGTCGCAAACCCGTGAATGCGCTTCGGGTCGAGGAGGGCCGTATCGGCCGGTGTCAACTCCTCGGCGATGACCACCGCCCCTTCAGGCAGGTGCTTGAACGCTTCGAACGGCGTCTTCGTGAGATTGCGCAAGAGCCGATCACCGACCTCGCGCACATCCTTGGCGCGGGCCGAGAGATAGGGATCGTTGAGATGCTCGAAGTCATGGGCGACGGCATTGATCTCGGCCTGCACCGCGGCTTCGGCATTCTGCTGCGTCTCAAGGATGCGCTTCTCGACACCGCGGACGACACGCGAACCGGACAGCATCTGCAGATGCGCATCGAGCAGAAACTCAAGTTCCTCCGCCGCGGCGCCATGCAGTTCGGCGCTCTTCTTCTTCAGCTTGCGGAGTTGCCGCTCCGATTTTGCAAGAGCGTCGCGAAAGCGTTCGAGTTCCGCATCGACAGCGTCGGCGGCAATCTCATAGTCAGGGACATTGACGACGCCGATCTCGACAACATGGGCTTCGCCGATGGCGATGCCGGCGGAGACACCCAGGCCCTCCAGCAGGACCTCGCGCACACCACCCTTTTCCTGGGTGGCCTTGCCGGCTCCTGGAGCTACCGCTCCCGATTTTGAGGTGCGACGCGGCATGCGCGGCACCTCATTCTTCATCGAATTTTCGTTCGATCAGGTCGACCAGGGCGTCGATCGCGGCCTTGGCATCGCTGCCCTGGGCGCGAATCTCGAGTTCCGAACCGATACTGGCGGCGAGCATCATGAGCCCCATGATGGAACCACCACTCACATCCATTTCACCCTTGGTGACGCGGATGTCGGAGTTGAAGGCTCCGGCCGTCTTCACGAATTTTGCCGCGGCGCGCGCGTGCAGGCCCTTTTGATTGGCGATCTGGGCGCGGACGGTGAGTGTGTTAGGGTCGGACATGGGCGCCTCCGCTCAGCATTCGCTGGCTTTGAGAAGCTGCGAGGCGACGTTGATATATTTGCGCCCTGCCTCCTGCGCCGCGGTGACCGCGCCGGTCAGCGGCAGGGTTCCCCGCACGCTCGCCAGCTTGATCAACATCGGCAGATTGACGCCTGCCACCACCTCGACATTGGCCTTGTCCAACGTCGAAATCGCCAGATTGGAGGGCGTGCCCCCAAACATATCGGTCAGCAGCACGACGCCCTTGCCCTGATCACATTTCGCCACGGCTTCGAGGATCTCGCGCCGGCGCTGTTCCATATCGTCTTCCGGGCCGATGCAGATGGCGGCGGCAGATGCCTGCTTGCCAACCACATGCTCCAGCGCGGCTAAAAATTCGGCAGCAAGATTGCCATGCGTCACCAAGACGATGCCGATCAACTGTGTCTGAACCACGCATACCCCCAAATTCGACAAGCTGCCTTGTTTCGCCCGTCCGGAATCAGATCCCGGCGGCAAGCCATGCAGCCACCTATCCCAACATCGCTCGCGGTCACGTCGCCCATGATGACATTGTCCATCACGATACGGCGCGTCCCACGTCCCGGTGTCGCAGCGTGACCGACCGGCCGCGCTCGCGCAGCCATTCGGCCAATCTGCCAGCGACAAAGACCGAGCGATGCCGGCCGCCGGTGCAGCCGATGGCGATGGTCAGATAGCTCTTTCCTTCGCCCTCATAGCCCGGCAAGAGGGGCCACAATAAGGAAGTCAGGGCCGCAAAGAAACCTGGGAAAGCAGGGTCCGCCTCGATCGCGCGGCCAACTGCCTCATCCTCGCCCGAGAGGGGCCTAAGTGCCGGATCGTAATAGGGATTTTCCAGGAACCGCACGTCGAAAACCAGGTCCGCCTCGCGCGGCAACCCTTGTTTATAGGAAAAGGAGACGATGGTGAGGGCGAGATCCGGGCGGGCGGCGAGGCCAAAATGCCCCACCAGCATGGTCTTGAGGTCGCCGATCGCCGTGTCGCTGGTATCGAGGACCAGATCCGCTTCGGCCCGGACGGTGCGCATCAGATTGCGTTCGCGCAGAATGCCGTCGCTGACCGGTCGATCCTGCGCCAGCGGATGACGCCTGCGCGTTTCGGTATAGCGGCGGCGCAGAACCTCGTCCTCACAATCGAGGAAGACCAGGGTGACGCGAAACCGACGGTCCGCCTTCAGACGGCGCACAAGATCGATGAAGCCGTCGCTTGAGAAGCCGCTGGTACGTGAATCGATGCCAAGGGCAATTGGTTTGCTCATCGCCGGCAAGGTTGTCTGGGCGAGGCCAGCCACCAGATGCGGCAGCAGGTCGAGCGGCAGATTGTCGACCGCCTCGTAGCCAATATCTTCCAGGCACTTCAGCGCCGTCGAGCGACCTGCCCCGGCTAGGCCGGTCACCAGCAGGATATGCCGCCGCATCGCACGCACCTCGGGCTCATGCGGTTCCGTTTGGCCGTCAGTTTGACCGTCAGTCTGGTTGGGCATCGCGGCCGTGGGATCGGGCTGTGTCGCAGGCCTTCGCTTCGTGTACGGCCCATTATATGGGCTGGTCCACATTTCACGGCAAGCCGCAGCTTCGCGGTCGCCGAAACGGCAGACGGGTCGAGCTTCAGCAGCGCGACATCGATGCCGAGATATTCAGTCGTGAGCGCCCCCGGCAGCCGCTCGATCTCCGCGGGTGCTGCCATGTCAATTACCCAGGCCAGCGGCTTGGCATCGGCGACATGGGGGACCGGCACCAGCCCGAGGCCGCGCGCCTCGATCACCCCCTTGAGTTCCGCCGGCATGAGTTCCGGAACCGACACGAACAAGCGGCCATCGCGCCGCTGCAATTCGACCTGCTCATCGCTGATGAGGCGCGCACCTTCATCGATCAGGCGCAAGGCAAGGTCCGATCTGCCGCTGCCCGATTGCCCTCGCAACAGAACGGCCTGATCGTCGATCGCCACGGCGACACCATCGATGCGCAGTTTGGCGTTCGACATTCGACCTCACGCCACCGACAAGGTCACGGTAAAGCGGGCACCGATGATGCGGCCCTGGGCATCCACGCGATTTTCAGCGCGGAGTGAACCGCCATAGGCTTCGACGATCTGTTTCGAGATCGACAGGCCAAGGCCGGAATGGGTCCCGAACTTTTCGCCCTTCGGTCGTTCCGAATAGAAGCGCTCGAAGATGGCGCCAAGCTTGTCCGGCGGAATGCCGGGCCCTTCGTCCTCGACCGTGAGCTGAACCTGACGCCCGATGCGCCGCGCCGCCAGGAGGATGGCACCCTGCGGCGGGCTGAAGGAGATGGCGTTGGCAACGAGATTGCGCACCACCTGGCCGAGCCGTCCTTCGGTGCCGAGCACCGACAGGGCATCACCCTCCGGCAACTGCGTCTTGATCTGCGGGGCCGATTCCTGGCCGGTCGCGGCGTGAATGTCGGCAACCGCCAGCACCAGGTCGCGCAGCTTCACCGGCGCCGATTCCGCGCGCGACATTTCCGCATCGATGCGTGAGGCATCCGAGATGTCGCTGATCAGGCGATCGAGCCGCTGCACGTCATCGAGAATGATGCTCATCAGCTTCTTCTGCTGCGTCGGATCTTCGACCCGCGCTACAGTCTCGACGGCACTGCGCAAGGAGGTCAGCGGATTCTTGATCTCATGCGCCACGTCGGCGGCAAATCCCTCGATCGCATCCATACGTCGCCAGACAGCCTCTGTCATGTCGCGGAGGGCCCCGGAGAGATCGCCGATCTCGTCACCGCGCGCGGAGAGATCCGGAATGGTTTTTTGCCGGCCCTTGTCGCGGCGCACACGGTCGGCTGCATCGGCGAGGCGATGGATCGGCAAGGCGATGGTACTGGCAAGGTAGAGCGACAACAGAACCGTGACGCCCAATGCGATGCCCGAGACGCCAAGAATGGTGAGGCGCGTGTCGCGCAGCGTCGCCTCGATATCGTCGCCAGGCTTGGTCAGCAGCAAGGCGCCCAATACCTGCCGATAGCGCTGCACCGGCACGGCGGCGGAGAGGATCATCTTGCCCTTGCCGGCATCGCGCACGAAGGTCATCGGCTCGCCGCCCATCGCCTTCACGACTTCCTGGTAGTCGGCGGCATTCTGCACGGCCGCTTCCTGATAGGGCTGCAGGATGCGGCTGCTGGGCAGGCGATCGAACACCCAATCATCGGTGCCGGCGACCCATTTCCAGACCAGGCTTTCATTGGGATCGAGCGGTGGCAAAGGCGTGATGGTGACGATACCGCCCGGGCCGGAGAGCAGGAAGCTGTCGGCCACCATCGTGCCATCGGGCGTGAACAGCCGCGCGCGTGTCTTGGAGACATCGACCAGGCGACGGATCGTCTGGCGCGACGTTTCCGGCACCAGCTTTTCTTCACCCAGCGGTCCCGTCACAACACCGCTTGCCGCCAGCGCACCGGAGAACAGCGAACCTTCGGTCTTCAGCAATTCGAGTTCGGACTGCAGCAAACTGTCGCGATACGTCGGCAGATAGAGGAGCCCCAGGACGGGCACCAGCAGCGCCATGATGTTGAGGAGCAAGATGCGGCGGGTGAGCGGCGATTGCCAGAGCGACCGGCGGGAAGCCGGCAGGCGTTTCGGTTTGAGCTTTTCCTTTGCCGGCCTTGCAGGCGGCGGCGCTGCTTCCTCAACCAGGCGTGACGGAACCGGACGGAGCTCCGGCTCAGTCCGCACAGGCTTCGCACGACGCCGCCAGAAGCCGGGTGAAGCGCCCTTCTTAGCCGTCTCGGCGCGGGCCGAAGACAATGGCAGGCGCCAACGTTCGAGCTCGTCGCTGCGCGAAGCCTCGCTCATCTCGGCCGCGGCAGAGCTTGCATATCAGCTCTCTTTGTAGCGATAGCCGACGCCATAGAGGGTCTCGATATGATTGAACTCGCCGATAACCGCCTTGAATTTCTTGCGCAGCCGCTTGATGTGGCTGTCGATGGTGCGGTCGTCGACATAGATGTTCTCGCCATAGGCGGAATCCATCAGCTGGTCGCGGCTCTTCACGTGACCAGGGCGCTGGGCCAGCGCTTTCAGCAACAGGAACTCGGTGACCGTTAGCTCGATCGGCTGGCCGTCCCAAGTGCACAAATGGCGCGTGGGGTCCATCATCAGCGGGCCGCGCAGCAAAGCCGCCTCGCCGGTCTGCGTTGTGGAATTGCGGCTTTCCTCGCGGCGCAGGATGGAACGGATGCGTTCGATCAACAGGCGCTGCGAGAACGGCTTCTTGATGTAATCGTCTGCGCCCATGCGCAGGCCCATCAACTCGTCGACTTCGTCATCCTTCGACGTGAGGAAGATCACCGGCAGCGACGATGTCTTGCGCAGCTTCTCAAGCAGTTCCATTCCGTCCATGCGCGGCATCTTGATGTCGAGGACGGCGAGATCCACCGGCTGGCTGGCAAGCCCACGCAGCGCTTCGGCACCATCGCTGTAGGTGCGCACGGCAAAGCCCTCCGCCTCCAGGGTGATGGTGACGGACGTCAGGATGTTTCGGTCGTCGTCGACAAGCGCAATCGTCTGCGGCACGGAGGTCCTCCTTGGCGTGGGAACAAGTATAGAATTCAGCAGGCCTTGCCAAGATTGACGCCAATGATGACAGAAATGGGGCGCAATCGGCACAATTGCTAGGCCGCTCAAGTATTTGCTTAGATTGTGGCAAGATCATCGCCACACCACCCGGGCGAGCAGGAAAAATGGCTGAACTACTTGATCTCAAAGACGAAATTCGCCGACTGATGAACCTTCCCAAGGCCTATTTTGGGACCATGGCCGATCGCGACGGCAACAAATATCCCTTTGTCAGCCTGGTGGTGCCGGCCCTTGATGGCGGCGGATGCCCACTTCTGCTGCTCTCCGACCTCTCCGATCACGTCAAGAACCTGCAGGGCGAGTCGAAGGCGTCGCTGCTGTTCGACGGCACCGCGGGCCGTGACGAACCCCTCACCGGGCCGCGGGTGACGCTTCTGGGCGAGGTCAGCGTCACGGAAGCAGCAGCTGATCGCGAGGCTTACCTGGCGCGTCATCCATCCGCCGACCTATATGCCGGCTTCAAGGATTTCCGCTTCTACCGCTTCACCTTGCGCGAGGCGCTGCTGGTCGCCGGATTCGGTCGCATTCATCGGCTGGGCGCTGAAGATCTGGCGGCCCGCTGACGCGGCTTAGGCGGCGAACCTCAGAAGGGCGATCAGCAACGCGATCGGTGCAGCTACCATCGCCAGAACAAGCAGAAACGCCAGGAGACCCGCCAGCCAGCGCGGAAGCCGGCATCGTTGCAGGAACGCCGCGATGGCTTCGCCAAGCCGCAGGATGAATTCAAACAAGACCTCAACCACAAACTCGAAAAGTAACCGAGCGACCCAACCAATGATCCGTCCGAATATCCGAAGGATGGCTTCCAGGAGATCGCCCGCGTCGCTCATTACGGGTAATTGGCCCTGTCGACGTAATCGTTCAAGATCGGTGCAAAGAAAAACCCCGCTACCAGTGAGGTAGCGGGGTTTGACGAACCCGGTTGGGTCGATGCGATCAGCCCTTGTTGGCAAGTGCCGAACCCTGGCGCTTGGCCATGAAGGCCTTGGCGGTTTCGACGGCCACAGCCGCGTCGCGGCAATAGGCATCGGCGCCGACCGAATTGGCGAAGGCTTCGTTGAGCGGCGCACCACCGACCAGCACGACGTAATCGTTGCGGATGCCCTTTTCGATCATCGCGTCAACGACGACCTTCATATAGGGCATGGTGGTGGTGAGCAGCGCCGACATGCCGAGGATGTCCGGCTGGTGCAGTTCGATGGCTTCCAGATACTTCTCGACCGGGTTGTTGATGCCGAGATCGATCACTTCGAAGCCGGCACCTTCCATCATCATCGAGACGAGGTTCTTGCCGATGTCGTGGATGTCGCCCTTCACGGTGCCGATGACCATCTTGCCGACCTTGGGCGCGCCGGTTTCGGCGAGCAGGGGACGGAGGATGAACATGCCGGCCTTCATGGCGTTGGCGGCCAGCAGCACTTCGGGGACGAACAGGATGCCGTCGCGGAAATCGACACCGACGATGCGCATGCCTTCGACCAGAGCCTTGGTCAGGATGTCATAGGGGGTCCAGCCACGGGCGAGCAAGATGTTGACCGCCGCTTCGATCTCTTCCTTGAGACCGTCATAGAGGTCGTCATGCACCTGCTGAACAAGCTCTTCGTCGCTCAGCGTATTGAGGTCAAGTTCACCGTCATTGGCCATGGTCACACCTTCGCCTGTGGCATGTTGATTTGCGGAACCGGCAGCCAATCTGGACCGTCGATCCTAATCTCTCGTTAAGAACCGGCGACAACCTGCCCGCTCATTCGAAATTTCGCAACAGGCGTAACGGCTTTCCGGGTTTGCAGGCCGCGCCGCCGCGACACGCATTATCCGGGGAACGACAGGCTTTTCGTGCAGGCGCGCCATATGGCGGGCATCAATCGGTTGCTCTCATCCTTGCAGGAGAAGAATTCATGTGCCGCCGACAGTCAGCCAGGCGGGCAAGGGCACGCGAGGGCGTTGCGAGTCGCTCCGGCAACTTGTATATACAAGATAAGACAAGCGGCCGGTGGCCACCCTTTCCACACGATTTGGACCGTTTCTGGAGAACTGACATGGCGACGACCTTCACCCTCAATCCCGGCCAATTGTCCCTGGCCGACCTGCGGCGTGTGTCGCGCGATGGCGACCAAGTGTCGGTTGATCCCAGGGCCTTTCCGGCGATCGATGCTTCGGCCGCCACGGTCCAGGCGATCCTGGACCAGCACAAGACAGCTTACGGCATCAACACCGGCTTCGGGTCCCTTGCCCACACCCGCATCCCCGACGACCAGGTGACGGAACTGCAGCGGCGGCTGGTGCTGTCGCATGCCGCCGGCACCGGTCCATTGCTCGGCGACGACATCGTTCGGCTGATCATGATCCTGAAAATCAACGGCCTTGCCCGCGGCTATTCCGGGATCCGGCGCGAAGTCATCCAGGCCTTGGTAACGCTGCTGAATGCTGAAATCTATCCGCTTATCCCGTCCAAAGGATCGGTCGGTGCTTCCGGCGACCTTGCGCCCCTCGCCCATCTCTCCCAGGCGCTGCTCGGTGTCGGCGCAGTGCGCCATCGCGGCGACGTGATGAGTGCCGTCGATGGGCTGGCACGCGCCGGCTTGAAGCCGCTGACCTTGGCCGCCAAGGAAGGTCTTGCCCTGCTGAACGGAACCCAGGTTTCCACGGCGCTTGCCGTGGCCGGTCTCTTTGCGGCGGAGGATGTATTCCTGGCGGCGCTCGGCGGCGGTGCCATGACCACCGATGCGACGCTCGGCAGCGACACGCCGTTCGACCCGCGCATCCATGCCATCCGCGGCCAGTTGGGCCAGATCGAGGTCGCCGCGGCCTTGAAAGCCCTGATGGACGGCAGCCCCCTGCGTGCCAGCCATGTCGATTGCGACCGCGTGCAGGATCCCTATTCCCTACGCTGTCAGCCGCAGGTCATGGGTGCCATACTCGACACCTTGCGCCATGCCGCCGGTGTCATCGGCCGCGAGGTAAATGCCGTCAGCGATAACCCGCTGGTCTTCGCCGCGGAGGGCGACATTCTCTCAGGCGGCAACTTCCACGCTGAGCCCATTGCCATCGCCGCCGATTGCATCGCCATCGCCGTCTCGGAAATCGGCGCCCTCTCGGAACGCCGCATCGCCATGCTGACCGATTCCCGCATGAGCAATCTGCCGGCCTTCCTGGTACCGGAGCCGGGGCTCAATTCGGGCTTCATGATCGCCCATGTGACGGCGGCGGCGCTGGCCTCGGAAAACAAGTGCCTCGCCCATCCGGCGAGCGTCGATTCATTGCCCACATCGGCCAATCAGGAAGACCATGTCAGCATGGCGACCCATGGTGCGCGCCGCCTCCTCGATATGACCGACAACACCGCGGGCATCGTGGCGATCGAGATTCTGTGCGCGGCGCAGGGCATCGATCTCAGGCGCCCGGTTGAAACCAGCCAGCCTTTGCGTCGGGTGATGGAGACCCTGCGGGCGAAGGTCGCCTTCTGGGATATCGACCGCGAGATGGCCCCTGACATCGCCGCTGCCAAGGAACTGGTCAGCAGTCCGCTGTTCCGCGAAATCTCGCCGCTGCGCGTGGTGGGGTAAGGTTCAGCCCAACGGCTTGACCGGCAGGACATGGTCCATCTCGGTCAGGGTCAGCGTTAGATGTTCATAGGCGATGGTATGATCGACGCGCTCGCCGTCATTCGATAGCGGGAAAACGGCGACTCGGTAGGGTATCTCGACATCCGCCGTCTTGAACCGGCAAGTGCCGGCAACCGGCGTGCGGCTACTGACGATCTAGTCATAGATCTTCAGCCAATCGGTGTCAGACTCGGACTGGAAAAGCAGCTCGTCGAGATAACGACCGGTATAATCGAAGCCGGCGCTGCGCGCGCAGGCGGTGCCCACGATGCTGTATTTGACGCGCAGCGGCCCATGCTCGATCCGCGCCATGATGATCTGCGGCAAAAGGTCCTTGATGTCGGCGGGGTCGATATCAGCCCGCGACGGCATGGCGCGGGCGCCGCGCATGGCCAGCCAATAGGCTTCCAGTCTCAACAGCGGCTCCGATCCCAGATCGGCAATGCTGGCAGCGCGGATCATCCGGTCGAAACCCTTCCTGTGGCGTTGCCACCTTCTTCCCCACGTCACTATTGCGGAGGGTTGTGACGCCCGCAACCACGGCGACTGGGGCGTCTCGCCCCCCCTCTGGCTCCTCTCGGAGTTGTTGCGGCAAGTGCTCGGGTCGGATAGAGAGGCCCAGCACTTCATCACCGGATGCCAGCAGATCATGCAAGCCTTCCTGGTTTCGACGGGTCTCGTCGCCCTGGCGGAAATCGGCGACAAGACCCAGCTTCTGGCACTGGTGCTGGCGTCGCGCTTCCGGCGCCCCTGGGCGATCATTGCCGGCATCCTGGTGGCGACCCTCGCCAACCATGCCCTGGCCGGTGCCATCGGCCGCTGGGCCACCGCTTTCCTTGACGACTATATCCAGCCCGACTGGATTCGCTGGAGCCTCGCGGCCGGCTTTGTCGCCATGGCAGCCTGGACCTTGATTCCGGACAAGCTCGACGAGGACGACAAGCCGCAGCGGAGGCGCGCCGCGGGCGCCTTCGTCACGACGCTGGTCGCGTTCTTCCTGGTCGAGATCGGCGACAAGACCCAGGTCGCGACCGTGGCGCTCGCCGCCCGCTATCCCGATCTCGTCGCGGTCGTTGCCGGCACGACCCTGGGCATGATGCTGGCCAACGCACCGGTGGTGTTGCTCGGGCATAAATTCGCCGATCGCCTGCCCATCAACGGCGTGCGTTACACGGCCTCGGCCTGCTTCCTGCTGCTCGGTATCTATCTTGCCATGGGGTCGGGGCCGATCACCGGCTGAGCGGGCGTAACGTTATCGATCGCACACGACCGTGTAGGTGATGACCATGTTGACCTGGTGCCCGTCATCGGACAAGGGCAGGAAGATCGTTTCCTGCGAGGCTTGAAAGCCACCACTCGTCGCATAGCGCGCCCAGTCATAGACCATCACTTGGCTGTCGATGACGAGGTTGTAGTTGCGCAGGGCCTCTTCCTTACTGACGGCAAAGAATGCTTCCGCGACCTCGGCACCAGCGTGGCTGAACCCACGCATCTCGACCTCGACCTGTCCCACCAGGCGATAGACCATACGGCGCGGATTTTCGAAGACGTCAATGAGCTGGATGCCAGGCAGCCATGCCTTCATCTCGATGGGATCAAGGTCGCGCCGCCCCGGCATCACGCGCCCTTGCCGCTTGGAATCCCAATAGGCAAAGAAGGCCCTGGTCTGCGGCGTTGCGCGCGCCTGCATTTCCGCGACGTTGGTGGTCCGCGGGTAAGGGCGTGATACCTCACTCATCGCGCGAGGCTCTGGTGATTAGATCTCAAGCGGCATCCTTGGCCAGATGATGCTGCAGCAGGATCAACCGATCATTTCCCCAGAACACCTCGCCATCGACCACAAAGGTCGGCACGCCAAAAGCGCCAGCCTCAACCGCGGCATCGATCGTGCGGCGATGCAGGGCCTGCGTTTCCTTGTCATCGATCAGCGACACCAGCCGTGCGCCGTCAAGACCTGCTTCACCGGCCAGGCGGGCCAGATCATGATCGGTGAGGAGCGTTGCGCCAGCGCCGAAGGTCGCATCGAACAGGCGCCGCGAATAGGCCGCGACATCGCCGACACGGGCCGCCACCACCGCCGCCATGTTGACGCGCCGCCAGTCGATCGCCTTCCAGCTCGGCTCGCGATAGGGAATGTTGTAGAAGGCCGCCCAGCGCGCCGCATCTTCGGAACGGTACTCCGGCATGTACTGCACCGAGACCGCCTGATCCTTGAACGGCGTCAAGCCACGCGCCCGCATCAGATCCTCGGAGAGCAGCGGCCGCCAGCGAACGGCCACCTGCCCGATCGCCTCCAGCCGCTGCACCTGGCTTTGCGCCAGATAGCAATAGCGGCTGCCGATTGCATAGTAGAAGTCGACAATGCGCGCCATGGCGGGACGTCTCCGGAAGCTGGATAATCGGTCGTCACCGATGATCTTTCGCCTCCGGCCCTGCAAGGTCAAGAGGGGGAAGGTCAAGAGGCGGAAGGTCAAGGGGCGTGCTGGCCCTCAGGAAAGCGTTACCGAAACCTGGCCAAGCCTCGTGAATTCCGCCACGATCGCATCGCCCGGTGCGATCGTCAGCGGCTTGATGCAGGTGCCGGTGGTGATGATCTCGCCAGCCTTGAGGCCGCCACCGCGCTTTGACCGCTCATTGGCCAGCCAGGTCAGCGCCAGGCGCGGATCACCGAGCGCGTTGGCGCCCGTACCTTCCGCGGCGACCTTCCCGTTCTTCCAAACGCGCACCGGCTGATGGGGAAGATCGACCTTCACCCAGCCTTCGACCTTGGGTCCCAGCACGAACCAGGCGGCGAAGGCATCATCGGCGGCGATCTGCGCCGGGCCGATATTGTCGAAGGGCTCGAACCGCGCATCGGGAATCTCGATCGCGAGATGAAGGTCAGCAACGGCCGCGCAAACCTCGTCCATCTCATAAGGCGCCGCACGAGGACCAAGATCGCGACCCATGCGGAAGGCAAACTCCGCCTCGACCACGCGCATCTGCAGCGGCCCTGCCGGCAGGCTGGCGCCATCGCGCAAAACAAAATCGGCAAACAGCCTTCCTGCTAATGGCTCGGTGACGCTGATATGCTTCTGACCCGCGGCACTGGTGGCCGCGATCTTCCACCCGAAGATCGGCGACCCAGCGCGTGCCGCCATCGCGTCCTGCACGGCATAACCATCGCCCAGCGTCGCCGGCTTGCAATCGGCCGGCAGCGCGGACAAGCGCCCCTGCGACAGCCGCGCCTGCCAGAGAATGCCGGCGGCTTTGTCAATCGCCGATCTATTCATGTTGTACGCGGCCTTTTGTCCCGTGACGCATCACCGTCAACTGGCTTGTACTTGATAGCCAGCATCGAAAACCAGACATGATGGTCGCGCTCGTCTACCCGCATGGCTTTATATCAGCGCTATTATCATACGTGGATTCTTCTGTCCCAATTGTCTTTTTTTGACGATCCAGATACTGAGTGATAATTTTCTTTGATATCACTTCGCCTTGAGCAAATGACAGCAAAGCACCATCATCATAATACTGAAACTGATGCCACCAAACCTGTCGCCCGTAACTCCATTTGAGTACGCAGACCATTCTGTCATTGCTGTCGAAATGATCCTCATAGTACGAGCGTAGTGAAAGAACCGGTTCGGAGTTCTTCCTTTCGACAGGAGAGTCAAAGGTCCGTGAAGAGATTCGGGATGCATCTGCAGCAGAAATTTCTTTAAGCAGCTTGAAAGGCCAGATCATCATTTGATAGTTCACAAAGAATCTGGGCTTGCTGGCCAACGACTCATCTCCGAGCGCGGAGCTGCTGAGGTGCATTGTACAAATGAATGCACCTATCAAGTATAAGGACTTCAATAGTCGTTTCTCCTTCTTATCCCGACGCCTCTAGATATTATCACCCTGGATCAGACCAAGCTTTCTTATCCCGCTTTCTCTTCGCCTTCCGCTTTCTTATCTGGATCCAGATCGGGATACTGCCGGACGATATGCATAACGAGTTCATAGCCTAGTGCGCGCATAGCCTCGGCAAGACGCCGGCGAACCCAGACCCGTTCGGCTTCATCCTCAATTTGACGACTAAGATCATCGAGTTTGGAGAATGATGTTTCAGGGCTGCATAAAGCCGCCATCATTGACGTTGCCGTATCCCGCTTCATGGCCGCTCCCGAATTAAAAAACTTAGCGATTTAAACTGTCAATCCTGCTTCCCCGCGTAGCGCCGCGCGGATATCCGGCCGCACGCCCATGACCTCGGACACTATTCCGCGCGGACCACAGAAGCCCAAATAGGTATTGTCATGCAGCGCAGCGTAGCGGACAACGCCAGCCGACCGACGGTCGGTCGATCGGTGGCGTTTCGGATTGATCAACGCGTGCGTATAGAGGTCATAGCTTGCAAAATCGCAGGTGGTCATCTCCAGCAGGATCTTCTCGACCTCGTCGAGAAAGGAAGTTACCTCGGCATCCTCGGCGTCGAAGAGTGCGTTGATTGTCAGTGGCGTATGTACTAGGTCGAAGCTGTAATCTACTTGATGCCCGTTCTGTTCCTTCAGCACGGGCACCCGGATGATCGGTTTTTGCTGCTGCGACTGCCATGAGACGGCGATACACCTCCCCATTTGACGAAAATGGGCTCGATTTTCGAGTTGCGACACTTCCACCCCGCCGATCAGTCGGATGGGATCGCCTGATAGAATATCAATGGGCCAAGGCACCCGAAAAACCGCTTGTACTGTATTTCCAGCACGGCTGGCAGCGGTCAAGGTGGAGGCGAATTGGATGCCTTCGGTTCCGATCCATGAGGCCGACTTGCCCCGATGATACTTTTCAGAAAACATTCTGCCTTCTGGAAATCGGTCGAGCAGTTTTTCGCTCAGGATATCGACCTCTTCTTCCAGCATCGCGACCTCAAGCTGGCGCAGGCGCTTCCAGCCCTGCGGCGATTTGCGTGGCGCCGGGAAATAGTCTGCTTTGAATTTCATGAATACCTCAGCTTGTCTGATCGACAGAAACACAATTTCGGCTTTTCGGCCCTGTTGAAAAGAAAGATGCTAGGCGCAAATCGCGCCGAGCTCCATAAGAGGTTACCTAGGTCCGGGATTGGTGCGTCGGCATTCCCTTGTTATCCGAGAGCAGCTGAAGACATTCAGCATGAAATCTTCGATGATTTCATTTATTTCATTGGCGTCATTGGTCATTGGCTTCCGTAGATAGTCATAGGCATATCCAGCCTTACCTGCGTCAGCATTGGCCATTCCCCGAGTTAACGCTGCGGCAAGATTCCTGACGATCTTTTCAGTATTCTGATAGATTCTACTTTCGGCATTCGTCTCGCGCAGGGTGGGTTGGCCGGTCGCTTTAATATCTACGGTGTTCAAGTGATAGAGGCACTCAAAGTCGCCATGCTTGAATCCAAAGGTGAAGTCTGGACGGACACTGTTTAGGTTTCCTGGACTGTCAAAGTCACCGATATGGTATTGTGGATTTCTCGCTTCCGCACCGCCTTTCAACTTTACCAGCTGCACGTCACGGCATCCTTCCAGGGCTTTTTGCACAGCCTCTGCCGCTCTCTTGTCAAGTTCTTGCACTGCTGGACGACCGCGTGAGCCGTGAGGATTGTAGGCTGTTATTTCTTCTCCATTTATCCAAATCTGCGGCAATTGCCCCTGAAGGACCGCGTGCGCAAAGTCGTTCTGAAGGTCGCGCAGGTCTTCCGATGTTGGGTTGAAGGCTTTTGGCTCCGGTAGTTGAGGAGCGTTTTCTAACTCTCTCTCGTCTCCAGCAAGCAAACCAGCCGTCGCTACGGAGGCCACCATCCCGGCAGTGATTCCAGGTCCGCGCGACGGATCATTGTCGTTGGCTGGATCGGGTTGGTTGTCGTTGACTGGCGGTATCGTGCTGCCTCGTAATGAATCTGGATTCTTTATGGTCGGGATTTCAGCAGGTTTTGGTTTGGACAACGCAACCTGTTCGGCTACCCGTTGAAGCTCAGCGTCTTCCTGTTCTTGGGTTTGCGTGGGGGATGTCATGAGGGCGAGGAAGCCGCCAACCAATCCTGCGAATGCAGCACTTCCTGCTGCAGTGGCACCTATTGCTGCATCGCTCAAGAGAGCGGTAACCGTCGCCGCAGCGGCACGGGCTCCGGCGAAGAGTTCACCAGCACCGCCCAGGGCCGGGAGCGCCATCGTCGTGCCGGCGATAACGGGCATAGTGGTTTTGTTCCTAGCCGCAGCTTTATCCGTCTCTTTTGGTCTGCCCTGCCGTTCCTTTTGTTATGCTTCTGCGATCTGCTTGAGGTGCGCAATATCCGCTTTTTTCAAGTCTATCGGTATGCCAGCATCGCCAAAGGTGACGTCAACGGCTTGCAGCAATGACTCTTCGTCTTTGTTTAGCGGTTGGCCGCTTCGCTGCTTCTCTATTGCAGAAATGAGCGTGGATAATCGTGAATGGATAGAAGCGGTTTCTTCGGTTGATGCGCTGGGTTTCTCGAGCAGCTTCGCTGGCATCTCCTCAATGCTTCTCGGCTGATAGCTCCGCGCTACCGCCTCGTCGATTTCCGGATCGTTGTCGTTAGAGGCGATCGGTGCAGGATCGCTGAGGCGTTCTGCTTTCTCCAGAGCAAGTTTCCGGCGCAGGGCCTGGGTTTCGGCGCTTTCCTGGGTGCCTTCGTTGGCAGCGTAGAAAAAGCCGTCGTCATAGCCGCGATAGATGCCGGGGATGCCGAGGGGAATCTCGCTGCCATCCGGCGCGCGGGTGGCCTGCTGCAGTTTCGGCTGCTGGTCCATCGGCAGGGGGTCGCCGTTATGGGCCGATCCGGGATCGACGCCCATCCGGGCGTAATGAAGATTGAGCGCATGGGCGTCCGGGCGGTCGTCGCGCGCTTCATGCGGGCGGCCGAAAGGATATCTGAGGGGCACTTTGGCGATGTCGACCAATTGGTCGACCGGCTTGGGCGCCGCACCCAGATAGACATCGATTGCGTCCTGGCCCTGGGCCTGGTTTGCCGCAACGCGCGGGCCGCTTTTGTAGAGCCGGCCGTTCACCTCGAAATGCTGCGCGTCCGGTTTTTGGCCCGTTTCCTGGAAAGCCTTCTGCACCGCCCAGCTGGCCGGCTGGGCCTCGGTCCAGCGTTCCGGATTGATACCCTGGGTGTGGAGGGCGGTTGCGATTTTTAGCTTTTCGGCGTTTTCCGGCGGTTCTATCGTCTTCAAGCGGTTGTATTTCCTCGCTCTTCTTCGCGAGAATTCCCGCACTCTTACTGGGAATCGGTCTAAGCATGGCAAATCCTCCCACAGGTTGATAAACGTAAATTACATCACGCAAATTACATTCGTCAACCACAATGTTCGTTTTTTGTTCTCACGCCTTGACTCGCCCCACAATGAGAACAAAAACAAAACATGACCCAGGCTCACCCCACGCTTAAGCCACTTTCCGCCCCCGCAACCCAGCCGGCGGGCCTGGCGGCCCTGCGCCGGCAGATTGCCTTGTTGGAGAAGCTGCCGCAGGCCGGCATGGGCGGTCCCGCCACCACGCGCGCACTCACCTGGGGTCTCAACGCCATCGACCTTCATCTCCCCGGGGGTGGCCTGGCACTCGGCGCCCTGCATGAGTTTGCCGGCCATGGACCCGATCTCGAGGAAGCGAGCCTTGCCGCCGCGGCCGTGGCACGCCTCATGGGCCGTCGCCAGCAGCACGGGAATGGCAGCACGCTGTGGATCGCCCGGCAGCGCGATCTTTATGCCCGCGCCTTGCCGGAACGCGGCGTCGATCCGGACCGGCTGCTGCATCTGCGCATCAAGCGCAATGCCGATGCGCTCTGGGCGATGGAAGAAGCATTGCGCTGCGCCGGCCTTAACGCGGTGGTGGCGGAGATCTCCGCCCTCGATCTCACGCAGAGCCGGCGGCTGCAATTGGCCGCGGAGAAAAGCGGCATCCCGGCCCTCGTGATCCGCCGCGGTGGGCGCGCCGATCAGTTGCGGCAACTCGGCAGCCAGCCGATCGCCGCCGTCACGCGCTGGCGCATCGGCCCGGCACCTTCACTGGGCATCGAGGCATTGCCGCACCCAACGCTCCCCGGCCCGGCTCGCTGGCACATCGAGGCTGTGGCTGCCGCGGTGGGCGTCCTGGAACCTGGCATATCGAGGAACATGAAGATGGATGGCGAGAAGCGACGTTTCCTCAGCCTGTTTCTGCCGCACTGGCCGACCGACCGCTGGTGGCGCCGGCACCGTCAGCAGCAGAACCCGGCATCAAGCGCGCCGCCGGTTGAGGCGCCGCTGTTGCTGGTGCGGAGCAGCGGCAATCTGCGCCTGGTGCATGCGGCCGATGATGTGGCGCTGGCGCGCGGGCTGTTTCCCGGCCAGCGTCTGGCCGATGCCTTGGCCTGTGTGCCGGAGGCGCGGGTGGAACCGGCCGATCCCGCGGGCGATCTCGGCAATCTCCATCAACTGGCGCAATGGGCGACGCGCTTCTCGCCGCACACAACGCCGGATGCGCCCGATGGCCTCGTTATCGACATCACCGGCTGCGCGCATCTGTGGCAGGGCGAGGACCGGCTGATGGCCGATGCGCTCACGCGCCTTGCCCGCCAGGGCTTCCAGGCGCGCGGCGCCATTGCGGGGACGATCGGCGCTGCCTGGGCCAGCGCCAGGTTCGGCGGCGACCACGCCATCATTCCGCCCGGCAGCATTTCAACGGCCCTGGGTCGCCTGCCCGTGCGTGCCTTGCGCCTTGATGATGTGACAGCGGCCGGGCTCGAGCGGCTGGGCCTGCGGCGCATCGGCGATCTTTATCCGCTGCCGCGCGCCGCTCTCACCAAACGCTTCGGTGCGCGGTTGCTGGAGCGGCTGGATCAGGCCTTGGGCTATGCCGCGGAGAGTCTCTCGCCCTTGGCGCCGCTGCCCGATCACCGCGTCAGCCTGGTCTTCGCCGAGCCGATCTCGGCACCGGAATCGATCGCGCGGGCGACCGACATTTTGCTCACGCGCCTGCTCGGCGAATTGGCGACACAGGAGTTGGGCGTCCGCCGTCTCGGCCTCATTGCCCATCGCCTCGATGAAGCGGCTCCCGGCCTCATCATCGGCACCGCCCGCCCCAGCCGCGACCTGAAGCATCTGCTGCGTCTGTTGACGGAGAAATTGGATAGCATCGATCCCGGCCCCGGCATCGAGCGCATGAGCTTGAGCGCCCTGGTCTCCGAAAGAATGACGGCGACGCAGGTCGATCTCGAGCGGCGCAATCCCGCCGTCACCGCGGCTGACATTGCACCCCTGGTCGACCGGCTCACCAACCGGCTTGGGTCGGGCAGCCTCACCGTGCCCCGCGCCATCGCCAGCCATGTGCCGGAGCGCGCGGTCACCTTCGTGCCGCCGCTGCAGAAGAAGCAGCCGCCCAATGATTGGAACGTGGCGCTGCCGCCACGACCGATCCGCCTCCTCTCGCCGCCCGAACCGATCGAGGCGATTGCCCCCGTGCCCGATGATCCGCCGCTGTCCTTCCGTTGGCGCCATGTGCAGCACCGCGTCGCCAAGGCGGAAGGACCGGAGCGCATCCGGCCGGAATGGTGGCAGGCAGGTGATGACGGGAAGGACACGCGCGATTATTACCGCGTCGAGATCGAGGACGGCCGCCGCTTCTGGCTCTATCGCAGCGGCCTTTATGCGCAGGATACGGCACGGCCGCCGCGCTGGTTCCTGCACGGCATCTTTGCGTGATGCGCGGCAGCAAGATCATCCCGCTCCCCATCGCGCCGCGCGAACCCCGCGCGGTGGCGGAGGATGCCGGCTATGTCGAGCTTTCAACCATGACCAATTACTGCTTCCTGGAAGCGGCCTCCCATGCCTGGGAGTTGGCGGTGTCGGCCAAGGCGCTCGGCATGAATGCGTTGGGCATTGCCGACCGCAATTCGCTGGCCGGCATCGTGCGCGCGCATGTCGCCTGCCGGAAATTCGACCTCCGCCTCGTGGTCGGCTGCCGCTTGAGCTTCCGCGATGCGCCGGACATCCTCGCTTATCCACTGGACCGCGCCGCCTATGGCCGGTTGTGCGAGCTCCTCACCCTGGGACGCCGGCGCGCACCCAAGGGCCAATGCCATCTCGACTACGCCGATTTCGTGGCGGCCAAGGAAGGTTTTCTGGCGATCGTGGTGCCGCCAGCAACCACCCCTCACCCCAACCCCTCTCCCCAGAGGGGCGAGGGGCTTGTGAGTACACCGTCAGCCCCCTCGCCCCGCGTCAGCGGGGAGAGGGTTGGGGTGAGGGGTGGTCATGACGGGCACGCTCTCCCTGCCTTCCTCCATCGCTTCCGCACTGATTTCGGCGATGCCGGCTATCTCGCCCTTGCCCATCTCTATCGCGGTGACGACGCACGGCGCTTGCGGGCATTGCAAAGACTGGCCGATGAAACGGGCATTCCCACCATTGCCATCAACGAGGTGCGCCACCACGCCCCGGCGCGCAAGACGCTGTTCGATGTGCTGACCTGTGTGCGCCATGGCTGCACCATCGACAATGCCGGCTACCGGCTGGAGAAGAATGCCGAGCGGCATCTGAAACCGGGCAGCGAAATGCGTCGCCTGTTCCGCGGCCTGGAAGATGCCGTGGCGCGGTCCGCCGCCTTCGCCGCGCGCTGCACCTTCTCGCTCGATGAGCTCAAATATGAATATCCCGAGGAGGTCGTGACACCCGGCGAAACACCGCTTGAAAGCCTGAAGAAGTTCACCTGGGCGGGTGCCAAATGGCGTTATGGGCCTGATCTCTCGCCCAAGATCCGCCAGCAGCTTGAGCATGAATTCGCCCTCATCGAGGAGATGGATTACGCGCGCTATTTCCTGACTGTGCGCGATATCGTGCGGGAGGCGCGCCGCCTGGGCATCCTGCACCAGGGCCGCGGCTCGGCGGCCAATTCGGTGGTATGCTATTGCCTCGACATCACCGCCGTCGATCCCATCCAGAACGATCTGCTGTTCGAACGCTTCATCAGCACCGCCCGCGACGAACCGCCGGACATCGACGTCGATTTCGAACATGAGAGGCGTGAGGAAATCATCCAGTACATCTATGAAAAATACGGCCGCAACCGGGCCGGCCTCACCGCCACCATCATCTGCTACCGCTCGCGTGGCGCCCTGCGCGATGTCGGCCGCGTCATGGGACTTTCCGAGGATGTCATCAACCGCCTTTCCAAGACCATCTGGGGCTGGTCGATGCGGGCGCTGACCGACCAGCAGATCCGCGATGCCGGCCTTGACCCCGATGACCGGCGCCTGCGCCTGACCCTTGATCTGGCACAGGAACTGGCCGGCATGCCGCGCCACCTGTCGCAGCATGTCGGTGGCTTCGTCATTTCCAAGGGACCGCTCTCCAGCCTGGTGCCGATCGAGAATGCAGCGATGGTGGACCGCACCGTCATCCAATGGGACAAGGACGACCTCGATGCGCTGAAGCTGCTCAAGGTCGATGTGCTGGCGCTGGGCATGCTGACCTGCATCCGCAAGGCATTCGACCTCATCGCGCAGCAGACCGGCCAGCAACTGGAACTGGCCGGCATCCCGCAGGACGATACGGCCACCTATGACATGCTGTGCGCGGCCGACACGGTGGGCGTGTTCCAGGTCGAGAGTCGCGCGCAGATGACCATGCTGCCGCGCCTGAAACCCCGCAATCTTTATGATCTCGTCATCGAAGTCGCCATCGTGCGCCCGGGGCCGATCCAGGGCGACATGGTCCACCCTTACCTGCGCCGGCGCGAAGGCAAGGAACCCAGCGACTCACCCAGCGAAGAATTGAAGGCGATCCTCGACAAGACCAAAGGCGTGCCCCTGTTTCAGGAACAGGTGATGAAGATCGCCATCGTCGCCGCCGGCTTCAGCGCCGGCGAGGCCGACGAACTGCGCCGCGCCATGGCGACCTTCAAGAAGACCGGCACGATCAACTCTTTCCGCGACAAGTTCATTGGCGGCATGCTGGCGCGCAACTACCAGCGGGATTTTGCCGAGCGTTGCTTTCGCCAGATCGAGGGCTTCGGCAATTATGGCTTTCCGGAAAGCCATGCTGCGAGCTTCGCCCTGCTGGTCTCGGTCTCCGCTTGGCTGAAATGCCATTATCCGTCGATCTTCGCCGCGGCATTGCTCAACAGCCAGCCCATGGGCTTCTATGCGCCGGCCCAGATCATCCATGACGCCGATGAACATGGTGTCGTCATCAGGTCCGCCGACATCAACCACAGCAATTGGGATTACACTATCGAGCGTGTGACCGACGCCAAGCCTCATGCGCCGTTACGCAACCGGCGCGACCGCCTGTTGAAAGCCGCGCAGACGCGCTATGACAAGCACCTCTCCCTCCGCCTGGGACTGCGGCAGGTCGACGGCCTGAAGAAAGCCGAGATCGACCGGCTGATCGCCGCCCGCGGCGATGGCTATCGCAGCGTCGATGATCTGTGGCGGCGAACCGGCCTCACGCCGGCCACCCTGGTGAAGCTGGCCGAGGCCGATTGCTTCCGCTCCCTCGGTTTGGAGCGGCGCCAGGCGCTGTGGGCTGTGAAGGCGCTGGACGAGGCGCCGCTGCCGCTGCTGGCCGGTCTTGAACCACCGCCGCCGCAAATGGCACCCCTGCCGGAAATGCCACTTTCGCAGCATGTCATCGAGGATTACCGGACCCAGCATTTCTCCTTGAAGAAGCATCCCCTTTCCTTCCTGCGCCCGACCCTGCGGCGGCGTGGAACCGTGCCTTGCAACTATCTGGGTCACCTGAAGAACGGAGAGCGCATCTTCGTCGCGGGGCTGGTCCTCGTCCGCCAGCAGCCGGGCACGGCCAGCGGTGTCATCTTCATGACCCTGGAGGATGAAACCGGCATCGCCAATCTGGTGGTCTGGCCGCAATTGTTCGCACAGTACCGGCCGATCGTCATGGGCGCCGGGCTGGTCGGCTGCGTCGGGCGCATCCAGATCGAGGGCAAGGCACCCGAGCAGGTCATCCATGTGGTGGCGCAGCGTCTCATCGACATGACCGAGCTGCTGCATAATCTGAAGGAAGGCGACGGTCCGCACGGCGGTCCACACATGGGCCAAACCCTCGCCGTTCCGGTGGCCAGGGCCGATGAAGTGACCCGGCCCAATGGTGGCGATGCCCGGCAACGCGCCGAAAGGCCCGCCCTCGTTGCCCGCAGCCGCGATTTTCACTGACCGAGCCGATCCATGATAATGTCCCGCCTTGGCAGGACGCGATCGGCACCCCATATATCGCCCTCGCCCTTTCAGGCCGTGAGGAGATCCCCAGATGTTCAGTTTCGCCCGCAAGACCGTCGAGATGCCCAGCCCGGAGACCGCCTTGCCCGGCCGCGCCACCGCGATGTCCTTGCCCAACCCGCATCTGATCACCGGCCATAAGCTGACCCCGCCCTACCCGGCCGGACTGGAAGTCGCTGATTTCGGCATGGGCTGCTTCTGGGGGGCGGAGCGCAAATTCTGGCAGGTACCGGGCATTTATGCGACCGCCGTCGGCTATCAGGGCGGCTTCACGCCCAACGCCACCTATGAAGAGGCCTGCAGCGGCCGTACCGGCCATACCGAGGCCGTCCGCGTCGTCTATGACCCCACCAAGGTGTCATATGAGACCCTGCTGAAGACCTTCTGGGAAAGCCACAACCCGACCCAGGGCATGCGCCAGGGCAATGATGTCGGCACACAATATCGCAGCGCCATCTATACCCATTCAACGGCACAGCATGATCTGGCACTGGCCAGCCGCGATGCCTATCAGGCGGCGCTGGCCAAGGCGGGTGCACGAGATCCGATCACCACGGAAATCGCCGCGGCACCACCCTTCTATTTCGCCGAAGACTATCACCAGCAATATCTGGCCAAGAACCCGGGCGGCTATTGTGGCCTCGGCGGCACGGGCGTCTCCTGCCCGATCGGTGTCGGCGTCGACGCCTAGGCGGCAAGTGCCGCGAGGAAATTGCGGCAATAGGCTTCCGCAGTACTGGTGAAGACGCGGGCGCGCAGATGCGCCATGCGATCCTGCCGTTCATCCTGAGGCATGATCAGTGCCTGGTGCATCGCTTCCGTGATCTCGTCAGGGTCATAGGGGTTGACGATCAAGGCTTCCGCCAGATCCTCGGCCGCCCCGGCAAACCGCGACAGGATCAGCACGCCCGGATCGTTATGGTCCTGGGCGGCAATGAATTCCTTGGCCACCAGATTCATCCCATCGCGTAGCGGCGTCACCAACCCGACCCGTGCTGCCCGGTAGAAGCCCGCCAGCATGGGGCGGGTCATCGGCCGGGTCATATAGCGCAAGGGCACCCAGTCGAACTCGGCAAAGCGGCCATTGATGTTGCCGGCCTTGCGGTCAAGCTCGCGACGCAGCGCCTGATATTCCGAGACGTCTTCCCGGCTCTTTGCCGCGACCTGCAGATAGCTCACCTTCTGCCGATGCTCGGGGTAATCCTGCAGGAGCTTGCCGAAGGCGCTGAACCGGTTCGGCAGGCCTTTCGAATAGTCCAGCCGATCCACCCCGATTACCAATGACCGTCCAACGAGGCTTGACAGCAACCGCCTTGTTTCCGTCGAGCGTTCAGCCTTCGATGCCATGGCGGCAAAGGCACGCGCATCGATGCCGATCGGATTGGCGATGGCGCGCGCGGAGCCACCGGCAGTCACCAGCAGCCCATCCGGATCCGGCTCAATGCCCAGCACCTGCTTCACCGCATCGAGAAAATCGCGGCGATGCTCCTCGGTCTGCAGTCCCACCACGTCATAAGCAAGGAAAGCGCGCAGCAGCGTTTCGCCCTGCGGCAAGGCAGCAAAGAGACTCGCAGGCACAAAGGGAATGTGGAGGAAGAAACCGAGTCGATTGCGTACGCCCAGCCGTCGCAACTCGGCACCCAGAGGGATCAGGTGATAGTCATGAATCCACACGATATCGTCCGGTCGCAGTTCCAGCGCCAAGGCGGCAGCGAAGGTCCGATTGACGGAGAAGTACCCCTCGAGATCCTCGCGTTTGAAATCGATCAGACCAAGGCGGAAATGGAACAAGGGCCAAAGCGTCGAATTAGCGTAGCCAACATAGAACTGGTCATAATCCTCCTGCGACAGATCGATCGTCGCATAAGTGATCCCGCCTGCCTCTACCTTGCGGACCAGATTGAGTGCGGCCTTGGAAATCTCGCCACTCCAACCAAACCAGAGTCCACCATCTTTCAACGCATCGCTGACACCGACGGCAAGGCCACCTGCGCGCGCGCCACGTTCATTGGGCAGCGGTACTCGGTTCGAGACGATTACGACGCGCGCCATAGGCCCTCCTCCCAGCTCCGGCTGAGGCGCATGGCGGACAGGATCATGCCGACCATCGAGAAGGTTTGAGGAAAGTTGCCCCAAAGCGTGCCGTCGATGCCGTCGAGATCTTCCGACAGGAGACCCAGATGATTGCGTCTGGCGAGGATCCGACGAAACAGATCCTCCGCCTGTTCGCGCCGACCGACAGCCACCAGCGCGTCGATGAACCACCAGCTGCATACCAGGAAGGCCGTTTCCGGCCGGCCGAAATCGTCGGGCTCGTCGTAGCGGATGATGAAACCGTTATGCATCAGCCGCTTCTCGATGATGTCCAATGTGCGCAGGAAGCGCGGATCGTCGTAAGGCAGCAGGCCAATCTCGGGCAGCATCAGCACGGCGGCGTCGCACACTTGCGAATCAAAGGCGCCGGCGATCCAGCCGTCGGTGGCAGAAGTCGATCGTTCCAGGATGGTGGTCCGCAAATCGGCAGCGAGCTTCAGCCAGCGGTCGCGATCCGCGATCTCACCCACCGGCCCGGCGATGAGGCCCAACCGGTGCAACGCCGCCCAGCACATGGCGGCAGAATGGGTGTGCACGCCGACGCGCTCGCGATACTCCCAAAGGCCCGCATCCGGCGCCAGGGCAGAGGCTGCGGCAAGATCGCCGATCGGCCGCAACTGGCGATAGAGATCGAGATCGCCCACGGTCGGCAGGCGCTCATCATAGAACATCTGCGCCGCGGTGAGGATGATGGAACCATAGCCGTCATGCTGTCGTTGGATCACCGCAGCGTTGCCGACGCGAACCGGTCCCATGCCAAGAAACCCAGCCAAGGCATCGGCATTGCGCTCGGTCACATCGCTGCCCGGCACGATCGGATAGAGCGGCACCTCCGGCGAGACGCCGGCATTCAGCACCGCATTGAGGATGAAGCGCACATGGTTTTCCATGGTGCGCGTGGCACCCAATCTGTTGAGTGCCGTCACCGCGAAGTAGGAATCGCGCAGCCAGCAATAGCGATAGTCCCAGTTGCGGCCCGAATGCGCGGCCTCCGGCACCGAGGTGGTCAGTGCCGCAACGATGGCGCCGGTATCCTCGAAGGTGCACAGCTTCAAGGTGATGGCGGCGCGAATGACCGCTTCCTGGAAATCGAACGGAACCGCAAGATCACGCACCCATTCGCGCCAATAGGCCAGCGTCTGGTCGAGAAACTCGGTCACCAGCGCTTGCGGCGCCTCAGGCACCGGGTCATCGCCACCGATGATGAGATTGACCGGGCGGTCGAGCATTAATTCGACTTCATCCGCGAGATAGCTCACCGGCATGTCGGTAGTAACGCGCAAGGTACTGTCGCCGGCAACGAAACGGAGATGGTTGCTGCCAATGCTGACCCTGGGCACCGTTGCGCCATAGTCGAAGGTGGGTCGCATGCGCACCGTGATCTTGCAACGGCCGCCGATTGGCTCGATGCGCCGGATCAGCATCGGCGGGCAGAAAAAACGACCAAACCGCATGAAGCGCGGTGCAAAATCGATCACTCGGCAAGATCCGCCTTGACTGTCCGTAAAGTTGGTTTCCAGCACGGCGGTGTTGCGCTGATAGCATTGCGTCGTGGTGGCGACATCGCGAATGACGAGATCGGTAAAGCCGTGTGCTGGCTCAGTCCCGTTCACCAGGGCATTAAACAACGGGTCGCCGTCAAAGCTGGGAAAACAGAACCATTGATGCCGCCCGGCTTGATCCACCAGACTTGCAACGGTCCCATTGCCGATGACACCCAGATCCAATTGCGCCATCTATTTTCCCACTTGATCTGGATTGCGGTCGAAGCTGGCGGCAAGTTCGGCAAGCCATGCGCGGACGCGCGCAGGCTCCCCCGCGAACACGTCTGGTACGCGGAGGCCGACACCACCCAATCGTGCGGCGGCCGCAATGGCATCCTCGTCCGTCACATCATCGCCGATGAACAGCGGTCGACGGCCCCGAAAGGGCTGCTGTGCCATCAACGTCGTCAGCGCATTTCCCTTGTTGACCGTCCGATGGCGCAACTCACGCGCCATCACCGCTGGCAGGACTTGGAAATCGTCGCATCCCGCCATCAACTCCTGCAGCATAGCCATGATCGGCAGTGCTGCCGGCAGATTATGGCGATAATGGATCGCGATGCTGTGGGACTTTTCCTCAACCAGAACGCCTGGCCAGTTCTCGGCGGCAACACGAAGCGCTTCGCGCCATTTGGCTGGTACCACCGTCTCGGACTCGGCTTCGATGATGCCGCCATCCGGGCAACGCAGCACCGCGCCATGTTCGCCGGCCGCTACAAGGAGCAGCGGATGCAGCAAGCGGTCAATGGTGCGCAGCGGTCGCCCCGAAATGATCGCCAAGGCACCGGACAATCCACGTCTCACTTGTGCCAGGATATCGATCAGGTTGTTGGGAACGAAAACCGAATCCGGCGACGCAGCCAGATCGAGCAGCGTCCCATCCAGATCCAGGAAAAGCGCCCAATCGCGCGCATCCAGTAGATATGGGCGCGGCGGGAGGTCTTGGTTCTCCTGCAACGTCATGAAAATTCAGCGTTCATCGCCGCACCAATAGATCCATTGTTCAAAAATTGACGTAAATATGTCGACAAGCTTCTAACGCTGTACATGGGCCATGGTTCCACTTGGGTTTAGGCTTGCCCTCGGCTAGGCTGCCAGTTGGATCCAAGCTGGAGTTGATCACTAGACCATGTCAGACGCCGTGCCGGGCAAAGAACAGCTCTACATCGCCAGTTCGACGGCAGATGACGCATTGCGCTCTGGCACCTATTGCACCGATATTGTTGCGTTCCATGATTTCTGGTGCCGGAAGCGCGGAAGGCGCACCATGCCGGCGCGCCGCGACTTTGATCCTGTCGACATGATCCCCTTTTTGCCCGGCATTGCCCTCATCGATGTCGTCGATGACGATCGTCGGTTCGTTTACCGATTGATGGGTACGCGCGAAGTCGCGATGCGTGGCAATGATCCCACAGGAAAAGGTGTCACCGATGGCTATTTTGCGACCTCGGCCGAGGCTGCCCTTGCATCCTATGACGACGTCGTGGCGCGGCGTGCACCGCGTTTCGAACAGCGTCGGTTTGTGACACCCGACGGACGCATCGGCAACGAACAGACGGTGATCCTGCCGCTGTCCGAAGATGGGCAAGCGATCAACATGATCATCGCCTACACCCATCATTATCTGGTTTGAACGGCTAGAAGCGATCCTTGGCGGCCCGGATCGCCCCGAGGATCTCCGTATCACTGCTGCCTTCGCCGCCAAAACGCCTGCGCAGAGTCGGTTGATCGGCGCGTAGGAAGGGATTGCAGGCCTTCTCGACCGCCAGAGTGGACGGCACCGTGAATTGCCCGGCGGCGCGCGCCGCTTTGATCAGTTCAGCCTGTTCTTTCAGCGCGGCATTCTCCGGTTCGGCGGTCAACGCAAAGCGGCAATTCGACTGCGTATATTCATGGGCGCAATAGATGCGCGTGTCGTCCGGCAGAGCGCGCAGCTTGAGCAGCGACGACCACATCTGCACCGGCGTGCCTTCGAACAGGCGGCCGCAGCCCAGCGAGAACAGCGTGTCTCCGCAGAACAGGGCATGGTCGTCCGCAAACCAGTAGGCGATGTGGCCGCGCGTATGCCCGGGTACGAAGAAGACCCGTGCATGATGACCGGCAAAATCGGCACCGCTCGCCTCATCCACGGCGATATCGATTCCGGGAATGCGATCCCTGTCATAGGCCGGGCCGATGATCGTGCAGCCTGTTTGCGCCTTGAGGTCGAGATTGCCGCCGACATGATCGCCGTGATGATGCGTGTTGAGGATATGCGTGAGCTTCCAGCCATGTTCCGCGCAGGCGGCCAGGGCCGGCGCTGCTTCGGCCGGGTCCACCACGGCGGTGGCGCCACTGACCGGATCATGGATCAGAAAGCCGTAATTGTCCGAGAGCATCGGAAAAACAACGATTTCTAATGGCTGTTGCGGCATCGCGCTGGCTCCAAAATCACTTTGGGGCTGACGATAGCAGCGGATATGCCATAATCAAAGCAGACAGGATCAGACACGGATAGGTTGGCGCGTGTTTCAGGATGTGGTCGATCTCCGCGATTTCTACCAGACGCCGCTTGGCGCGGTGACGCGCCAGCTGCTGCGGGCGCGGATCCGCGAATTGTGGCCGGATGTGCGCGGTCAATCGGTGCTCGGCCTCGGCTTCGCGACACCCTATCTGCGGCAGTTTCGCGGCGAAGCCGAGCGCGTGCTCGCAATCATGCCGGCCGGTCAAGGGGTCGTGCATTGGCCGTACAATGAGCCCAACCTCACCGCCCTTGCCGATGAAACCGAACTTCCGCTGCAGGATTATTCGGTCGACCGCATTCTGATGGTGCATGGGCTGGAGGGATCGGACCATCCTGGCGACATGCTGCGCGAAGCCTGGCGCGTGCTGGCCGGCGGCGGTCGCCTGCTGCTGGTGGTGCCCAATCGCCGCAGCCTGTGGGCGCAGCTGGAACGGTCGCCCTTCGGCTTTGGGCAACCCTATTCCGCCGGGCAATTGTCGCGCCTGTTGCGCAACCATTCGTTCACGCCGCTGCGCACGGCCCGCAGCCTCTTCTTCCTGCCCTTTCGCAACCGCTCGTGGCTGCGGGCAGCCCCCGGCTGGGAAAAGTTTGCGCGACACGCCATGCCGGGCCTGGCCGGCGCCATCCTCATCGAAGCCACCAAGCAAGTCTATGGCGCGATGCCCGTCAAGAGCCGACGCCGCCGCTTGCCGGCCATGGTACCGGTCACGACAGCCGCGACCCGCAGCCTGTCGCGCGATTCGACTTCGGAGTGACGAGGTTTCCTCAGGCGCGCGCCTTTGTTGCCCGCGGCGGCGTAAGCGAGACCAGACCGGTTGCCAGCGTTTCCAGCAGTGTTTCGCGCAGCCGCTGCGTGGCGGGCGGCGGATTTTCCATGCCGACATGCAGGAACAGATCGATCGTCGAATTCATCGCCGGCAGGCCGCTCTCGGCACCCAGAACACACAGGCGCGACGGAATCCCTTCCGACGTGCGCGGTGTGACACCAAGCCCGGCTTCAACCGCCGCGTAAAGACCAGCAAGGCTGGGACTGTTGAAAGCGATGCGCCACGGCATGCCGGCGGCATCAAGCGCTTCGATCGCCCGAGTGCGGAAGGTGCAGGGTTGCTTGAAGGCCAGCAGCGGCACCGGCTCGCCAGGCGCCTGCCTGAAATTGCTGGACCCGATCCAGCGCAATGGAATCTCCGCAACCTTAAGCCGGCGCGGGCTCGGATAATCGCCCCAGCACAAGGCGAGATCCAGCTCCCCCTTCTCAACCGCCACCGCGAGATTGACACCGCGTTCGACCAGGACATCGACCCTGATCTGCGGGTGGGCACGGGCAAAGCGCCCCAACAATTGCGGCAGCCAGCTCTCGGCGAAATCCTGGACCAGGCCGAGGCGCACCCAGCCTTCGACCGCGACGCCGCGGGTCGCTGCCAGGGCCTCGTCATTCAGTTCCAGCAGGCGCTTGGCGTAGGACAGCAGAATCTCGCCGGAGGCTGTCAGGGCGAGGCCACGCCCGTCCTTGCGCAACAAGCTTTCGCCGACCTGCTCCTCAAGCTTCTTCAATTGCAGGCTGATGGCCGATTGCGACCGCCCCAACCGGTCGGCGGCCTTGGCAAAGCTGCCCAGCTCCGTGCCGGTGACGAAACTGCGCAACACATCCATGTCGAGGTTAGTTATCTGCATATCGTTCTATTTTTCGAAACTATCCGTTCAGAACTACCAATTTTTCAAAACAATCATGGGCAATTACATCTCTCTCGTCAAGCCGATCAACCCCGCAAGACGGAGACGAAAATGACCGATTCAACCCATCGCCTGTTTGACCAGCCTGAGGTCGAGCAGCCTGTCCAGACTGTTAGCCTTGGCGCCTCGCTGGTGGCCGTGCTGATCGTGGTCGCCCTGGTCCTCACTGCAGTCAAACTGTTGAGCGAGCCGCAGGAACCGCGTTCCTCCCTGATCCCGCTCGATCAGCCGGCCGCCTGGTCAGGCTTTACGGCCTGAAGCCGGCCGGCATCACCAGCTGGATCGGTTGCGGTGCTATCTCGATGATCGCGGGCAACTGGCCCAGGATGTCGCCATCCCCCTGGATGGGGTCCTGGGCGGGCCCATCGATGGCGACGTGACGTCCTTCAAGAATGCGATAGCCGCGCGCGGTTGGTAGCGTTCCCAGGGCCAAGGCCAGAGCGTAGCGCAGCATGTGAAAGGGGCCCCTGCGCTCGAACAGACAGACCTGGAACGAGGGCTGACCCAGCCGGGCGCGTGGCGCCACGATATGCCTGCCGCCATAGAATCTGCCCTTGGCAACGATGACCGAGGCGGCGTCGAGGATCGGCCCCTGATCGACCCGCACGCGATAGGCCGGAAAACCAAAACGGAAGAGTTGCTTCACCGCCCCGACGATATAAGCCCCTTTGCCGATGCGGCGCTTCAACGCCACATCAAGCCCCGCCACCACATGGGCATCGACACCGACACCCGCCATCAGCGTGAAGGCTCGGCCATTGGCAAGCCCGACATGGATGGCCTGCGTCCGCCGCGCATCGAGAGCCGCGGCAATGGCGTCGGGATTCACCGTGAGGCCGATCTCCGCCGCCAGGACATTGGCCGTGCCCATGGGAATGAGGCCGATCGGCATGGGGGTCTGGGGGTTGGCAGAGACCAGGCCATTGATTGCCTCGCCGATCGTCCCGTCGCCGCCGGCGACGGCAAGGAGGTCGGGCCGGGCCACCGCCGGCAGACCGGCGATGTCGGCCGCGAAACGCTCGGCATCGCCCCTGGCAGCGGTCGGCTTCAGTTCGACCGCCCAGCCGCGGGCCGTCAGCCGGTCGCAGACATCCTCCAGCACCAGGCGGCGGTGGCGGCCGGCCATGGGATTGAAGATGATGGTGATGCGGGGGGCTTGGCTCAAATCAGTCTCGGGAGGGCAGGAATCGATCGGTGGCGGCAGACCCTAAACCGACATCGGTGCTTTCGCCACAGCGCGGCTGAACGGCCGCCAATCTGGCGTCAACAGCTCAACGCAATCGATATATCATGGTGTGAGAACACCAGGACTATACGGCGCCGCTGTGATCCCCTATAAGCAGCGCCTTGCGGCCGTTTCGGTGGCCGGTTGATTGACTCTGGCCGGGGCTTTCTTTATATAGCCGCGCCAAACCACAACTGATTGAATTCTTGGAGATTTAACGTGAAACGTACCTTTCAGCCCAGCAAGCTGGTCCGCGCGCGCCGTCATGGCTTCCGCTCGCGTATGTCGACTGTGGGCGGCCGCAAGGTCATCTCGTCGCGTCGCGCCAAGGGCCGCAAGCGTCTCAGCGCCTAATCTGGCGCTGACCTTGTTCCCTGTCGCTGCCGTAAAGTCAGTTCCCGCGCGATGACCCGCATCGGCCGCCTGAAACGGCGTGCCGAATTCCTGGCCGCCGCGGCTGCTAACCGCAAATGGGTGGCGCCGGGTCTGGTGTTGCAGGCGCGCGCGAACGACGTTGCACCATCCGACGCCATTTCCATCCGCTTAGGGTTCACCGCCAGCCGCAAGGTCGGCAATGCCGTCGCGCGCAACCGGGCCCGTCGGCGTTTGAAGGCAGCTGCCGCTGAGGTCCTGCGCGAGACGGCGGTGACCGAGGTCACGACCGATCTGGTCCTGATTGCGCGCCCAGCCACTGTCGTGCGCGATTATGCGGCCCTCAAGGAAGATTTCCGCCGAGGTCTGAAAAAGCCTGGGCGTCGCCCTGCCGATCCAGGCCACGTCATGATTTCCCCCAATACCCGGTCCTGGTGGTTGTTGATTGGCATCCTGCCGATTCGGCTTTACCAACTGACCCTGTCGCCCTTCTTCGGCTTCAACTGCCGCTATCAGCCAACCTGTTCGGCCTATGGCATCGAAGCAATCGAGCGGCATGGTTTGATAAAGGGTGTTGCATTGACCTTGCGCCGTCTCGGCCGCTGCCACCCCTGGGGCGGTGCTGGCTACGATCCGGTGCCGGGCACCAACGACCACCACCATTCTGACCAGTGCGGTCACTCGGCCGCCCCGTCCGGCCATTAAGTCTCGTCCAGCCACTAAACCTCTTTCTGGGATTCGATCGTCATCATGATGCCGCAGACCGACAAGAAGAACATGATCATCGCCATCGCCTTGTCGGCAGCGATCATCTTTGGCTGGCAGTTCTTCTACGAAATGCCGAAGGCCGAGAAACTGCGCGCGGCGCAGGAAGCCCAGCAGGCCGAGTTGGCGCTGGAGCAGGCAGCCAGCGGCACCACCGCCGCCGCCACGACCGGCAGCACGGCCACGACTGCCACGGCGCCGGGCGATCTCGGCGTCACCCAGCAGATGCCGCGTGAAGGCGCGCTCGCGCAAAGCCCGCGTATCACCATCGACGCGCCCAAGATCAAGGGCTCGGTGGCACTCAAGGGCGGCCGCATCGATGATCTCGTCCTGAAGAACTACCGGGACACCATTGAGCCCAACAGCCCCAACGTGGTGCTGCTCACCCCGGCCAACTCGCTCCACGGCTATATCGCGGAGACCGGCTGGGTCGCCGCCGCGGGCGTCGCCACACCGAATGCCGACACCGTCTGGACCGCCACTGGCTCGGCCCTGACCGACAAGACGCCGCTCACCCTCACCTGGGACAATGGCGCCGGCCTGGTCTTCACCCGCAGGATCTCGGTCGATGACGGCTACATGTTCAAGATCGAGGAATCGGTCGCCAACAATGGCGGCGCCACTGTCGCTCTCGCTCCCTATTCACGCGTCGTGCGCTTTGGCCTGCCGCCGTCACCCAGCCAGACCTATGTCCTTCATGAAGGTCCGATGGGTGTGTTCGACGGCACCCTCAATGAAGAAAAGTACGGCACCGTCAAGGATCAGGCTGTCGATGCCGATGCCAATGAAGCGAAATCGCTGAACTTCACCAGCACCGGCGGCTGGGTCGGCATTTCCGACAAGTATTGGCTGGTGGCCCAGGTGGCCCCGGCAGATGCCAAGTTGAACGCGCGCTATCTCTATGAGCCGAAATTCGATTCCTACCAGGCCGATTACACCGCCGAGATGCGAGATGTGCCGGCCGGTGGCGGGTCGATAAGCTTTGCCCACCAGATCTTTGCCGGCGCCAAGGAAGTCAGCCTGCTGGAGCATTACCGCGACACGCTCAACATCCCCTTGTTCGAGCGCGCGGTCGATTTCGGCTGGTTCTTCTTCCTGACCAAGCCGCTCCATGCCTTCCTCGACTGGATTGTGCGCTATATCGGCAATATGGGCCTCGCCATCCTGCTGCTCACCGTCTGCGTGAAGGCGGTCATGTTCCCGCTCGCCAACAAATCATATGCGTCCATGAGCAAGATGAAGGCGCTGCAGCCGCAGATGGCCACCCTCAAGGAGCAGTATGGCGAGGACAAGGCGCGCTTCCAGCAGGAGATGATGGCGCTCTACAAGAAGGAGAAGGTCAACCCGGCCGCTGGCTGTTTGCCGATCCTGGTGCAGATCCCGGTCTTCTACGCGCTCTACAAGGTGCTCTACGTCACCATCGACATGCGTCAGGCGCCGTTCTTCGGCTGGATCCATGATCTCTCAATGCCGGACCCGACCACCTTCCTCAATCTCTTCGGCCTCATTCCCTGGGAGCCGGCACTCTATCTCCACACCCCGGTCCTCGGCACGCTCATCCACTTCCTCTCGATCGGTGTCTGGCCGTTGATCATGGGCTTCACCATGTGGGCGCAGATGCGTCTCAACCCGACGCCGCCGGATCCCGTGCAGGCCAAGATGTTCGCCATCATGCCGTTCGTCTTCACCTTCATGCTGGGGACGATGCCGGCCGGTCTCGTCATCTACTGGGCCTGGAACAACACGCTCTCGATCGCCCAGCAGAAATACATCATGTACAGCCAGGACAAGGCCAAGGCGAAGCGTCAGGCCAAGGCCTGACCTGTTGAGAAAGTTGACAGAGTGAGCGGCGAACGGAAAGCGGGCGAACGCAGCATCGGCGACAAGCTGTTCCAGCGCGAATGCGTCTTCGTGGCGGGCGCCATGAAGCTTGACCAATTGCCGCCGATGGGGCCGATCGAAATCGCCTTCGCCGGTCGCTCGAATGTCGGCAAGTCGAGCCTCCTCAACGCGCTCACGGGCCGCAAGGCCCTGGCCCGCGTCTCACAGACCCCGGGCCGCACCCAGCAGCTCAACTTCTTCGACCTCAACGGCGAGCTGGTCCTCGTGGACATGCCGGGCCATGGCTATGCCAAGGTCGGCCGCTCCAAGGTCGCCGAATGGTCGCAGCTGATCGAGGGCTATGTCCGCGGCCGCGCCAATCTCCGCCGCCTATTGCTCCTCATCGACAGCCGCCACGGCTTCAAGGAGAGCGACGAGGCGCTGATGAACCTCCTCGACCAGTTCGCCCTCTCCTACCAGGCGGTGATGACCAAGGCCGATACGCTGAAGCCCTCGGCGCTCGAAGCCAACCGCAAGAAGTACACCGCCATGATCGCCAAGCGCCCAGCAGCGCACCCGGAGATCCTGGTCACCAGCTCCGAGACCGGCTACGGCATGAGCGAACTCCGCGACAGCCTGGCCACCTTGGCTGCGCAAGGGTAGGGCCTCCATTTACGCCTCCCACCTTCAGGGGAGTTGCGTGAGAAGAACCGCGGTTGAACTTCAGATCCGTCGGAACGTAATTCATGATGCATCACTCGTTTGTGGATGCCTCACTGTTGTTCAATCGGTGCTTTCATGCTGAGTACTTCTCGCAGTTTCATGCCCGGTTGAACATTGCGGCCGTAAAGCGTCTCCAGGCCCAGTTTATCCAGGAGTTCGATCTCCCTGGCTGAATACTCCATGTTCTTTGCAGAAGGCCCGCTCGCCGGCCCTTTCAGACCAATCGCAAAGAGCAAGTTCTTGGCAATGCAATTTTCCTCGGATGGCGGCGATTGGCCGACAGAGACAAAGCCTACGGCACGAATGATCGTGCCATTCGGCGCTACCACAAATCTAAAGCACTCACTGAGGTCACTCTGAAATGGCTCCAAAACCAGATCAAACTCCTCCCGATCAACGCTCAGCCATTTGAGCAGCCGAGCTTCGCCGAGCGCATCCAATCCGTGCGAAGGCTTGTCCGCAAAGACGATCACTGTGTCTGTTTGTCCAGGCTATGAACCCAATCGAATTTCAAACCTGTGGCCTTATGCACCGAAGCCAGCAAAGGCAGGATCTGGGCTTCTATAAGGCCCGTGATATGTTCGAACTTGATACCCGGTCCATTCTCAAAATAGATGCGAACCGGCTCCACACGTTTCTGAACGACGCCGCGGTCCAACAACTCGTCCCAGGTAGCTCCATCTGGCACATCGGCTGTGCTGACGATCGAGCGAAGAACGTCGTAAGGAGCCGGAACTTCTAGCGACACATTGCCGTTGTTGTCGGCGCGCAACCCAGGCTTCGTCGCGCAATCAAGCAGGGCGAGTAGATAGAGGGTCGCCGCAAAACAAACTACCGTGACAACACACCGCACAGTTGTCTCGACTGCTGATACGATCACCATCTCTATCCTCACGTATTTCATTTTGATGAATGCCTGTATATCGGTGTCGAACGCGGCCTATCGGGTAGTCCTTGCATCATCGACGGCGATGCGGCGGTCGCCAATAATCTCACTCTGACCCCAATTCTTCACTGACCCCAATTCTTCATAATCTCACTCTGACCTCGATTCTTCACGAACTACTCTTCGGCCGCAGGAAAGACGGTGAGTCTCTCAAGCCGTGCTGCTTCAACAGCTCTCATCAGTTCGTTAGAAAAGAACAGCAAGCGGGGAAGCACGTTTGATGTGCGCCACATGTGTTTCCCCTGCACGAGATCCTTCTTCAGGACTAAGCCACGTGGCGACTTTATCGCAACGCGGGAGTATCGTGTCATCTTTCCGCTACCGGACATCGCCTCCCACTCATGCAAGTAGACGGACGACTTTTCGACAACGACTGCGTCAAGTGCATTTAGAGCGTTGAAGACGAAGCACTTCGGATCGCTCGTGCCACTTCCATTCCCTTCGAACTCTATCGGGAAGAATTGATGAACGTTGGGTTCGAGTATCTCCACGATTGAGCGGAAAGTATCCGAACAGACTGGCAGAATCCCAACCCTGAAGAAGTCTGGCAACACCTTATGGGAACTCACCTGCACAGCTCGTAGAACTTGGTCCGAATAGCCTTCAACGAAGGCGCCGCTCTCGAGATCCTGGCCTTTAAACCAGTTCGTCGAGGGGACGACGTTGAATTGTGGGCTGTAACGCCTCTCCCACTCGCTGAAATCCTCAACATACCAAGCCATTTTGGCCACCATCTTACGAATGGAAAATCGGAGTCAGAGTGGAATTCCTGCCCTCTCGCAGGTTTCCACTTAAGCCGCATGCCACCTCGAACCGAAGAATTCTCACCATCAGGGCCTCAATTTATCGGAGAACTTTAGCTCGTCAAGGCGCGCGCATCACCGAACCGGAGATGCTCCCCGGGCATCTTCCGCCGCTTCCTGGGAAGGCTGCGATCCCAATCCAGACGGGGAATGCGCGAATTCCCGGACGCCACCCGCTTACCCGCCCACAAACGCATGGCTGGCCCGGCGTCGCAGGCCCTGACAGCGGAAGGTGGACGCCGTTCGGTTCTGGCCGGTGGCTCACCCTCCCCATACAATTCCCACTTGATTTTACCGCCCCCCGACCGCAACTTGCGCCCCGAATGATCCCCTCCTTCACCTTCCCCCACCAGGGACGAACCGGGCAGCAAAGGCGTGAGATGAGCATCACCGACACCAAATACTGGCTGAAGACCGCGCGGACGCTGACCGACGCGCTGCCCTATATGCAGAAATATGCCGGCAAGCGCTTTGTCATCAAATATGGCGGCCATGCCATGGTGGACATGGAATTGTCCGATATCTTCGCCCGCGACATCACGCTGCTGCGCCAGGTCGGCATCCTTCCGGTGGTGGTCCATGGCGGCGGGCCGCAGATCGGCGAGATGCTGAAGCGGCTCAATATCCAGTCGCGCTTCATCGATGGACTTCGCGTCACCGACGCCGCGGCCATGGAAGTGGTCGAGATGGTCCTTTCCGGCTCGATCAACAAGGAGATTGTGGCGGCGATCAATGCGGCTGGCGGCCGGGCTGTCGGCATTTCGGGCAAGGACGACAACCTCCTCCATGCCAAGAAGACCGAGATGACCAAGGATGGCGAGCGCGTCGACCTCGGCCTGGTGGGCGAGCCTGACAAGGTCAATCCCAGCATCATCCGCTCGCTGGAACAGGCCGGCGTCATCCCGGTCATTGCCCCGGTCGGCTTCGGCCCCGATGGCCAGACCTACAACATCAATGCCGACACGGCGGCCGGCGCCATCGCCGCCGCCATCGGCGCCTCGCGCCTCCTCATGCTGACCGACGTCCCCGGCGTGCTCGACAAGTCGGGCCAGCTGGTGCAGCAGCTGACCGCCGGCGAAGTGCGGGCGCTGGCGGCCGACGGCACGATCTCGGGCGGCATGATCCCGAAGCTCGAGACCTGCCTCAGTGCGGTGGAGAGCGGCGTCGAGGCAGCCGTCATCCTGGATGGCCGCGTGCCGCATTCCATGCTGCTGGAAATCTTCACGCCCCAAGGCATCGGCACGCTGGTGACGCGCGGCTGATTCCCAGACCGCCGGGAAGGCAGCTTCAATAGACCGCGTCGGCCGCCATGCCGTAACCCTGCAGGATGGGGGCATAGCCGCCATCCATGCGCATGACTTCCAGCACGCGCTCGAACTCCGACAGCTTCGCCGCGTGGGGCGAGTTCTTGCTGAAGCACAGGACATATTCGAAGGTGTCGACGACCAGCGGCAGCATCACCAGTTTGCCGGCCAGATCAGGTTCGCGCATGTAATGGGCGCCGGAAGTGGTGGTGCCCAGGGCCAGATCACCGCGCCCCTGCGCCAGGCCATAGAGGGATGACTGGAAGTCCTGGGCGTAGAATACCTTGTGCCCAGCCAGATTCTGTTTTGCCCAGCCATTGCCGAAATAACTGACGATATCGAACTGGCGGAGATCGGCCAGATTCCGCGCCGCCTCGATATCGGTGCGCTGTGGACTGTCTGGCCGTATGATCGGGTGAAGGTCAGCGCGCAGGACCGGGATGCGGCCGCAATTGGCATAGCTGTCACGCTCTGTCGTGGCGACCGTGATGAAACCATCGGCTTCCCCGGACCTGACCATCTGCTGGGCGCGTTCCCAGGGGTAAAGCGTCGTCACGACCGGCTGCTCCAGGCGAACGGCAAAAACCTCCCGCGCGATATCGATCAGGATGCCCTTGGCCTCGCCGGCTTTCTCGAAGGAGAGCGGGGCCAGTTCGGTCGCGAAGACCAACTGGATCGGGGAGGTCGCCTCGCCCTGGGCCAGAGCGGTGACCGCGCAGATCGGCAAGATCGACAGGCCAAGGACAGCCGCAAACAAGGACCGCACCCATCGACGTTGCGCCATCCTCAGCATTGCTGGTCATCCCCGGCGTTCAACTGCTGACGATCCTAGCAAAGGATGGCCGCCGGATGAAATCCGTTCTGCCAGACCGGCGATGAAAGAGGCCAACCCCCGTGATCGCCCTTTGCGAGGTGACGAAGGAGACCGCTATAGTGTTCGAGGACCATTGTCCGGCCAATCATCCGGGACGAGAATTCAAGCACGGAAATAAGAGGTTACCTCGATTTGGCATTCATCAACCAGCTGATCTTCCTGGGCGCGCTCCTGGCCCTCGTCAGCATCCTCCTGGGACAGATCTCCTCTCGGCTTGGGGCACCCTTGCTGCTGGTGTTCCTCGTCCTGGGCATGCTGGCCGGCGAGGAGGGCCTGCTCGGGCTGCAATTCGAAAGCTATGAGACGACCTTCGCGGTGGGGTCTATCGCACTAGCCATCATCCTGTTCGAAGGTGGCTTGCGCACCCCGCGGGAAGTGGTCCGGCTGGTGTTCTGGCCGTCTCTGACCCTGGCAACGGTCGGTGTGCTGCTGACCGCCCTGTGCATGGCCGGCATGGCCGTTCTGGTCATGGGCATGCATCCGCTGGAGGGAATCCTGATGGGCGCCATCCTGGCCTCCACGGATGCCGCGGCCGTCTTCATGCTGCTCCATGGCCAGGGTGTCGCCGTCAACGCCCGCGTCGGCGGCACGCTGGAGCTCGAATCCGGCATGAACGACCCGATGGCCGTGTTCCTCACGCTGACCGCCGTCCATGTGCTGCAGATGGGCGCTGCGACCTCGGGCTGGTATGTGCTGGGCAGTTTCATCCTGGAACTGGTTGGGGGTGGCCTGATCGGCGCCGCGGGCGGCTTCGGCCTCCGCTGGCTGCTGCAGCGTCTGACCCTCAGTGCCGGACTCTACCCGGTGCTGGCCACGGCCGGCGCCCTCCTCATCTTCGGTGGCACCAACGCGGTACATGCGAGCGGCTTCCTCGCCGTCTATGTGGCGGGCGTCATGCTGGCCCAGGCGCCTTACCGCGCCCAGCAGGTGATCATGCGTTTCCTTGACGGCCTGGCCTGGCTGGCACAGATCGCCATGTTCCTCATGCTGGGCCTGTTGGTGACACCCTCGGCCCTCCTCGCCGATCTCGCGGCGGCCCTGGCGCTGTCGATTGGCCTCATCATCATCGCGCGGCCTGGTGCGGTGATGATGAGCCTGCTGCCCTTCCGCTTCAACTGGCGCGAGCGCGGCTTCGTGGCCTGGGTGGGTCTCCGCGGAGCGGTACCCATCTTCCTCGCCTCGATCCCGATCCTGGCCGGCGTCCCCAACGCCCAGGTCTATTTCAACGTGGCCTTCGTGGCGGTGCTCACCTCGCTCCTGGTCCAGGGCTGGACCGTGGGCCGCGCTGCCCGTTTCCTCGGCCTCGAGGTGCCGGCGGCAGCCCCCCATGCCCAGGATCTCGACATCAGCCTGGGACATGGCGCGACGCGCGAACTCGCTGGCTTCCGTGTCCAGGAGGGTGCCCGCGTCCTCAACTATGATTACGGCGAGATCGATCTTCCCCGACAGGCGGAAATCATCAGCGTGATCCGTGAGTCGGCGCCCATCGTCCTGTTCCGCGAAACGCGCCCCAGGGTCGAGGATTACGTCATCGCCATCGCCCCGCCGGCCGAGATTGCCGGGCTCCATCAGAACTTCGCCTATCATGAAGCGGATGAGCCGGCGGCACCGGCTGGCTTCGGCGAATTCGTATTCGATGCCGCGACGCCGGCCACCGACCTCGCGTTGATGTATGGGCTGCAACTGGGAATCGACGCCAAGGGCCGGTCGCTGGGCGACTTCCTGCATGACCGCCTGGGCGAGCATGTCGTCGCCGGCGATCGCTTCAAACTGGGCGAGATCGAATTGGTCGTACGCGAGGCCAAGGAAGGGCGCATCCAGCGCATCGGCCTGGAACTCGAGGATACGCGCGTCCATCTGCCGGTCACGCGCGCCCTGCGCAAGCTGAAGCATCCGATGAAAACCTGGCGCGCGTTCCGCCGCCTGACCGGCGTCTGATGCGCTAGCTGTCCAGCGCCACCTGCTCCAGCAACCAATCGCGGAAGGCGCGGATCTTCGGCACGTTGCGTCGTTCCTGCGGATAGACCAGCCAGTAGTCGAGCTTTTCTTTCACCACGATCGGCAGCACCTGGACCAGCCGGCCAGCTTCGATATCGGCTCGGAAAAAAGCCGGTGTCAGCAACGCGATACCTTGTCCGGTGACGGCGGCACTGCCCAGCAATTGCTGCGTCTCGGCCATCATGGCGGGCATCGAGGTGGGTTGCGGGTTCTGGATCCCCGCCGCGGCGAACCAGCGTCGCCAGGCATTATCGGTCCAATCGAGCAGCGGCAGGCGCAGCAGGTCTTCCGCCTTCTCGATGCGGCCGGCGCGCGCCAGGAAATCGGGACTGGCAAAGACCGTCACTTCGAAGCCCATCAGTTTATGGGCGACAAGGCCTGGCCAGGTGCCGTCACCACTGCGAATGCCGACATCGAATTCCTCCTGCGCAAAATTGATCCAGCGCGAGGACACATCGAGGCGCACGGCAATTTCGGGATGCGAGATCTGGAAGGTGCCCAGGCGCGGCACCAGCCAGTTGGTGCAGAAAGTGTTGACCGCCGTCACCGACAGGACACCCTCATCAGTGCGGCGGAGCGCATCAAAGGCCAGCGTCAGGCGCTGGAATGCCTCAGCGACCCCCGGCGCCAGGCGTTTGCCAGCCTCCGACAGAACGACCTTGCGGGCCTGGCGCAGGAACAGCGGTGCCCCCACCCGGTCTTCCAGTTGCTTCACCTGATAACTGACCGCGGCCTGGGTCATGCCCAGTTCGGCCGCTGCCTTGGTGAAACTTCCATGGCGGGCAGCGGCCTCGAAGGCACGAATGGCAGCAAGCGGGGGCAGCCTCGACATGGTTTATTCATAAAGACTGTTAATGGATTACCCAACAGGATCGATTTGTTTTGTCCGCCTGTCCAGCACAAATTGAAACGGACAGATAAGGGCTCTTCGGCCTTATCCACATCAATCGAGGGCTTGGGTCATGGAGCAGAATATGAGAGTGGCGCGCGTCAACGGCCTGATGTCACGCCTGATCAGATCGACGTTATGCCATTTCGCCAAACTCGGCGGCCGCCCCGCAAGCGCCGGCAAGGAGCACCGTGTGGACCTGGAATCGCTCTCGCCGCACATCCTGCGGGATCTCGGCATTTCGGCGGATCATGCCCGCGACCTCGCCGCCGGGGAGCGGGCGCGCTACCTAGGCTGACCGCAGGGCCTTGACGGTCACCGATGCCTGGCGCGCCACGTCGAAACCGGCCGTCGTCACGGCCATGAACAGGGAGTTCAGGATCGACTCCTCCGTGGCCTCGATCGCGGCGAGGAACAGGGGCGACATCTGATCATTGGGAAGATCGGCAATCGTTGCCACCTGTCCCCGGCGCGCCGGCGTGCGGCGCACAGTCTCGGCGGTCGAAAAGGCCAGGGCGTAGTCCCCCGATCCGTTGCTGAGCGCGGCGCCGGTTCGCGCCAGGCCGCCAAAGCAACGCTCGGCCAGGCGCCGGAGGTTGCGATCCGAGAGCGGCGCGTCGGTGGCAAGCACGATCATGATGGACCCATCCGTATCGGCGGCGGTGCATGCGCGCCGATCGCGCCCATCGATGCGCAAGGCGCCCCCGTAATTGGACTGCACCAAGACGCCGAGATCATAGGCCATACCGGCGACCTCGACCCGGCGGGAACTGGTGCCGATACCGCCCTTGTGCCCGAAGGCAACGGTGCCGGTCCCGGCCCCCACACATCCTTCCGCGACCGGGCCGGTCTTGGCGCTGTCGATCGCCGCGATCACCTGCTCCGCCGTCGGAAGGGCCGCACGGATATCGTTGAGCCGACCGTCATTAGTCTCGCCCACCACCGCATTGAGCGATCCCACCCGCTCATTGCCGGGTTGGGCCAGGGTCCAGCGATTGACGCCCTCGATCGCCCGCCCTACCGCCAGGGTGTTGGTCAGGATGATCGGTGTCTCCAGCTCGCCCAGTTCCAGGAGTTGGGTCGACCCGGCGAGCTTGCCGTAGCCGTTCAGGATGGCGAGCCCGGCCGGCACTTTGTCCTGATAAAGGTTCCCGCCATGCGGCAGGATTGCGGTGACGCCGGTGCGGGTTCGATCGCCCTCCTGAAGGGTCACATGTCCAACCCGGACGCCCGCCACATCAGTGATCGCATTCAACGCACCAGTGGGCAATTGCCCCGGCATGAATCCGAGTGTTCGCGCCCGTTGTGGCAAGGAACGATCAACCTCGGATATCCGCACAGAGCTCTCCCAAATACAAAACCCGCTCCGCACCGGGAATGCCGGTGCCGCAAGCGGGCTCTGCTGTCAGTCATCGACTTAGGGTGGGAATCACCGGAGGGTCGACTAACGGACGATCACGAAAGTTCGGGTTTAGATCGACTCTTTCAGTTCCTTGGCGGCGCGGAAAGCGATCTTCTTCGACGCCTTGATCTTGATGGCTTCGCCGGTGGCCGGGTTGCGGCCCATGCGCGCGGCGCGCTTGCGGACCTGGAGGATGCCCAAGCCGACGAGGCGGATCTTGGAGCCCTTCTTGAGCTGCTTGGCAACCGATGCGATGACGTCCGTCAGGATCGTCTCGACCTGCTTCTTCGGCAGTTCATGCGCCTCGGCGGCTTCGGCCGCGAGATGCTTCAAAGTGACGACGGCTTGTTTGCCGGCGGCGGCTTTCGGGGCGGCTTTTTTGGCCGCGGCTGCTTTAGCCATGATCAGTAAACTCCTTGTCTTGCGGTTGATCCAATTCAGGTGACCACACCAACACGATCAATTCAACGATTCGCTGCGGCAAACCGTCAAAATTGCACTGGTACCAGCGATTTCCTGGCCGGAAGGGGGCTGCGACTCGGGCTACTCGACCTTGTAAACCGCCCTGTTCACCACCGGCGGCATCTTGCTTGGATCGTCATCTTCGCGGCGACCGAGCATATAGGGGCACGGCCCCTCCCCCTGCAGCGACAATTCCATGCCCAGGGACTGGCCAAAGGCAATCAGCGCCTGCTCGTCGTCAATGGCCTGTTCCGTATAGGTATAGTCGTCTGCTTGGCGCCACAAGGCATAGCGAGCCATCAGCCATCTCCTGTCTTGGTCCTGCCGGAGCAGAACGTTCATAAAAGGCATTTGATACTCGCCATTAGCCATGAAACTGCCGAGGCCAGGATTTCCCTGATATCAAGTGCACGCAGTGATCGTGCCCCTAGCCGGAACTAGTTTGCTGCACGGAGGTTCCATTCCTGTGAAAATCAAGTGATTGATGCCAATTCAGTCCGGCCTCGGCCAACGTGAATTGAACGGCGCCTTCGACGCATGACGCCTAATGGATGGAGCTGGGGTTCAATGAGATACGATATCTACCGTCGCGAGAATGCGATCATGGTGATTGAAAGCGCCAAACCGCCCTTGGACGTCGATCTGCTCAAATGGACGCGTCTCTACATTTCGGCGACGCATTATGTCCTCGCCGGGAAGGCAAAGACAGTCGCCGTGATTGACGAGGAAATCAAAGCGCGGGGCATGAGCACCTTTCCCATGAAGGAAGGCGCGCGCAATTTCTAGAACCAGCACCGCCCGCACATCACTCAGATCCCATCAGGAATTGTGCCTGAAACTGGGTGCAGGCTATCGATGAGGGCACCCCTGAAGTTCTTTGAACGCCCGTAAAATAGCCTGCAAGTGCCGCAATTGACAGGCAGAAGGAAGCGGGCGAGCCTGCCCACCCGCCACGAACGCGCACAGGGATTCGACGGCAGATGAGCAACGAGTTTCACCGCACCAAACGCCTGCCGCCTTATGTTTTCGCTGAGGTCAACAAGCTGAAGGCCGCAGCGCGCGCCGCTGGTCGCGACATCATCGATTTCGGCATGGGCAATCCCGATCAACCGCCGCCCAAGCATGTCAGCGACAAGCTCGCCGAGACGTTGCAGGATCCGCGCGCGCATCGCTATTCCAATTCGCGCGGCATTCCTGGACTGCGCAAGGCGCTGGCTGCCTATTACGCACGCCGCTTCAATGTCGACATTGATCCGGAACGCGAGGCGATCGTCACCTTGGGATCCAAGGAAGGGCTCGCCAACCTCGCCCAGGCAATTACCAGCCCGGGCGATGTGATCCTGGCGCCCAACCCCTCTTACCCGATCCATGCCTTCGGCTTCATCATCGCCGGCGCTGCGATCCGCTCGATCCCGTTTCGTCCCGGTCAGGATTTTCTGGTGGCGATGGACCGCGCCGTCCGCCATTCGGTGCCCAAGCCCCTGGCGGTCATCGTCAACTATCCCAGCAATCCGACCGCCGAGGTCGCAGATCTCGATTTCTACCGCGAGGTAGTCGCCTTCTGCCGCAAGCACGGCATCTACATCATCTCCGACATCGCCTATGCCGAGATCTATTTCGGCGACGAGCCGCCGCCCTCGATCCTGCAGATCCCCGGCGCCAAGGAGATAGCAGTCGAGTTCAGCTCGCTCAGCAAGACCTATTCCATGCCCGGCTGGCGGATCGGCTTCTGCGCCGGCAACCAGCGGCTGGTGGGTGCCTTGACCCGGGTCAAATCCTATCTCGATTACGGCGCCTTCACGCCGATCCAGGTCGCCGCGACCGCGGCGCTCAATGGGCCACAGGATTGCATCGACGAGATGCGCGCCCGCTACAAGAGCCGCCGCGACGTTTTGATCGAGGGTCTCAACGCCGCCGGCTGGCCGGTACCGGCCCCGCCTGCTTCCATGTTTGCCTGGGCACCCATTCCGGAACGTTACTGCGAACTGGGCTCGCTGGAGTTTTCCAAGCTGCTCATTGAAAAAGCCGGTGTCGCCGTGGCGCCCGGGATCGGCTTTGGCGAATATGGCGACGACCATGTCCGCCTCGCGCTCGTCGAGAACGAGCACCGCACCAGACAGGCGATCCGGGCGATCAAGGCTGCACTTAGATAGGCGCAACCGGCGATATGACGGGCGAATTCCCGGAACATGCGTCGACCAGCGATGAACCACCAAGACGCGTTAGGGTCCAGCTGTGTGTGGCTGCTCGAGCCGTCTGGGATACGCTCTCACCCCCCAATCGACATTTCCCGGAAGGACTGTAGACCTTGGGAGGGTGGAAAAGGTCACCATTCTTAAGGCCTTCTTCTGACCGGATCGTTTATGCTGTCTGTGCAATTGGCAGATTGGTCGTCAATCCCGCCATATGATCAAAGGGCGCTGAATGTCGACCGTCACCCCCTCGACAGATTATCCCAGAGAGACATCGCTCGCATTCCTGGAGCGCTGCTCACCACGCGACGCATCGTTCTATCGCTATTGGGATGGGAAGCGAAACGGCCGCGCCATGCCTTCTCGGGCCGACCTTGATCCGATCGAGATGAAGCAGTGGCTGCCGGGAATTTCGCTGATCGATGTCGCCCATAATCCACGCAAACTCGTTTATCGCCTCATCGGCACCAAGATGATGGAACTCCGAGGTCGCGACGTGACGGGAATGACCGTCGAGGAAGGCTTTATCGGCTCGTCGCTGGTGGACGTATTGGAGAATTATCGCCTGGTCATAGAGGAAAAGAAGCTGGTCTATGATTGGGACCCGCTGCCTTCTCCCGATGGCTGGTTGCGCGAGCCCGAGGGCCTGTTGCTTCCCCTTTCTTCGGACAGGGAAAACGTCGACATGGTCATCATCTATGCTGAGGTTGAAAAAAGATAAGGGCCTGCCGGGCAGCACGTGGCATCCCGGCAGGCCACCTTTTTACAGTTCCAGCATGTCCCTGGGCGGGCCGGGGAAATCAGCAAACGCGGCTAGGCCGTCTGCATGTCCAAGCAGGTCGCGTACCGCACGCGCCGCCTGATCGATGGCCGAATGGGCGTAGGCATACGCACCAGAATCCGAATTGGCGATGGCGACGCGGCCCCAGGGCTGCCGTGCCTTGACGATCGGCAATTCGCCATCCGGCCAGTATCCATCCCAGGGACGCATATATTCATAGGCATAGCCGTGGGACCAGCGATTGCAGGTAATGCCTTCGATATCCCGCGCCGGGTCGAAGCCGGCCTCGCCCAGCGCGCGGGTCAGCATGTCGCGGATCTCGCGCTCCATCTCCTCAAAGCTCATCGTCACCAGCGACTGTCGACCCGCGGCACATTGTTCGCGGGTTGAAACACCCGCTTCGCCGGTCAGCGGCACTTTCGACAGATGCAGGATGATCGGATCACTGGGGTTCTCCGCGAATTTGTAGTCGCCCATGCTGACCGGGAAGTCGATCGACGCCCCATCCCAGAAACCGGACGGGCATTCGAAGCCGCCAATACCGAGTTTCGCCATCGCCTCCCAGTTGCGCAGTTGCACATTGGTATAGATCAACGGCACCTTCACCTGGTCGTTGAGCGCGTCAATCTGCTCTTGCCCGAGTTCATCGGTGAGATAAGGGATGACTCGGTGCCAGCAGGCCAGCACCACATGCCCACCCCTGACAGCGTGCAATTTGCCATCATGATGGTAAGTGACCTCTACCTCACGGGCATCGGCAATCGGCCCGTCATGCTTCACGCGCATCGCCGGCGCATTGATCCGAATGCGCACGGCATTCTCCGGCCGGTCAAGCATCGCATAGTCCACCGATGCCGTGGCGAGGCTTTCCATGCCGCGGACCGGGAAGGCATCCGGAACGAGGGCACGAAGCAGGGCACGGGCGACACCGGCATTGCCGTCCGGAAAGTGGAAGATATAGGGGTCGGGATCGGTGAGTGCGAGACGACCACTCGGGCTCATCGTCTTATAGGCCTTGTCGCCGAGATCCATGCCGTCGAAGCCCGGATTCCAGTTGCCCCAGGCGTCGAGCGCGGTTGTGCCGTCGATACCCATGCCGAAATAGCCTTCGGTCGAGTTCTGGAAATAGGCGACCAATTGCGGGTCATAGCCGCAGATCTTGGTGAGAAAATCGGCATAGGTGGTTTCGGAGAGGATCTTCATTTTCTCTTCGCGCGATTTTTCCGGCAGGTAATCGCGCGGGGCATCGAGCAGCTCGATGAGATCCCTTTTTGCCTGCTCGTTGAGCGGCGTTTCGGGCACCCATTCGGCAGCCTTCTCGGTTTGCTTCACCAGCTTGTCGGCACCGAACACCTCCTTGCGGAACAGCACCGCCTCGCCCAGGCCCCGCTTCTCCGACCAGTCGCTGTCATAGAACACTTTGAACTTCTCGGTATCGATATCGATATCGGCGAGGAGTTTCTTTACCGCGGGTGAAAAATAGCTTGGCGTCTGCAGCGATTGCGATCCACCATAGCCGATCAGCTTCTTTCCATTGCCTGCGGTGAATTCGTTGCGGCGCGCATGGCCGCCGAAATCATCCTGCGCCTCCAGAACCAGGACCTTGGCGTCCTGCCCGTGTTGCTGGCGGTAGAGATAGGCTGCCGCAAGACCGCTGATGCCGCCGCCGACGACGACAAGGTCGTAGCTCTCGTCCACGGGCTCCGGCGTGCCGGCCTTTTGCCAGAAGGTGTTGTCGCGCAACGCATGCATCACCTCCATCGCCCCGACATTGTGACCACGCAGGCCCGTGAGGCTGGGGGGATAAGCGGCATCGGCCGCCATCGCACGACGCGCGCCCGGCGCGGTCATACCGGCGCCATAGGCTGCAAGAGCCCCGGCCGTGACGGCAACGCCATTCATGAAATCGCGGCGGCTTATCTTGCGGTCCATGCCCAGGGCGCGATCACGTTCCGACATCGACATTATGTCTCTCCCATTTCGGTCGTTGCAGTTTCTTGAAGCGACAGAATGGCGCGCTGGCCACTCAATCGAGAATGGCAATTCTGCCTTGGCTTGACCGGGGAAGCCATATGAATCGGGTCATGCTACGCGGCCCTTTGCTGGGCAGGCATCGGATCTCAGCTTGCGATGCGGCGTTCCATTGGGATGGGCTGTGTCGCCCAGGGAAGAAGATGGTGGGCCCGGAGGGAGTACAGCCCTTCAAACAAACCAAGGCGGTAGGTTCGCAACCTGCCCTTGCCCCTTTCACTGAAAACAAATCCGTTTTTCTAGAAAGCGCAAACCATTTCGGTCGTCCGCCCGATCCGCAAATAGAGAACCCGGTGCCGCTGGCAGGCGGCAACCGGGTTGAAGACGCGTGATGGGGCGTTATACAAAAATAGCCGCGTCGGCGGCGTTTGATCGGTCGATTTCCGCCGAGGCGTTCCGGGTCTTGGCCGCACTCGGAACATATGCCGACGCTGGAGGTGTTTGCTTTCCGTCGGTCTCTACAATCGCAGCGCGTTTGGGATTGTCGCGGCGCCAGATTCAACGCCATCTCCGAGCCATTGAGGCGGCAGGATATTTGATTACCGAG